>JBBSOU010000044.1:0-25373 GCA_038259445.1 Lysobacterales bacterium | reverse complement strand
GAGTGGGAGTAAGAGCAAGGATACTGTCGGCGTCTCTTCGGCCGAGCACTGCACCTCCAGCGGCGACGGCGCTCATTGAGTGCCACGTTCAGGTGTTGGCGGCCATTGCTCGTCAAACCCTTGAATTTCCCCGCACGAAGCTTGCGGCGTGATCTTCGAGAAAGCGCTCCAGGTCGATGGGATAACGTTTCGCTCCGCCGAGCTCCCGTTGATGCAGCATCAACAGGACCACCGGCGACAACAGACAGAGCGCTGCGTGGTGCGTGTCCGTCTCGCGCATTTCGCCCGCAACAACATGAGCGTCAAGACGGCGGCGAACGGCATCGAATGACGGCTGCAGCACCAGGTCCACGTACGCGGGTCCAAGGTCGTCGTGTCGGAGCCCTTCGGTAAGCCCCACCGTGTGGACTTCGCCCACTCCATGGTCGTAACCGAACACGACATACGCCAGGGCCTCTCGCACCGACGCCGCAAATGACCCCCTCGGCGTGGCGACATGCTCGAGATGCGGTCTGCCCTCCGCCAGGTTCTCCTCCATCACGGCCATGATCAGGTCTTCTCGACGCCGGAAATAGTGGCGCAGGGTCGGTACTGAAACGTCACATGCCTCCGCCATTTCCCGGAAGCTGGCTCGGCTGCCGGCGGCGCGGCCGAGCCTTGCGCGCGCGAAGAGGAGTAGCTCGCGGCGCCGCGCGTCGTAGTTCTGGTTCCTGCTGCCTTCTGTTCTGGTCATGCCTGTTTTTGCCCTAGAGGCATTGAATATTCCATGTGATATACGATATAACGATCACAAGCGGCGGCGGTGCCCTATTCGAGGAGACAACAAAATGGTCAGCAGATTGGGATCATTCGCCGCAGCAGCGGTTGCCGCGAGCGGATCATCGATCGGACAAATGAGAATGGAAGCGAGCATCTCGTTACCTGGCGTCACGCTGACGGACCACGGATTCGAGCGGCGGGACATCGTCGCACCATCCGGACGTATGGCGGTGTATGAGGCCGGCGAGGGCGATCCGCTGGTGTTTGTTCACGGAATCGGCGGCGGAGCTTCATCGTGGACATGGGCCTTCGTCGCGCCGTCGTTCACGTCGACGCACCGCGTGATCGTGCCGGATCTGGTGGGCTGGGGTTCGTCTGAGCATCCGGCTCGATTCATCCTGTTCGACGATTATGTTTCTTCGCTGGAAGCGTTGCTCGACACGATCTGCAAGCCGGCGGTCATTGTTGCGCAGTCGCTGGCATGCGGATTCGCGATGGCATTGGCTGAGCGGCGACCGGACCTCGTCTCTCGAATGATGCTCGTCGTACCGTCGGGCGGAAAGGATTTCGGGGTGGATAGTTTTGGACCGCTCGCGCGTACAACCATAACGCCGTTCGCCAAACTGCCGGTGGTCGCCTTTGCATTCTACAAGGCCCTGTTCCACCGTACCGCGTTCATTCGCGGCTGGTTCCGCCAGCAAGGGTTTTTCGACCCAGCCATGGTTACGCCGGAAATCGTCGATGCCTTCCTCTTTTCGGCGCGTCAGCCGAACGCCGCCTATTCAGCACTGCCGTTCGCCACAGGTTTACTTCGTTATGACCTCTCCCCGTATCTGCAGCGACTGCAGATCCCGGCAGCGATCTTGTGGGGGGCGCAGGAGACCCAGGTCGGCCTTCACGTCGGCAGGCGTTTGTCCGCGCTCCGGTCCGACTTGCCATTCACGCTTATTGATCACAGCAAGGCTTGTCCAGAACTTGAGCAACCACGGGCGGTCGTTGACGTGATCCGCACGTTCGTGAACGTTGAGCCAGCTTCTAGCGACAGTTAACGGCGCGCCAAGGGACCGACGGCGGGGTGACCCGTGCCCGTCGCCACGGCATGCGCCGGCGAACATTTCCGATCGACCGGCCGACGTTGGCAGCGTCATCGATCCAATCCGACATTGTCATGGTTCCATCGCGCTAACCGCGCACGATCGATCCACACCAGCAATGCCGCCGCCTACGGACGAGAAGCGCGGGTGCGAGGCGCAACGGCAAACACGCAGTGTGCCGTCAGATCATCTGGCAGAACGGCGGCGGCGCGTTTTCATTGCAGACATCCGGCCTCGTTTGCGTCGATTTCCAGTATTCCAGAAGGCCAAGTTGCGTGGCCAGCGCCGGAAAGCCCGGATCGGACAGTATCCCGCGCATCCTCCGATCCCAGAACAGCGACGGCCCCGGGTATTCCTTCGTCGTGGCCAGCCGGGACGCGATCTGAAACGCTTCGTGGTTCGCGCCTAGCGCTGCGAGAAGCCTGGCGACTGCATCGCTGTGCTGGTCTTCCGTCACTGCTGTCAGGCCCTGGACGGCTTGCACCTTGGTCGCGGAATCTCTTGACGCCAGCGCGCGATAGCCTTGCAGCAGGGCCTCGCGAAGTTCTGCGGAAATCGGCAGGGTCGGGTCGAGCAAGAGGTCGATATCACCAATCTGCGCTGCCTTGTAGGTCGTAAGCCGCTTGGCAAAGCCGGCGTCCGGAGCAAGGTCAATCGCAGCATCGAAAAACGGCTCCGCCTGTTCCAGCTTGCCCTCGACGACAAGCGCCTGAGCCAGATTCAACGCCGTGTAGACGTAAAGGGCCAGCATGTCTTCGGCCTGGCGCAATTGTTCGACCGCTTCGGCAGTCCGGCCGACGTTCATCAGCATCCACCCGTACTGGTGGTATTCGCATCCACAATCGAGCCGACGGGCCGCGACGGCACGCTTCAAAAGGCGTTCCCGGCCGATCCAGTCGCGCCGATCGAGCAGCATGGATTTGATGTAGAGGGCTTCGCTGTTCCTGCTGTCGATGGCGACTGCGCGGTCGGCCGCTTGACGTCCACTCTCGCGCGCCTCTTCGGCAATCCGACTGCTGTCCGCGCTCGATGCAACTTTCCAGTATGCACCTGCGACTGCGGCCCATCCCCAGGAAAAATCCGGTACGGCAGCAACGACCCGCTGCGCTGGAACGAGCGCTTTGCGTCCCTCCAGAGTATTGGGATCCCAGTGTCCCTGACAGAATTGCATGTAGTCCCTGAGGACTTCGTCAGGAAGCGATCTGTAGTACGTGGACGCTCCGAAGAGTCCGCAGCGGACCACATTGCCGGCATCCACCGCAATGTGGCGTGGGACCTTTGAAACTTCGTTGCCGTCGTAGTCGAACGTGTCAGTCCACACGGTTACGCCGGAGCGTTCGTTGACCATGCTGGTGATGACACGGAACGAATTCCCGTCGCGCTGGATCGTACCACCCAGCGCATAGGCAGGCGCCCTGCCAGGCGCCAGGTCTGGCGCAGTCGAAACACTCACGGCACCGTCCAGGTTGAATGCTGCGGTAATCTCCGCGTCCACGGTATCTCGCAGCGTCGCAGGCAGATCTGCGGACAGGAGCTGGAAGCCTGTCAGGCGAACGGTCATGCTTCGTGCGGCGATCTCGGGCGTCCGCAGCGCCCACCAGGTCCCGGCAACCGCAATCAGAGTAAGCAGGCCCGTGGCTGCGATCGCCATCGCGCGCCGTGACGAGATGGCCGTCCGGCGGGAAGCAGGTGCGGCAGTCGCGCGGGCCACTGGCGCCGAGCCTGAAATCTGCCTGATCCGGTCAACCAGAGTGTCGATCGACGTGTCCCAGCCCTCGAAGGCGTTGATCCACTGACGTGTCGACAGATCGTAGGCGAATGCATCTCTCGGCTCCACGTCGTTGAGGCGGAGTGCGATAACCGGCACATGATAGCGACTGGCCAGCGAGAGCTCCTTCTTGATCTCGTCGCTGCTGTTGGCTGCGTCGGAGAAGATCAGAGCCACCGCACGAGCGTTGCGAAGCGACGCCACGATCGCTTCTTGATAGTTCGCGCCGGGCGGAACATCGCGCATGGAAATCCAGCATCTCGTTCCACGGCTTTCGATGGCTTTGCAGACGCGCAGTGCTTCAGTGCGGTCGGCAGTCGCGTAGCTGATGAAGACCGGACGCGATTCCTGGTATTCCCCGCCGATTGCCGAACTCTGTTCGTTCACAGCGGCCCACCGTCGTCAAAGGCAAAGTCTACGGCGCTTCGCGGGCCAAGCGAAGCGACTAGGCGTGCGCACACAGTGATCACATGGATCCTTCGGCGGACTGTTTGGCGAGCATCGCGTGGATCTGCGCGACGACAGCGGCGCCTTCACCGACGGCGGCAGCGACCCGCTTGGTCGAATCGGCGCGCACGTCGCCGATCGCGAACACGCCCGGTACGTTGGTCTCGAGAGGAAGTGCGCCCTTGCCGGTGACGACGAAACCCTTGGCGTCGGTTTCGACGCAGTCGCGTGCCCATTCGGCGTTCGGGTCGGCACCGATGAACAGGAACAGGTGGCGCAGTGCGCGCCGATGGCGCTCGCCACTGCGCAGGTCGCGGAACACCGCGGCGGTCAGGCCGCTCGCATGGTCGCCTTCGAGCGCATCGATCTCGGCGCCGACATGCACCTCGACGTTCGGCAGTGCTTCGATGCGGTCGATCAGGTAGCGCGACATGGTCTCGGCCAGCGGCCGCCGCACGACCAGATGCAGGCGCTGCACCTGCGGCGCGAGGAACACCACGGCCTGGCCGGCCGAGTTGCCGCCGCCGACCAGCGCGACTTCCTTGTCCGCACAGATGCGTGCCTCGATCGCCGACACCCAATACGAAATGCCGACGCCTTCGAACGTCTCCAGATTCGTCACCGTCGGACGCCGGTAGCGCGCACCCGACGCGATCACCACGGCGCGCGCCTGCACGCGTCGTCCGCCCGAGCACACCAGCGCGAGCGAAGAACCGCTGCAATCGAGTTGCTCGACGGCCACCGGAATCGCAATCTCCGCGCCGAACTTGAGCGCCTGGTTGAATGCGCGCGCGGCCAGAGCCAGGCCCGAAATGCCGGTCGGAAAGCCGAGGTAGTTTTCAATCCGCGAGGACGCACCGGCCTGACCACCCATCGCGCGGCTGTCGAGCACGATCACCGACAGGCCTTCGGATGCCGCGTAGACGGCTGTCGCCAGTCCAGCCGGGCCGGCGCCGACGACGGCGACGTCGTGAATGTGATCGGGGTCGATCTCGGCGATCACGCCGAGGCATGCCGCGAGTTGCTCGTTGCTCGGCTTTCTGAGCAACGGCCCGGTCGGGCAGACGACCAGTGGCAGTTCGTCGGTTGCCACGCCGGTGCGCTCGACCAGTTCGCGCCCTTCGCCATCGATGCGGACGTCGAGCACGAGATGCGGCAGGCCGCTGCGCATAAGGAAGTTTTGCAGGCGCAGCACGTCGGCGCTTTCCGGCACGCCGATCAGGATCGTACCGGCGCCACCTTCGGCAATCAGCCCGACGCGCCGGAGGATCAGTGCACGCATCACGATCTCGCCGAGTTCGGCCGAACCGACCATCAGGGCGCGCAGGTGCGCCGGATCGAACGGCAGCGCCATGCAGCCGTCTGCACCGGCACGCCCACCGGCAATCGCGGCGCGTCCGGCCAGTTGATTGACCTCTCCGGTGAATTGACCCTCGCCGTGCGTGGTGACGGGCGCTTCGTGGGTGAGCCCGTCACGACGGTATATATCGATCGATCCGCGCAGCACGAGCCACGAGGGCGCGCCGCGTGCGCCCACCGCGAACACCGTTTCGTTCGGCGCAAAGACGGTTTCCGGTCCGCTTGCAAAACGGCGCGCGCTTTTGATCTGTGCCGGCGACAGTACCGGGAATATCTGGTGGTCCCGCGATCCGGTCGTGCTCATGGCGTATTCCTTTGCAGGGGGAAGGGCATACACGGTGGTTTCGATGCCTGATGATTCTGCACGATCGCATTCCGCCTCGAAACGTTCCTGATCGCATCACGGACGATCGCGCGCGTGCACGGGAGTCATCACTCTCTGTCAGCACTTCGGGACTCGATATGTGCAGAGACAGATGTTGGGCACCATCGATTGCGCGCCGTGTGCTCACCTCGATGCGCGTCGACCTGGGCATCAGCGTCAGCCCATCGGCGACGATCGAGCGGGGTCGAAAGACGTTGTCGGGGCATGGCTGCTGTCGGTGAACAAATGCCGCACGGTGTTCAACGTGTGTCGATGAGGGCGCTCATTGCCGCATGGCGACTGACTGCGCGGTGCAAGGCGCGGCGAGGGCCATGCGAGTCGTGGAGATCGATGTCGGATCATCGGCGCCACGTGCGCCAGCGAACGGTGCCGAACGACCGTCCGGCGTAGGCTGCATCATCACTTCATTCCGATGTTGCCAACGCTTCGTCGCGCGCACGGCGCAGGATCGTTCGTCTTGCGTGATGCCATCGCCCACGTCTCCCTGACTACGGCGTGGCGCGCTGTCGCGCGAATGCGCCGCAGTCGCGCATCCATGCGGCTTCAACATTCGCACTGACCGCGCCCTGCGACGCCTTGCAGACGACAAGCTCGCGGTTTCGCTCGACTCGCTTCCCTACAAGGACTTCCCCATGTCGCACACGATGAACGTTGCCCAGGTCGAACAGTTCGGCCAGCCGTTGGTGCTGAAGGAACTTGCCATGCCGACACCCGGCCCAGGCCAGATCCTGGTCAAGACCGAAGCATGTGGCGTCTGCCACACCGACCTGCATGCCGCCAGCGGCGACTGGCCCGTGAAGCCGTTGCTGCCGTTCACGCCGGGCCATGAGGGCATCGGCATCGTCGCTGCGCTCGGCGAGGGTGTTGTCGCGGTCAAGGAAGGTGATCGCGTCGGCGTGCCCTGGCTGTACTCGGCATGCGGCCATTGCGAGTTCTGTCTGGCGGCGCGAGAGCCGGTCTGCGCCGATGCGCAGTTTGGCGGCTACACCAGAAACGGAGGCTTCGCCGAGTACATCGTTGCCGATCCGAACTACGTCGCACACATACCGGCTGGGCTTGCGCCGAGCGCAGCGGCACCGCTGATCTGCGCTGGAATCACGTCCTACAAGGGACTCAAGGAAACACATGCGCGACCCGGCGAATGGGTCGTCGTCTCGGGTATTGGCGGGCTCGGCCACCTGGCCGTGCAATACGCCAGAGCGATGGGCCTGCAGGTCTGCGCGGTGGATATCGCGGAGGGCAAGCTCGAGCATGCCAAGCGTCTCGGTGCTGACGCGACCGTCAACGCGAGTGTCGATGACCCGGTCGCCGCGGTCAGGAAAATCACCGATGGCGGCGCGCAGGGCGTGCTGATCACCGCGCCGTCATTGCCGGCTTTCAAGCAGGGCGTGGGCATGACACGCAAGCACGGCACCTGCGTGCTGGTCGGCATTCCGCCGGGTGATTTCCCGACGCCGCTGTTCGATGTGGTCGCCAACTGCATCACCATTCGCGGCTCGTTCGTCGGCAACCGACGCGACATGGCCGAGGCGCTGGCGTTCGCCGCGGCCGGCAAGGTCAAGGCCGACATCGAACTGCAGCCCTTGTCGGCGATCAACGATGTCTTCACGCGGTTGGCACAAGGCGAGGTGCCGTCACGCGTGGTGATCGATTTTGCGAGGTGAAGATAATGGCCGAGCGTGCTGTGGAACGCATGCCGTGCCGCGAGCATGGCATCATGAGGCGATGAAGATTCGTCATTTGCGCCAGCCTCGCCCTGGTGCCGCGTCATTCGGCTCTGTGGTTTTTTCCTTCCTCGCATTGATTGCCGTCGCCATGCCGAGCCAAGCCACTGAAGAACCCGAGTACCGGATGGTCCGCCAGCTCGACGGTGCAGAAGTGCGCGAATACCCGACGTATGCGGTTGCCGAGGTCGTGGTTTCGGGTCCTGCCGACAAGGCGGGCAACACGGCATTTCCGATTCTGGCGGGTTACATCTTCGGCAAGAACAAGGGTGAGCGGAAGCTGGCGATGACCGCACCGGTGACCCAGGCTGCAGCCCCGCAGAAACTGGCGATGACGGCGCCCGTCACGCAGAGCGCTGCAGCCGACGGTTACGTCGTGCAGTTCGTGCTGCCGAAAGGGGTGACCGCAGCCAGTGCGCCCGAACCGCTCGACGCTCGCGTTACCTTGCGTAATGTCGGGCCGACTCGGGTAGCCGTCATCCGCTATTCCGGTTTCTGGTCGACTTCGAACTACGAAAAACATCTGACCCGCTTGCAGGAAGTGTTGCGCGTCGCGAATCTGGCGTGGACCGGCGAGCCGGTGTATGCACGCTTCAACGGACCGTTGACGCCATGGTTCATGCGTCGCAACGAGATCTGGTTGACCTTGGCGTTGTAGCGCTGAGCTCATGCAGTCACGGCATTCGTCACTAGCAATGAGAGTCATTCGCATCTAGAATGCGTGGCCGGTCGGACTCGACGTCCGGCCATTCCCACTCTGCCCTGCCAGCCATCGCCAGCGGGCTCCATGCCTTTTCCGGAGTCTTCTGATCATGATTGCTGCCCGCACTTTCGCGCCGTCGCGCGTGCCGATGTCCCGCCTTTCACTTGCGATCGTGCTCGCGCTCGCTACTTGTGCCTCCGTGCATGCCGAGGATGGCGGCAACGACATGCCGGACGACTCCAAGGCCGAGGAACTTTCGCGCGTGCTTGTCGAGGCGACGCCGGTACACAAGAACGACTACAAGGCCGAGAAGCCGTCGTCGACCAAGTACACGCAGCCGATCGTCGATACGCCGCAGACGGTGACGATCCTGACCGAGCAGTTGCTGATCGACCAGGGTGCGATGGGTCTGTCCGATGCGCTGCGCAACATTCCGGGCATCACGATGCAGGTCGGCGAGGGCGGCGCAGGTTCGGGTGACTTCATCCGCATGCGCGGCTTCGATGCGAGCAATGACATCAGCATCGATGGTTTTTCCGACAGTCTGCAGTACTCGCGCAATGACCTGTTCAACTACGAGGCGATCGAAGTCGCCAAGGGTCCGAACGGAGCAATGGCCGGTGCCGGCAATGCCTCGGGCAGCATCAACCTGGTCAGCAAGACGCCGCGCCTCGAGAACTTCCTGCGTGGTTCACTGGCTGCCGGCAGCAACGATCTCGGCCGCATCAGCGCTGACGTCAACCGCACGATCGATTCGATCGATGGCGCCGCTTTCCGACTCAATTTCATGTCGCATGACCAGGACATCGCGCGCCGCGACGAGATCACCAAGAAGCGCTGGGGCATTGCGCCGTCTATCGCGTTCGGACTCGACAGCAACACGCAGGTGACCCTCAGCTACATGCATCAGACCGAGGACAATCTCGTCGACTACGGCATCCCGTTCCTGACCAGCGGCGAGCAGTTGCCGATCCGCATCAGCAATTACTACGGCCTCGCCAACATCGATACCGAGCAGCAGGACATCGATATCGCGACGATCAGGATTGACCACGCCTTCAGTGAAACGCTGCGCCTGCAGAACCAGACTCGCTGGGGTCAGGTCGATCGCTACGCGATCTGGAGCACCCCGCAGAATCGTGGTGCGACCGGTCCGGAGACGGCGCCGTGTTTTCCGTGCACGTTCGAGAACGCCGCACAGGCAATCCGCGAAGGGCGCTTCGACGAGGCGCTGTTTCAGACTGCCGGGCCGCAAGGCATCGGGCGTGACATCCAGCAAACCCTGTTGGCGAACCAGACCAGCCTGTCGATCGATTTCAGCACCGGTGCGGTCGGTCACAACCTCGTCACCGGTGTCGAGCTCATGCGTGACGACTACGAGCGTGACGGACTCAGCGTCACCGGCCTGCAGCGCCTCGTCAATCTGTATCGCCCTGAGACCGAGTTCACCGGTCCGACCACGCTCGTGCGCACGCCCAACGCCGCGGTCAACCGCATCGACACGGTGGCTGCGTATGTCATCGACACGATGCGTTTCGGTGAACACTGGCTGCTCACCGCCGGTGCGCGCAGCGAACGTTTCGAGCTCGATGCCTTGTCGACGGCGACCACTGGTGTCGTCACGCGTTCCGATCAAGGCGATACCTTGTCGAGTTTCAATGCCGCGCTCACGTACAAGCCGACCGAGCTTGGCAGCATCTATCTGAGTTTCGCCAATGCGAAGGAGCCGCCGGCGATTTCGGCCGCAGGTACCGGCGCGGTCGGTACGGCCGGCGCGCAGCCGCAGGAAAACGAAAGCCTCGAACTTGGCACGAAGTGGGAGATATTCGACCGCAACCTGCTGCTCGGTGCCGCGGTGTTCCGTACCGAACGGACCAATGAACTGATCGACGACGACGGACTTTCCGGCACACCGCAGGTGTTCAATGGCGAACGTCGCGTGCAGGGCGTCGAGCTCAACGCCACCGGTCGCATCAACGAACGCTGGGCCCTCTACGGTGCCTACACCTATATGGACAGCGAGATCACGCGCGCGTCAGTCGGCAGCGTCAATCAGGGCCAGATCCTTGCCGACACGCCACGCAACTCGGCGAGTGCGTGGACGACATACCTGTTCGACTTCGGACTCGAAGTCGGCGGTGGCGTGCAGTACGTCGGTGCGCGCAAGCCGGGCCCGGCCGACAGCAACCGGCCGTGGCAGCTGCCGAGCTATACCGTGCTCAACCTGATGGCCGGCTACAGGATCAATGAGCAGTTCGATCTTCGCCTCAACGTCAACAACCTCAACGACGAGAAGTACTTCGAACGTCCGCGCGTGACCGGCACCTACGCGTTCGCGATTCCGGGCGAAGGGCGCAACGCGATGTTGAGCCTCAACTACAGTTTCTGAGGGCACCGCGCGCGTTCGGCCGCAGCGGACGAACGCGCCATCAAGGGATACCGAATGCTGCTGGCCATAGCTGATGTACTCAATGCCGAACAGGTGGCCGCATTCCGTGGGCATCTTGATGCTGCGCAATGGTCCGATGGCCGTGCGACTGCCGGCACGCAATCGGCGCAGGTCAAGCACAACCGACAGCTGGCGCAGGACCATCCGCTCGCGCGCCAGCTCGGCGATCTGGTGTTGCGCGCGCTGCCACGCATGCCGCTGTTCATGTCGGCGGCGATTCCGCGCAAGGTATTTCCGCCGCTGTTCAACCGCTACGAAGGTGGTGGCCACTTCGGTTTCCATGTCGACAACGCGCTGCGCGAAGTGCCCGGCGCGGGGCAGGTCGTGCGGACCGATCTCTCGGCGACCCTGTTCCTTTCGTCGCCGGACGAATACGACGGCGGCGAGCTGGTCATTGAAGATCTGTTCGGCACGCACACGGTGCGCCTGCCGGCAGGCCACATGGTGCTGTATCCGTCGAGCAGCCTGCATCAGGTCACGCCGGTGACGCGTGGCGCGCGCGTGGCGTCGTTCTTCTGGATCCAGAGCATGGTTCGCGACGATGCCGAGCGGCGCCTGCTGTTCGATCTCGATCGCAGCATCCAGGCGCTTGCCGCGGAATCACCGGCGAGCAAGCGCGTGGTCGAGTTGACCCATGTCTATCACAACCTGCTCAGGCGCTGGGCCGATGCCTGATGCCGGCGCTTCAATGTGTTCGGTCTCACCGGACACGCAACGGCGTCGGCGCCGCAGCTGGTGGCTGCGCCAGATGCATACGTGGCACTGGATCAGTTCGGCGATCTGCCTGGTCGGCATGCTGCTGTTCGCGATCACCGGCATCACGCTCAATCACGCGGCGTCGATCGAGTCGAAGGCACAACGCACGAACTGGGGTGGCGAGCTGCCCGACACCTTGCGCGGGACGCTGGCCGATGAAGCGGTCGCGAAGGCCGGGCCCGGCGCGTTTCCCGATGCACTGGGCGAATGGTTGCGTGCGCAGGGCACGCTTGTTCCGCACGGCGGTTCGACTCAATGGTCGGCCGATGAAATCTACTGGTCACGTCCGCGCGCCGGCGCCGATGCCTGGATCAGCGTCGATCTCGTTTCCGGGGAAGTGACAACGGAAATCGCCGACCGTGGCTGGATCGCCTATTTCAACGACCTGCACAAGGGTCGCAACACGGGCAGCGCCTGGAGCTGGTTCATCGACGCATTCGCGGTCGCCTGCCTGCTGTTCTGCGTCACCGGTCTGATCCTGCTCAAGCTGCATGCCGGCCATCGTGCTGGCACGTGGCCGACCGTTTTCGCTGGCCTGCTCGTGCCGCTGTTGCTGATCGTTTTCTTCCTGCATTGAAGGGTTTCAAATGAACCTGCGATGGATGTTTTTGCTGCTGCTTGGAAGTGCATCGCCGACATTCGCTGCCGGCATCGATATCGAAATCGAGATACCGCAAATCGACGTTGCCGAATACCACCGGCCGTATGTCGCGGCGTGGATTGAAGACGACGCGCGCGCGCTCAAGGCGCAGGTGTTCGTCTGGTACCAGCAACGCGCAACCAAGGAAGGCGAGGGCACGAAGTGGCTCCCGGACATGCGCCAGTGGTGGCGGCGCGGCGGTCGTGAGCTGAAGGTGCCGGTTGATGGCGTCACCGGTGCGACCAGGCCACCCGGTCGGCATGCCGTGCATCTCGACGCGACCTCCGCGCCACTCCTCACGCTTGCCCCTGGCAACTATCGGCTCGTTGTCGAGGCTGCTCGAGAAGTCGGCGGGCGCGAGGTTCTCGACATAGCGTTTGTCTGGCCGCCGACCAGGACCGAAACCACACGCGTGAGCGGACAGCACGAAATTTCCGCCATTGCCCTCGAACTGATTCCCTGACTTGCGGAGAACACGATGAAACTCGCCTTGAAGCTGTGTGCGCTCGCCGTGATCGCCACCCTGCCGTTGCCTGCGTCCGCGCACAAGATGTGGATCATGCCCTCGGCCAGCGTGCTCGCGCCGGGACAGTGGGTGACGGTCGACGCAGCGGTGTCGAACGACATCTTCCATTTCAATCATGTGCCGCTGCGGCTCGACAACCTGGTCGTGACCGCGCCTGATGGCTCGGCGCTGTCCGCCGCCAATGCGCATGTCGGCAAGTTGCGCAGCGTCTTCGATGTCGAGCTGACCCAGCCGGGTACCTATCGCATCGCGATCGTCAACGACGGCCTCATGGCCAGCTGGCAGGAAGACGGCAAGCCGAAGCGTTGGCGTGGCACTGCGGCGACGTTTGCCAGGGAAGTTCGCAGCGATGCCGAAGGCCTCGAGGTCACGCAGACCCAGGGGCGCGTTGAAACCTTCGTGACCGCAGGTGCACCGAACGACACCGCGATCAAGGCCTCCGGTCGCGGACTCGAACTGGTACCGGTGACGCACCCGAACGATGCGTATGCGGGCGAGTCGTCGCGCTTCACCCTGCAACTCGATGGCAAGCCGGCGGCCGACGTCGAACTGACGATCATTGCCGGTGGCACGCGCTACCGTGATCGGCAGAACGAAATGGTCCTCAAGTCGGGCGCGCAGGGTGCGATCGACGTCACCTGGCCGGCAGCGGGCATGTACTGGCTAGAGGCGTCGATCAGCACGGATGCCGGTGTGACAGCACCGGCAACCAAGCGGCGTGCGAGCTACGTCGCCACCGTCGAAGTACTGCCGCAGTAGCCGACGCGTGCGCGGTATCACGAAGCGGCCGCGCGATATCGTGTTGCTCGCGCTGTGCGCATGGCTCGTCGCGTGCGCGCCGGTGCACGGCGTCACGCGCCTGCGCGGACCGACCATGGGCACGACGTGGTCGGTACAGTTTGATGCGCGGGAAGCGATTGATGACACGGCCGTCGCCGCCGCCGTCAATGATGAGCTCGATGTGGTCATTGCCCAGATGAGCACGTGGCAGCCGGATTCGGCGATCAGTCGCTTCAATGCGAGCGCGCCTGGCAGCACGCACGTTCTGCCGGAGCCATTCGCGAGCGTGCTCGGCGCTGCACTCGATCTGGCGCAAGCCACCAACGGCGCCTTCGATCCGACAGTCGGTCCGCTCGTCGCCTTGTGGGGATTCGGTGCCGGTGAGGTTCGCAGCACGTTGCCGAACGATGCCGACATCGAACAGGCGCGACAGCGTGTCGGCTGGGATGCGCTGCCGTTCGACCGTGCCAGTGCACGATTGCAGCAACCTGGTGGCATGACTCTCGATCTGTCGTCGATCGCCGAAGGGTTTGCCGTCGATCGCATCGGCGCAGCGCTCGGACGCTTCGGCATCACCGACTACCTCGCCGAAATCGGTGGAGAGCTGCGTGCGCGCGGGCGGCGTCCGGATGGTGCGGCATGGCAGGTCGCGCTCGAAAATCCCGATGCATCGTCGAAAGACGCAACCATGGTCTTCGCACTGCGCAATCGATCGATCGCGACATCGGGGGACTACCGCAAGTTCTTCATCGTCGACGGCAAGCGGTATTCGCACACGATGGATCCGCACACCGGCCGACCGGTCACGCATGCGTTGGCATCCGTGACCGTGATCGCCGCCGACGTCATGACGGCAGGCTCCACCGCGACGGCATTGAACGTGCTCGGCCCGAAGCTTGGTCTTGCCCATGCCGAAGCGCACGGCATCGCTGCGCGCTTCGTGCAACGCGGCGATTCCGGTTTCATCACATTTGAATCCTCGGCGTTCATGCGCGAACGCGAACGGCAAGACTGAGAGTGTGATGATTTCGTGCCCCTGCACAGCGCGGAGCAATTTGCAGGATTGCCGATTCCTGCACCGACATCTTCCCGCAGAGCCTGCGCCTTGCGTGATTGCAGGGCGAGCCACACGTATTCAGGGAATACAAAGTGCCAGAAGGGCGCAAGAAACCCGCTTTTGTGCACGATGTCGAATGCTGGCATGCCGTTGAGCAGGGACATTCCTTGCTGCGGATCGCGCGTTTCGGGCACTCGAGCATCGCGAGCCGCCCCCTTCCGCCCCTGTCGGGGCACCTTCCCCCGCTGCGCAGGAGAAGGGAACACCGTGCGCCCGCGAATGCACTCACATTCCTGATTCATTCCTGCCCCGCTCAGCGACGAAACATCGGCACGATTGCCGATGTTGGCAGCGTCAGCTGCCGGGAGGGCGGGCCACAGGGATGTGGCGAATACAAGGTGCCCGGAGGGCGAAAAGGGGGCGCTTTCGACGTTCGAACGCGGGATCGGATCACCAGCCGGTTCGACATTCTGCGAGAAAACACCCAGCGCACTCCGCCGGGCCCCATCCGCTTCCGGCCGCTTCCCCCGCTGCGCAGGAGAAGGGAACACCGTGCGCCCGCGAATGCGGTCATGTTCGTGATTTGGTCCTTCGCGTGCGCCGCAGGGGCAGGTGCCCCGACAGGGGCGGAACGATGCGCTCGGGGTGCGCGCAAAACCGGGTTTCTGCCTGCAAAGCGAGGTGCCTGAAGAACAGGAGAACATAATGCACATATATCGTACGCGTGATCTTTGCAGCGCTGCAGAATTCGGCGCGACGATTGGGCGCACGCCCATGCTCGGTGCCGAACGGGCGGGGTGAATGCGTTGCGGTTAAACTGCGCATGGGGAGATAGCGAGAAGCAGGGCCGTTCGCCCTGCAAGGAGTGGCCGTGTTCGAACATGCCGATGCAGTGCTTCTCGCGCGAATCCAGTTCGCGTTCACGGTCTCGTTTCATTTCCTGTTTCCGGCCTTCACGATCGGTCTCGCCAGCTATCTCGCCGTGCTCAACGCGGCGTGGCTGAAGACGAAGGACACGGTCTACCTGCGCCTTTTCGAATACTGGGCAAAAATCTTCTCGATCGCGTTCGCGATGGGTGTGGTGTCAGGCATCGTCATGAGCTACCAGTTCGGCACCAACTGGAGCGTGTTCTCCGACAAGGCCGGCCCGGTGATCGGCGCGCCGATGGCCTACGAGGTGCTATCCGCGTTTTTCCTCGAGGCAGGTTTCCTCGGCATCATGCTGTTCGGACGCAAGCGGGTCGGCCCCGGCTTGCACATGGTCGCCACCGCAATGGTCGCCATCGGCACGTTCTTCTCGGCGTTCTGGATCCTCTCGGTCAATTCATGGATGCACACGCCGGCCGGTTTCACGATCGATCAGGTGACCGGCCAGTTCCTGCCGACCGATTTCTGGAAAGTCATCTTCAATCCGTCGTTCCCGTATCGCCTCGCGCATACGTTGTCGGCCGCGTACCTGACAACGGCTTTCATCATCGGTGGCGTTGCCGCGTGGCACCTGCTGCGTCCGGCCGACAATGCCAATCGCGGCACGCGCACGATGTTCTCGATGGCCATGTGGATGGCTGCGATCGTCGCGCCGGTGCAGATTCTGCTCGGCGACCTGCACGGTCACAACACGCTTGAGTACCAGCCGCAGAAGGTCATGGCAATGGAAGGCCACTTCAAGAGTTATCCCGAAGGTGCGCCGCTGTACCTGTTCGGCATCCCGAATCAGGATGAGCAACGTCTGGACTATGCGATTGGTATCCCGAAACTGTCATCGCTGATCCTGAAGTTCGATCTCAATGCGCCGCTGGCCGGTCTCGACACGATTCCACGTGACGAACAGCCGCCGGTCGGCATTGTCTTCTGGGCATTCCGCATCATGGTCGCGATTGGAATGGCGATGCTCGCACTCGGCGTCTGGTCACTGTTCTCACGTTGGCGCGGCAGCCTCTACTCAAATCGCGCCTTGCATCGGGTGGCCATGCTGATGGGGCCGTCCGGACTTGTCGCGGTGCTCGCCGGATGGGTCACGACCGAGGTTGGACGTCAGCCCTACACGATCTACGGTTACCTGCGCACGGCCGACTCTGCCGCGCCGCTGTCCGCGCCGGCGGTCGGTGCCTCGCTGATCGCCTTCATCGTCGTCTACACGCTGGTGTTCGGCGCCGGCACGTTCTACATCCTGCGCCTCATGAAGAAGTCGCCGAAACTCGACCATTCGACCGATATCGATACACCCGATGGACCCGCACGCGCCGCCGGTATCACCCCGGCACCCAGCATCGCTGACAAGACCGACCCATCCACCGCCCACGCGAAAGACTAGGAGAGCGTCGATGGATCTCGGACTTGGCATCAACTTCGACCTGACCGTGATCTGGGCCGGCATCATCGTCTTTGCGATCTTCGTGTACGTGGTGCTCGACGGTTTCGATCTCGGCCTCGGCATGCTGTTTCTGGTTGAACCCGAGAAGGCCAATCGCGACGTCATGATGAATTCCGTGGCACCGGTGTGGGACGGCAACGAGACCTGGCTCGTGCTCGGTGGCGGTGGATTGTTCGCGGCCTTTCCGCTGGCCTATGCGCTGGTATTGCCGGCGTTGTACGCGCCGCTCATCGCAATGTTGCTTGCGCTGATATTCCGCGGTGTGGCGTTCGAGTTCCGCTGGAAGACCACACGCTGGCGTGGCGTATGGGATATCGCCTTCATCGGCGGCTCGGCAGTCGCCACGTTCTCGCAGGGCGTCGCGCTCGGCGCGTTGCTGCAGGGCATAGAAGTCAATCTGCAGACCCGGAGTTACAGCGGCGGCTGGTGGGATTGGCTGACGCCGTTTTCGCTCACCACCGGCGTCGCACTGATGGTCGGCTACTGCCTGCTCGGTGCGACCTGGCTGATCATGAAGACCGAAGGGCCGCTGCAGGATCGCATGCGTCGCTGGGCGTGGATTTTCGGAATCCTCACGGTTGTCTTCATCGGCGTGGTCAGCCTGTGGACTCCGTTTCTGCAGGACGGCTACTACAACCGCTGGTTCACGGGATGGGGCATTCCGCTGGCTGTGGCCGTCGCCGTGAGTGTGCTGTTGATCACGTGGGGCATGTTTCACAGCATCAACGTGCATCGCCACGAGTACCGGCCATTCCTGCAGGCACTCGCATTGTTCGCGTTGTGTTTCGTCGGTCTGAGCATCTGCATGTGGCCCTACATCGTACCGATCGAGGTAACGATATGGCAGGCTGCTGCACCCGAGAAAAGTCAGGTCTTCATGCTGGTCGGCGCGGCGGTCCTGGTCCCGTTGATCCTTGCTTACACGGCCTATGCCTACTGGACATTCCGCGGCAAGGTCGATCCTCAAGAGAGCTATCACTGATGTCGCGAGAACCGCTTTCGCCTGCAAAACCGTCACCCGACGCATCCACTCAAGCGAGTTCCTGGCCGCTCAGGGTGGTGTGGTTCTTCGGCCTGTGGCTCGGCAGCGTCAGCTTGCTGGGCGTTGTCGCATTGCTGATCCGCTTCTGGCTGAATCCTTAGCAAGGCGCGCAGCTTTTCGATCGGGATCGGTGCCGATGTCACGGCATACGCGGTCTGCGCTCACGACGGTGCGCTGTCGGGATCGCGCAACGCGCGACGTCTGGCGCGCCGCGTCAGCACGATCACGACGACGACCAGCAGCGGAATCGAGACGCCGACAACAACATCGGGCGCGACGGTGATGCCATGGCCGTCGAGCGCCTTGGCCAGATATCCGACCAGGCCGGCAGCGTAGTAGACGATGGCGGCGACCGAAAGGCCTTCCACGGTTTCCTGCAGGCGCAACTGCATGCGCGCCCGCTTGTCCATAGATCCGAGCAGGGCCTGATTCTGCCGTTCGCGCGCGATGTCGACGCGCGTCGACAGCAATGCGCTGGCGCGCGCGACGCGTTCGGACAAGTCGTGCAGGCGTTGCGACACGGTCGTGCAGGTGGCGACAGCGGGCGTGAACCGGCGTGCCATGAATTCGGCGATTGGCTGGATGCCCGGCACCCGCTGTTCTCGCAACTCGGCGATGCGCGTGCTCACGAGTTCGTAGTAGGCGCGGCAGGCGCTGAAACGGAACTGGCTGGTGGCGAGCCCGTTTTCGACTTCCGCGGCGAGTCGCGTGACTTTCTGCAGCAGCACTTCATCGTCTTCGGTTGCGGCGGCGATCTCGGCCGCCAAGGTCGACAGTTGCGCCTCGATCGCGATCACGTGCGCCGACTGCGTGCGTGCGATCGGCAGCGCCAGCAACGCCATCATGCGGTAGGCCTCGATCTCGAACAGGCGCTGCATCATGCGGCCAGCCTGGCGCGGGGTGAAGTCATCGTCAACGAGAAGGAATCGCGAATAACCATCAGCATGCACCGTGAAGTCGGTGTACGCGGCACCGGCACCCTCGCCGACAGTCCCGCCGATGACGAGGTTGTCCGCGAAATGACGTGCGAGGAATGCGGTATCGATCGCCTCCGACGGCGTCGCGATCAGCTTCGCGTGCGCGGCAACCAGAGTGGCACCAGGCAGACTGGCGAGCCAGTCTTCCGGCAGCAACTGCACGGGCGGCTCCGAAAAGGGCAAGGGACTGAGTCCATTGACGACGAACGTGTACCCGGAGAACTCGCCATGTTTTTCCCACTTGAAGCGCAGCTCGCCCAGCCTCGCGCTGAAATGATTCGCGGTCGCCTCTGGCGCTGCCACGTTGAAGTGTGCGCACAAGGCCTGCAGGCGCGACACTTCGAGCGCTCGGTCCGCCGGATCGATCAGTATCGCCACGTAGGTGGCCCGGCACGGTGCTTCGAGCGCATCGGAAGGGCGCGCGTGGACTTCGGCGGCCAGCGCAAGTCGGTGCGGATGCTCGGCTGGCAGTTGCTGCAGCGGCTGGTGCATGGGCAATGGTCCTTGCCGGCTCTGGCGGGCCGCCGATTGTATCGGAGGCGACCGCGCGACCGCGCATCGTTGCCGCCGTTACCGGTGTCGCAGGCGATCGGTCGGCCACGACGGCTCACGGTATCAACACGCTGGAACCGTGGCACACTTCCGTGTTCGCCAGCGGCAACCGCCGGTGTTGCCAGCGGTATCTCGCACACGCTTCGGTGGGGAGTTCGACAGTGGCGATTGGCCTGGTGATCTTCGATTGCGATGGCGTGCTCGTCGACAGCGAGGGGCTCGCTGCCGAGGCGATGGCGGCGATGGCGACCGAACACGGCGTGCCGATGTCGTCCGACGAGGCGCTGGTCGCGTTCCGTGGCGCTCGCATGCAGGACTGCGTCGACGCGATCAGCGAACGGCGAGGCTCGGCGCTTGCGCAGACGTTCACGAGTGACTATCGCGCGCAGCTCGCCGCGCTGATGCGCGCACGTCTGCAACCGATGCATGGCGCGCGAGAGCTGCTCGCATCATTGCGCCTTCCGTTCTGTGTTGCGTCGAGCGCGCCGCGTGAGAAGATCGAGCTGGGTCTCGGCGTCACCGGTTTGCTCGACCATGTCGCGCCACATATCTTCAGTGCCTACGAGGTGGGACACTGGAAGCCCGATCCGCGCCTGTTCCTGCATGCCGCGCGGACGATGGGCGTATCGCCTGGAGACTGTGTCGTCGTTGAAGACAGTGAGCACGGATTGCGTGCCGGCCTCGCTGCCGGAATGCACGTGGTCGCGCTGCGCACCGAAGGCGTCGATGCACGATTTGACACGCGCATCGAAGTGGTCGATTCACTGTCGGCATTGCCGGATCTGCTTGCCCGCGTGCGGCAACCGGCGTCGGCATGAGTGACGCCGGCGTCTTCAGCGCGGACGATCAACGCTGGATGCAGCGCGCGCTCGTGCTCGCCGCGCATGCGCGCGACGCCGAGCAGGAAGTGCCGGTCGGTGCAGTGATCGTGCGCGACGGTGAGGTCATCGGCGAAGGCTGGAATCGCAGCATCTCGCTGCACGATGCCAGCGCGCATGCCGAGATCCTCGCCCTGCGCGCGGCGGGCAGGCGCGAACAGAACTATCGTCTGCCGGGGGCAACGCTGTACGCCACGCTCGAACCTTGCGCGATGTGTGCGATGGCACTCGTGCATGCGCGCATCGCGCGCGTCGTCTACGCGACCGATGATCCGAAAACAGGCGCCGCCGGTAGCGTCTTCGACACGCTCGTGTCCACGCGGCACAACCATCGCGTGATCGTCGAATCGGGTTTGCTGGCGGGGCACAGCGCCGAGCTGCTGCGCAGCTTCTTCCGCAGCCGTCGCTGAAAGTGTTGACCGCGGCTGCGGCGCGCTTCAGCCGATCGTGCGGCGGAAATCGAGGTCGTAGCGCGCGCCGCCGGTGAGCGAATGCAGACGCAGGTTGGTGATGCGGATCGGTGCGCCATGATCGAGTTCGGCCGCGTTCGAGTCGGCCATTTCGCTCGGATCGATGATGGTGACGCCACCGGTGCCGATCACATCGAGGACGTTGTCCGAGCCGATCACGGCAAACGTCGCCGGATCGATGCCGAGGCCGAGCGCAAACGGATTGAGCGCGAGCGCAGCGAGCAGACGGCCGAGACGATCACTGGCATGGCCGCCCTGATCGATGACGACCCGATTGGTCAAGCCGAGGCCCGGGGCCAGCGAGGCGCCGCCCATACGCGGTGTCGGTCCGGGTGCGCCGGAGGCCAGCATGTGCTCGCACAACACTGCAGCGCCGGCGCCGACGCCACACACCGCCAGGCCATCGGCATTGCGCCGGCGCAGCAGTCGCGCCAGCGTGGTGCCACCGATCAAGGTGCTGAGCTTGAGCGGGTTGGCCGCCTCGAGCATGACCATATCGGCCTGTTCGACGAGGTCGAGCATCTCGCGGTTGTCCGAACTGGCCCGGTTCTTGAGCACGTAGCGATGCGGACTCGTCGCCCCGGCCGCGAACAGCAATGCCTCGAGTCCGATGTCGTCGTCATCGAGTTCGGGCGCGCAGATCAGCACGAGTCGTGGTGCATCACCGGCGATCGCGGTGATCCGCGACAGCAGTTGCGGCGTGCGCTGGTTGGCCGGCAGTTCACCGCAGGCGATGATTGCGCCGCGCGTGCGTTCGGGAGCGAGTTTGGCTGGCACGTGCGCGCATCCGCGTGAAGAGTCGGCGATTCTAGCGCGCCACGGGCTCCACACGCTGGCCGGCACGACATCACGAGCGGCCAACGCCATGCACCGAGTTCAGCTCAATCGAGGCGTCGGCAACCGTCCCCAGTCAGCGCCGGGCACGCGCTACCTTGCTCGAGGTTTCGCGACCCAACTGTGCAGACAGCCACAGCCCGGTATCGATCAGGCTTTCGAGGTCGACGCCGGTGTCGATACCCATGCCCTCAAGCATGTAGACGACATCTTCGCTGGCCACGTTGCCGGTGGCGCCATTCGCGTACGGGCAGCCGCCGGTGCCGGACACGGCGCTGTCGATGACAGCGACGCCTTCCTCGAGACAGGCGAGGATGTTGGCGAGTGCCTGGCCACGCGTGTCATGAAAATGCACCGCCAGCGCAGCGATCGGCACCTCCGTCGCCACCGCATTCAGCATCGCGCGCGCCTTGCCGGGCGTGCCGATGCCGATGGTGTCGCCGAGCGAAACTTCGTAGCAACCGAGTTCGTGCATGCGCCGTGCGACGCGGACCACGTCGGCGACCGGCACCTCGCCCTGGTACGGACAACCGAGTACGGTGGAAACGTAACCACGCACCCGCACGCCGTCGGCACGCGCGTGCTCGAGCACCGGCCGGAAGCGTTCGATCGACTGCTCGATCGTCGCATTGATGTTTTTCTGGTTGAACGCTTCCGAGGCAGCCGTGAACACCGCCACTTCCTGCGCGCCCACCGTGCGCGCGCGCAGATAACCTTGCTCGTTGGGCACCAGCACCGGGTAGCTGATGCCCTCGCGACGCGTGATCGCGGCATAGACTTCGCCCGCATCGGCCAACTGCGGCACCCATTTCGGGCTGACGAAACTGGTTGCCTCGATCGAACGCAACCCGGTCTGCGAGAGCCGATCGATCAGTGCGATCTTGGTCGCCGCCGGAATGATCGTCTTCTCGTTCTGCAGGCCGTCGCGGGGCCCGACCTCGACGATGCGAACGCGAGCGGGTTGCGCCGTCATTGCCTGGCTCCTCGGTCGAGATAGGCGCGCTCGTGTTGCTCGAGCGTCAACGTGCTGCGTTCGAGGCGCAGTGACGGTTCGCCGACGAATACCGGTTGCGTGCGCAGGATCTCGAGGATGCGCGCGCGGTTTCCGCGCACGTAGACATGCAGTTCATTGCGGCGGCTGTCGACGCTGCCATCGAGTACGTTGTCGATCACCAGCCGAGCTACGCGCCGGCTGTCGATCGCGTCGATCTCGAGGCGCTCGCCACGAATGCGATAGCGCGCGATGAGAAACGATTTCGCAGGTTGCGGGTCGATGCCATGCACCTTCGGCAGTGCGAGCACGGCGCTGATCTGGTTGTCGGCGACGACCACATAGTCGTGCTCACCATCGCGCACGAAATTGATCGGAATGTGTACCGGTTTGACCGGCCCGTTCTTCTCCGGACGCTCGAGCCACTGGAAACGACAATCGTCGTCGACCAGAAATGCAAGGTCGGCGCTGTCGATCGATGGCGTTTCGCTGGCATCGAGCCACAGGCCCTTCCAGCGCTCGTCGCACGCTGCGATCGCCGAGCCGGGCGTGGATTCGAAACGCGTCTCGACGCAGCCGCCGAGCAGCAGCGCTGCGCTGAGCACCGCAACGCGCGCGATCACGACGCGGCCTCGAAGCGCACGAGCACCGCGTCGGCATCGACGAAATCTCCGGCGCCAGCCTGCACGGTGGCGATCGTTGCATTGCGTGGCGCGCGCAGGGTCAGCTCCATCTTCATTGCCTCCATCACCAGCAATTCGTCACCGGCAGTGACCACGTCGCCGGCAGCGACCTTGACCACCACCACCCGACCCGGCATCGGTGCCAGCATGCGATCGCTGCCTCGGGCGGTTTCGGCCACGTAGGCGAACGCCGGCGCATGCTCGAAAACGAACCGACGGTCGCCATCATGGATCGAGAGTCGCGACGCCTTTTCGGTGACGCGAAAACGACGCCCGATGCCGTCAAAGCGCGCGCTCAACACACCTGCCTCGATGCATGCGCCGCTTACCTGCGCGGCGGACTCGCCGATCCTGATGGCGTATTCGCCTCCCGATCCGCGCGTGTGCGCTTCGATGCGCTCGCCGGCCGCGTCGAGTGCGACGATGCGATCTCCGGCGTGGCCGAGTCGCCAGCCGTCGGCCAGTGCCCATGGCGAATGCGGATCATTGCTGGCATGTGCAAGCGCACGTGCAGTGGCTTCCTCACCGACCAGCACAGAGACGATCGCGGCCAGCAAGGCATCGTGGTGCGATGCCTGCGCGCCGACGAACTCGTCGAGATGGCGGTCGAGATAGCCGGTATCGATGCTGCCGTCGATTACCGCCGGATGGCGCACGAGGCGTTCGAGGAACGAGACGTTGGATTTCGGTCCGATCACGTCGGTCTCGGCGAGCGCTTCGCGCATGCGTTGCAGGGCCGCGGCGCGGTCGACATCCCAGACGATCAGCTTGGCGATCATCGGGTCGTAGAAGATCGTCACCGTGTCGCCTTCGACGACACCGGCATCGATGCGCACATGCGGCGACGGCGTCGGCAACTGCAGGCTGTCGAGCCGGCCCGAGCCGGGCAGGAAACCCTGGTCGGGATCTTCGGCATACAGCCGCAATTCGATCGCATGGCCGTGACTGCGGACCGGACCATCGCGCAGCGACCCGGGCAGCGCCTCGCCGGCAGCAACGCGCAGCTGCAATTCGACGAGGTCGAGCCCGGTGACGAATTCGGTGACCGGATGTTCGACCTGCAGTCGCGTGTTGATCTCCATGAAATAGAAGTCGCCGCCCTGGCCGAGGATGAACTCCACGGTGCCGGCGTTGACATATCCGAGCGCGCGACCGGCCGCGATCGCGGCATCACCCATGGCCGCGCGCAGTTGCGCAGTCAGGAACACCGAGGGGGTTTCTTCGAGCACTTTCTGGTAGCGCCGCTGCGCCGAACACTCGCGCTCGTTGAGATGCACGATCGTGCCGTGGCTGTCGCCGAAGATCTGGAACTCGATGTGGCGCGGCTTCTCGACATAACGTTCGAGCAGCACACGGTCGCGGCCGAACGCATTCTTCGCCTCGCGCTGGCACGATTCGAGGCTGGCGAGGAAGTCGCCCGCGTCGCGCACGATGCGCATTCCTTTGCCGCCACCGCCGTAGGCGGCCTTGATCATGAGCGGATAGCCGACCCGTGATGCTTCGCGCAGCAGCAACTCGGGCTGCTGGTCTTCACCCGTGTAGCCCGGAACGACCGGCACGTCGTGTGATTGCATGAGGTCCTTGGCGCCGGCTTTCGATCCCATGCGCCGCATCGAAGACCCGCTCGGACCGATGAAGCTCAGGCCGGCCTCGGCCACTGCATCGGCGAAATCGGCGTTCTCGGACAGGAAACCGTAGCCGGGATGGATTGCCTGCGCACCCGTCGCCAGCGCGGCGGCAATGATCGCATCGCCACGCAGGTACGATTCGGCCGGTTGCGGTCCACCGATGTGGATGGCGACATCGGCCTGGCGCATGTGCTGGGCACCGGCGTCGGCATCCGAGTACACGGCGACCGTGCGAATGCCGAGGCGGCGACAGGTGCGGATGACGCGGCAGGCGATTTCGCCGCGATTGGCGATGAGGATCGTGTCGAACATGCGTCGGCGTTCCTTGAGTACCGTCAGTTGCCGCGTGCCCACGAGGGCGCGCGCTTGTCGAGAAAGGCGCCGAGGCCTTCCTGGCCTTCGACCGAGACGCGCAGGCGTGCGATCAGCGCCGCGTTGGCCTGGTCGATTGCACCGGCTGCATCGAGCGTCACGCCGGCCATGCCGAGCGCGAGGTG
>JBBSOU010000043.1:0-26282 GCA_038259445.1 Lysobacterales bacterium | reverse complement strand
GATCGGCCATTCGCGCGTGTTCGGCTCATGGGCGATCGTTGCGCGCTACATGTTCAATACCACCATCCTCTGCCTGTCGCGGCTCGATCTGGGCTACCGCACTGCCAAGATGACCCGTCCGGGCATCGCACGCTGATGCTCAACGCGCAGATCACCGCGGCGATTCTCGGCATCGGGCTGGCTGGCGCGATTTTTTTCCTCGTACGCCGCGACCACCTGCACGGTCCGTTCGCCGCATGGTGGCTGGCGGTCGCCGCGGCGACGCTGGCGCTCGGCATGTTCCCCTCGCTGGTCGTGTGGCTCGGGCGGATCACCGGCATCAGCTATGCGCCGGTGGTGCCGATTATCGTCGGCATGTCGTTCGTGCTGCTGCGCCTGCTCAAGCTCGACATCGACCGTTCGCGGCAAGAGCGCCAGATGCGCCGGCTGACGCAGAAGCTCGCGATCCTCGAGCAGGAGATTGAGCAGTTGCAGGCTCGAAAAACCGGATTCGATACACGCCCGGTAGTCAGCTCGGACCTGCCGCGCGACTGACGCGCTGCGCTGACGCCTGCCGCGGCACGCCCTCGCATCCACGATCGGAACTGACGATGCGCGTCCTTCACATCGGCAAATACTACGCGCCACAGCGCGGCGGCATGGAACGTCACGTGCAGGACGTGTCGGAGTGGCTGGTCGACAACGGCGTCGAGATCGGTGTACTCGTGCATGAGCGTGCCGGCGCGTGGCGCAGCAGTCGCTCATCACTCAACGGCGTTGCCATACGCCGCGCCGGCTGCATCGGGGCACCGCTGTATGCACCGATCAGCCCGACCTTTCCGTTGCAACTGTCGCGCGCACTTGACGCGTTCGAGCCGCAATTGCTGCATCTGCACATGCCGAACCCCTCCTGCTTCGCTGTGCTGGCGAGTCCGCGTGCGCGCCGCCTGCCATGGGTCGTGCATTGGCACGCGGACGTTTCCGCCGCGACGCCTCACTGGGCGCTGCGTCAGGCCTACCGCGTCTACCGACCGTTCGAGCAGGCGCTGCTGGCGGGATCGAAAGCCATCGTGGCGACCTCGCAGCGCTATGTCGATGCGAGTGATTCGCTGCAGCGCTGGCGCTCGAAAGTGCGGGTGATTGCGCTCGGCATTGATGAGGCGGCGCGAACCGATGTCGAGCCTCCGGCATGGCCATCCGGCGGAACGCTCAACCTGCTCGCCGTCGGGCGGCTCAGCCACTACAAGGGTTTCGGGGTTCTGATCGAGGCAGTCGCGCGCTTGCCGGACGTGCGCCTGCTGCTGGTCGGCGACGGCGAGTGCGCAGCGCTCCTGGCCGACCGGATCACGACGCTGGGCTTGCACGACCGCGTGATGATGGTCCGCGATCTCGAAGACGATGCGCTGCATGCGGCCTATCGCGCTGCCGACCTGTTCGTGCTGCCATCGCTGGACCGCAGCGAGGCCTTCGGCATCGTCCTGCTTGAAGCGATGCGCGCGGGTCTGCCGGTCGTCGCCAGTGACATTGCCGGTTCGGGCGTCGGCCATGTCGTGGCCGACGGAAAAACCGGCGTGCTCGTGCCGCCCGGCAACATCGAAGCGCTTGCAGCGGCAATCGCTCGACTGGTGCTTGATCCTGAGCGCAGGCAGCGCTTTGGCGCAGCCGGTCACGCGCGCTGGCAGGCGCACTTCACCCTTGATCGGTCGGCGCAGGCGGTTCTCGACCTGTATCGCGAGATCGCAGGCTGACATCGGCAAGCAGCAGCGCCATCAATGTGACTACAACCGGCGTGATGTGCAGCAGCAGCCGGTTCGCACTCGTGTAGTTCTCGGCCCAGGCCGATGCATCGGTGAAGAAGAACAGCACGAACAGGAACATCACGCAAAGCGCGAGCAGCACACCAAGCGCGACCGCGGCACGGTCGCGGGCGAACACCTGACGTCGCCAGATCAGCACGACCGGCACCAGATACCAGAGCAGATGCCAGTTCGGCAATGTCAGCATGCCCGACAGCATGGCGGTTCCGATCGGCCGCCAGTGCAGGTCGAGAGCGCCGAGTACCGGGATCACCAGTTGCCCCCAACTGACGCGCACCCAGCCGAGTCCGATCAGCGGCAACAGGAAGCCACCGAGCGCGATGCCGATGACCGCGACCAGCACAACCAGTGCGGCCGCACGCCAGCGCCAGCGCCGAGGCAGCAGGCCGAACACGACGACCAGCGAAAACCCGAACAGCCACACTGCGCCCTCGAGCTTGATCATCGGCAGGCACAGCGCAAACAGCAGCGCGAGCACGAGTTGTGCAAGCTCGTGTTGACGAATCCAGCGCAGCCATGCGAGCACGGCAGCAGCGAAGGTGGCAGCGAGCCACAGATCCGCGTAGCCGGCCAGCGCGGTGTGCGCGCCGATCAGCGGCAGCGAGACCAGAGCGTAGGCGAGCACGATGGCGAGCATTGCGCCGATCCCGAGAACGCGCCATTGCCCGTAGCTCAACAGGACCATTGCTCCGAGCACGGCGGTCCAGGCCAGGTTGATGAGCGGCTCGTTCCATGCTCCGGCAGCGCTGGCGAACCAGACCTGCACCCACGCCAGCGACTCGGGGTAATCCCACACGGCCGACGTGCGTTGGGCGATCGCCGGCTCAGCCAGCCAGCGCGACGGCTCGACATAGGCGATGTAGTGATCGAGCAGGAACCACGTCTTCGGCTTGACCGACCACGCCGACCAGGCATCCCACGGAAACGTCGGTCGCAACCAGGCCTCGCTGCCGAGTACGAACAGGCGCACGACGACGGCGGCAAGCAGCAACCACCAGAGCCAGACCCATGCGGACATTCGTGGAGGCGTCTCTGATGACCCGTTCACTCCGCTCGCCCGCTCGGCGGATCGCTGCCACGCGGACGCCACCACGCCACGCCGAAACACGACCAATGCACTGATCACGGCGATCACCGCGAGCCAAGGCGCGGTGCGCTGAAACGCATGACTGGTATCGCCGCCCGAGGTCAGCGCGACCAATGTACCGGTCAGCAGCAAGCCAAGCAGAAGGCCGTTGCCGAGCGCCGCGGCGATCGCACCGGGTGCGAGCGGAGCTCGCTCGAGCGCAAGGCAGATACCGGCACCGGCCGCCAGCGGCAGCAGCCACGCGAGCACGTAGTAGAGCGTCATGAGCCGCCTCGCGTGCGGACCACGAGCAACTTTCCTTGCTGCAGAACCGGTTCGGCGGACATGCGCATGCCGTCGGCCATCAGCGCTCGCCGGGTACTGTCGAACGTCCACGCCTCGGTGTCGTAGACGACGATCAGGCTACCGGCCGGAATCGGCACGTCGGTTGCGGCGATCACCTGCGCAAGCACGGCCACGTTCAGCGGCAGCAGGTGGTAGACGAGCCGCAGTTGCGCGAACGAGGTCGAGGCGTGCACGAGAATGCGTGTTTCATCGGGCTCGTCGCGCAGCAGCGCCTTCAGATCGCGTGCGACGGCATGCAAGTCGTTGTCGCCGAGTTTCGTCTCGCGCTCGGGCCAGGCGAATGCCGCGTACTGGGCTTGCGTTCCAATGTGCCGCCAACGCAATCCGGCATGCCAATGGGCGTCCAGCAACAGCCAGCCGGCGGCGATCACCACTGCGCAGAATTGCAGCAGCGGCAAACCACGGAGGCGCAGCAGCAGCGCCGCCCAGAACACCATCGCGGCAAGCGCGAGCGCGACGATCAACGACATCGACTCCGCGCGCGGAAGATCGGTGTCACGACCGAGTGCATGCACGGATCGCTGGCTCCATGGCCAGTAGCCGAGCCAGTCGCTGCCGAGTGCGGCGAAATCGCCACGCCATGATGGCGACAGCAGCTCGGCTTCGGCCAGCGAGAACGGCTCGAACGTCTGCGATGACGGCACGATCTGCGGCGTCGGGTACTCGGCGAAGCCGAGCTCGGTGATGCGCCCGCTCCATTCCTCGACATGGCGCAGATCGAACCAGTTGTCGCCATCGCGCGCCCACGGCAGCAGCACCGCGTGCACATCGTCGGGCGAATCGGCTCGACGGAACACGAGCGACAGTTCGAGCGTATGCGGCAGCCCATTGAAACGGTATCGCAGAAGCCGGAACTGTTCGGCATCGATTCCGTTGAGCACGATGCTCTGCAGCGCCGTGCTGCCCTCACCGAGGTTCTCGATGCGCAAGGTCTGATCATCCTGCGTCGCCGTACCCATGACCGATCGGAAATCGTCGCCCTCGTAGGCGAGTCGCTCGGCAGGCGTCAGCGGATTGCTCCAGCGGGCATCGGCGGCCCATGCGAGCAGCACGAAGAGCGTCGTCAGCACGGCGATGACAAAGAGCACACGCCTCATGCCGCGAGCGCTCCCATGCGCACGAGCTCATCGACGGTGAACCCTGCGCGCAGGCGTGCCTCGGTGTTGAACGGACCTTTCAGTCCATGTTCGAGATGGCGCGCCAGCAGTGCGGCAAAGGTATCGCGCGCATCGACCTTTGCCTGCGCACAGCACCACGCAAACCAGCGCGAACCGGCAGCAACATGCGCTTCTTCTTCACGCAGGATGTCCTCGAGAATCCGCGCCGATTCCGCATCCCCCGAGTTGCGCAGGCGCTTGATCATGCCGGGCGTGACATCGAGGCCGCGCGCTTCGAGCACGCGAGGCACCAATGCCATGCGCTCAAGGCAGGACCCGGCGGTGCGCTCGGCCATTTCCCAGAGGCCGCTGTGTGCATCGAAATCGCCGTAGGCATAGCCGAGGGCCGCGAGTCGGACGCACAGCCACTCGAAATGCCGCGCCTCGTCATCGGCCACCGTGATCCAGTCTCGGTAGTAGGCTTCCGGCATGCCGCGAAAGCGCCAGACGGCATCCCAGGCCAGATTGATCGCGTTGAACTCGATGTGTGCGACGGCGTGGATCAACGCCGCCCTGCCCTCGACACTCCCGAGGCCGCGATGCGGCAGCTCGCGTGGATCGACCAGCCGCGGTCGCGCCGGCCGGCCGACATCGACATGCGTCACGGCGTTCGCCTGCGACGCTGCCCATAGCAGTGTGCCGCTGCGCGCACGCTCGGCATGGCGACGTGTCAGCGCAACCTTGGCCGACGGATCCGACGTGCCGAGACATTCGCACGCAAGGTCGAAGGGATCGACGGCATTCATGGATTGCAGGGAGACCCGCTGGACGCATGCGAAGGCGCGTCCGGTCCCGGATTCTGCAACTTTACGCGCGCTCGGGGAACCCATCGCCACGCCGAGAGCCGTTCAGCCAACCTGTCGACGCTTGTCCTTGGCTTCGTCGGAGCGCGAGAACTCGAGTTGATCGAGATAGGTTGGCTCGATACCGGTCACGTATTCGCCCGAGAAGCATGAGGTGTCGAACTCCGACAGGTTGTCGTTGCCCTCGGCGACCGAAGCGACGAGGTCGGAAAGGTCCTGATAGACCAGCCAGTCGGCGCCGAGGATCTGCTCGATCTCGGCTTCGCTGTGGCCATGCGCGACCAGTTCCGCGGCAGCCGGCATGTCGATGCCATAGATGTTCGGATAACGCACCGGCGGCGCGGCCGACGCAAAGAACACCGACTTGGCGCCCGCTTCGCGCGCCATCTGGATGATCTGGCGCGAAGTGGTTCCGCGCACGATCGAATCATCGACCAGCAGCACATTCTTCTTGCGGAACTCGAGGCCGATCGCATTGAGCTTGCGGCGCACCGATTTCACGCGCTCGCTCTGGCCGGGCATGATGAAGGTGCGGCCGATGTAGCGGTTCTTGACGAAGCCGTCGCGCATCGGCACGCCGAGCACCTGCGCGAGCGATGACGCAGCGGTACGCGATGTATCCGGAATCGGGATCACCGCGTCGATGCCGTGGTTCGGCTTGAGCTTGAGGATCTTTGCGCCGAGCCGCTCGCCCATGCGCAGGCGCGCCTTGTACACCGATACATCCTCGATCATCGAATCGGGACGCGCAAGATAGACGTACTCGAAGATGCACGGCGTGTGTCGCACCGGCTCGGCGCACTGGCGCGAAAACAGCTGGCCGTCAAGCGTGATGAGCACCGCTTCGCCCGGCGCGACATCGCGCATCAGGCGGAAACCAAGGATGTCGAGCGCGACCGATTCCGACGCGACCGCGTATTCCTTGCCTTCCGCGGTATCACGTTCGCCGAGCACGAGGGGGCGGATGCCGTGCGGATCGCGGAATGCCAGCACGCCATAGCCGAGCAGCAAGGTGACCACCGCATACCCGCCGATGCAGCGCCTGTGCACGCCCGCCACCGCCTTGAAGATGTGGTCGGGAGTCAGCGCGAGGCGGTCCTGGATCTGGATTTCGTGGGCGAGCACATTGAGCAGGATCTCGGAATCGGAATCGGTGTTGATGTGGCGCCGATCGTCCTCGAACATTTCACGGCGCAGTGTTGCCGTATTGACGAGGTTGCCGTTGTGCGCAAGCGCAATGCCGTACGGCGAGTTCACATACAGAGGCTGCGCCTCACTGGTGCCTTCCGAACCGGCAGTCGGATAGCGGCAATGGCCAATGCCGACACGGCCGCGCAGATCGAGCATCTGTTCGCGATGGAACACGTCGCGGACGAGACCATTGGCCTTGTGCAGGCGCAAGCGCGAGCCGTCCAGCGTGGCAATCCCGGCAGCGTCCTGGCCACGATGCTGGAGCACGGTCAGCGCGTCGTAGAGTGCCGAGGCGACTTCCGACTTGCCGACGATTCCGATGATTCCGCACATGATTCAGCTCACCGCGAATTGGGAGGAGTGTTGCTGTTGCGGCCACGGTCCGGTGGCAGTACCTGTGGCAAGACGGCGGCGGCAGGTTCGATGTAGCGTGCCACGTTCTCGGGCAGTTGCGCAGTGACCCACTGCGCGCCATTTTCGAACGTCGGCAGCAGGCGCGACGTCTGCCACCAGTCGTCGCGCACCACCGGCGTGAATTTCATCAGCAAAACGAGCAGGACAACGAGCGCAGCACCACGCACCAGGCCGAACACCATGCCGAGCAGACGATCGGTGCCAGACAGACCACTGCCCGACACGAGTTTCCGCATCAGGTAACTGACCAGCGCACCGGCAATCAGCACGCCGACGAAGCACATCGCGTAGGCCAGCATGATGCGTACCGAAGGCACGGATATGCTGCCTGAAAACTGCTCCGCAAGGGGCGGCCCGAACATCCACGCCACCCAGAACGCCAGCACCCAGCATGCCAGCGCGAGGACCTCTCCTATGAAGCCGCGCCAGAGGCCGATCAACACCGACAGCGCGAGCACCGCAATGATCGCGTAGTCGAACCAGTTCATGCTCACGCACTCGTCATTGGGTGACGATCAGGCCGTCGACCTTGAGTTTTTCCTTGATCCGATCGCGCAGCTTTTCGGCGTTGGCACGATCCGCTTCCGGACCCGCACGCACACGCCAGAGGGTCTGCTGCTCGGCGTCCAGCTTGTCGACGTAGGACGCGAAGCCGGCGCCGCGCAGGCGCGCACGCAGGGTGTTGGCATCGCTTTCCGCCTTGAACGCGCCAAGCTGCACGGCCCAGCCACCGGCCCGCGTCGGTGCCACGGCGCTGGCCGGTGCGTCCGCGGTGGCATTGGTGGATCGCGTGACGACGCTGCCCGGCACGTCGGGCTTCAGCTGCTTGACGCGGATCCGCGTCGCCTCGGCTTGCGCGCGTGTTGCGTAGGGACCGACGCGTACGCGCTGTGCCGGCTTGCCTTGGAACTCGGTCGCCTCGGCGAACGCCGGCATACCGGCGCGCTTGAGGGTATCGACCAGCTCGACCGCATTCGACGTGGCCGCGTAGACGCCGAGGTGAACGAGGAAGTTTCCGTTCGCGGCGACACCGGCGAGTGCCACCGGCGCCTGCGCTGGCGGCTCACTGCGCGTCGGTGCGGCTGCTTCCGGTGCAGGCGAAGCCACCGGCGCGGGCTCGGCATCGGCATCCGGTCGCGGCAGGCTCGGCGCGTCGACCGCGACCACCGGTTCGGGCACGCGCGCTGGAACCGGTGTCGCGCCGGGATCGCGGTTGTCCGCATCAACGGTCATCACACGTGTCTCGAATTCGCGATCGGGCGCCGGCGGAATTTCGAGATCGATGGTTGCCGATTCCTGCACCGGACCGGAACCACTGAAGATCATCGGCACGAAGATGATCGCGAGGGCGATCAGCACGGCAGCACCGAGCAGTCGTTGTTTCAAGGCGGAGTCCATCGGAACCGGCACGCAGTCGGGGTGCAGCGATTATACGCGTCCACGCGCGGGCACGAGTTCAGATTTCGTCGTGGCGCACTCGCGCAGCATGCGCCAGCGCTTCGGCGGCGACGAAGAACGAGCCGAACGCGACGATGCGCGCATCGCTGCCGGCGGCGCGAATCGCCTCGCTCAGCGCCGCATCGACATCGGTGCATGCGGTCATGCGACCCGCATCCAGACAGGTACTGGCGCGCTTGAGCAACGTGCGCGCATCCAGTCCACGCGGACTGCAGCGTTCGAGTCCGGCGATATACCAGTGCGTGAAATGGCCGCGCAACGGCATCACGATGCCCTCGATGTCCTTGTCGGCGAGCGCCGAGAAAACCGCCAGCTGGGCACCGGTGGCCGGCGTGGCATCGAGCCATTCGGCGAGCGCGCGCGCGGACTGCGGATTGTGTGCGACGTCCACGACCAGTTCGGGCGGACCGGCGAAACGCTGGATTCGCGCGTCCAGCCGGGCCGCGGCGAGTCCTTGCCGGATCCGTGTCGGCTGCCATCCGAGCGAATCCCGCAAGGCATGGAATGTGGCAACCGCCGCCGCGGCGTTGCGCTCCTGCACCGGCGCGGCGAGCGGCAGCACCGGTATCTCGACTTGCATGCTTCCGGCATGCCAGACGCGCTCGGCGTCGATGTGGAAATCCCGTCCGGCCAGCAGCAGTTTCGCGCCAATCGCATGTGCGCACTCCTGCAAGGTGGCAGGCGCATCGGGATCACCAATGATCGCAACGCAACCCTGCCGGAAGATTCCGGCTTTTTCGCGCGCAATGCCATCGATGTCGTGACCAAGGAAGTCCTGGTGATCGAGATCGATGGTGGTGACCACCGACACATCGGCATCGACGATATTGACCGCATCGAGCCTTCCGCCGAGCCCGACTTCGAGCACGGCGAGATCAAGACAGCGTTCGCCGAAGACGAGCAGCGCGGCTAGCGTGCAGAACTCGAAATAGGTCAGCTCGATCGATCCGCGCGCACTCTCGATGTGCTCGAATGCGTCAATCAATTCGGCATCGGCCGCCAGCTCGCCATCGATGCGGAAACGTTCGTTGTAGCGCAGCAGGTGTGGCGAGGTGAATGCGCCGACACGGTACCCGCAGGCTCTGGCAATGGCTTCGATGAACGCGACGGTGGAACCCTTGCCATTGGTTCCACCGACCGTGACCACCCGCGGTGCCGGGCGCGGCGCGCCGAGCCGCTGCCACACCGTGCGCACCCGATCGAGACCCAGCGCGATCGCCTGCGGATGGATTCGCTGCTGGTACTCGAGCCAATCCGCCAGCGTGCGTGGTTTGCCCGCAGAGGGCGCAGACATCACCGGTACTCAGCGCGTGAGGATGCGTCGCGGCTTGATCGGCAGTCGGCCGCGCCAGTACTGGATCAGCACGAAACCCGCGACCATGCCGCCAAGGTGGGCAAAGTGGGCCACGCCCGACTGCGTGCGCGTGATGCCGAGATACAACTCCGCCACGCCGTACAAGGTGACGAAAAGCCAGGCCGGCATCGGAATCGGCGGAATGATCAGCATGATGCGTTCATGTGGATACATCATGCCGAACGCGAGCAACACGCCGAACACGCCGCCCGATGCTCCCAGCGTCGGGTAGAAGCCGCCGGTGAACCACGCGATCACGGCAAGCTGCGCGAGCCCCGCGCCGATCACGCAGACGATGTAGTAGACCGCGAACGGACGGCCGCCGAACAGGCGCTCGATGGTGCCGCCGAACATCCACAGCGCGAGCATGTTGAACAGCAGATGCGTCAGTCCGCCGTGAAGAAACCCGTAGCTGACCAGTTGCCAGATCTCGAAACCGACCGTGCCGCCACCGGGCACCGGCATGCTCGATCCGATCGGCCACAGTGCGAACCAGATCACCATGAAATTGCCAAGCAGCATCTGCAGCAGATAGACGCCGACATTGGCGAACAGCAAGGCCCGAGTGACAGGTGGAAGATCGAAGGACATGCAGGGGTCCAGTTGGGGAACGGTGCCGATTCTGGCATGCCGCGGATGGACTGACGTGGGCCCCGAGCGTGCCGGATTCAACCGCGCCGCTTGCGACTGCCTGCATCGCGAGGAGCCCACAGCTCGGCATCGACATCGGTATCGCACCCGAATCGCGACGTATCGACGCGTCCGCGCCCGACGGCGACGCCCTCGGCGGCCAGCCGGGCGCTCTGTTGCACGAATCCTTCGCTTCCCGCGTCGAAAGCGATGCTGCCGTTTGCACGCACCACCCGATGCCATGGCAGACGAGCGGCATCACCGGCTTCGCGAAGGACACGTCCGACCAGTCGCGCGCGGCCCGGCAACCCCGCTTGCGCGGCAATCTCGCCATAACTGGCGACACGACCGCGCGGAATCGCACGAATGGCGCGCACGATCGCCTTGCGCCGCTGCGTTGCGGAATCTTCGCCCATGTCCAGACCTGAAGTTTGCAACAGGCGGCACCATTCTCGCCGGTCGCTGCTAGCATAGCCGGTCACTTTGATGGGGAGACGACCGTGCTGAGTTTCGAGCAGATCCGTTCGCATGCGAGCCTGCGTCATGCCCTGCGCACGAACGACCCCTACCTGATCAGTTTCGACCTCACCTTCGACGACGGTCGCCACCAGGGCATCTACCTGGCGGAAATGGAAGATGAGGAAGGTGCCAAGCACCTGCGCATCTCCACGCCGATCAGCCCGGCGACCGGAATCGATCCAACGCGGTGCCTGCGCTTCAACTGGGAACAACGCACCGGCTACCTGTCGATCAGCGATCTCGACGGCTCGCCCTACCTGCACCTGTGCGAAAACCGGCCGTACCCGTTGCTGACCGGTGACGAACTCGATCGTGTCATCAATGAACTCGGCGCGCTTGGCGATCGGCTCGAGCAGGCGGTTTCGGCGGGCGGCGATTCGTTCTGAGGGCACGCTTCTCGGTTGGCCCTCGCTCAGCCGACACTCATTAACGCAGGCGCACGCAGGGCATTCGCGCGGGTTGTCAGCGCGGCAGCGTCGCGGCGCGTTGCGCATCGGCCAGAATTCCGCGAAGTACGCGCAGTTCACGCTCGTCCGGCGCCGCGCGCAGGAACAGCCGACGCAGCCGGCGCATGATCGTGCGCGGTGATCGGCCCTTGTGGAAATCGATCACGTCGAGAGTCGTGGCCAGATGTTCGAAGAACCCTTCCATCGCTTCGCTGCTCGCCGGCGCATCGAGGTTTCCCTCACGTCGCGGCACGTCGCCGAGCACGGCGAGCCGCAGTTCGTAGGAAAGCACTTGCACGGCCTGCGCCAGATTCAACGACGAGTACGTCGGATCGCTCGGGATGTGAACAGCCGCGTGACACAGCGCGATCTGATCGTTGCTCAAGCCAGCCCGCTCGTTGCCGAAGACGAGTGCCACGCGACCACCCTGCGCCGCCGTGTCGATCACGCGGGCGGCCATCTCGCGCGGCGACCACTCGTCGAGACTGACGCCACGAAGTCGTGCCGTCGCCCCAAGCACGAGCGTGCAATCGGCAATCGCATCGGTAAGCGTCGGCAGCACTTGCGCACGATCGAGCACGTCGACGGCGCCGGCCGCGAGAGCGTAGGCATCACCATGCGGAAAGTGCGCAGGCGAAACCAGCGACAAGGCACCGAAGCCCATCGTGCGGATCGCACGCGCGGCGCTTCCGATGTTGCCGGGGTGCGAGGTCTCGACCAGCACGAAGCGGATGTTGTCCACGCATTCCGGCGAATCGTCGGCAATGGCTGTCGACTCATGCATTGGCGCGTTCCGCATGGCTACCGACGCGCGCCGGATGTCGTCGCCTTTGGCGCGAAGTGGCTGGATTTGCTACCCTTCCGCACCGCGCAAGTCGCGGCAGCTCGTTCTTTTTCATCACACTTCCGACGGTTTAGACATGCCCAGACCCGCTGTAAACGTGGCCATCCGTGCTGCGCGCGCTGCAGGCCAGATCATCCTGCGCTACATGAATCGCCTCGACTCGCTCGCCATCGTCGAGAAGCAGCGCCTCGATTTTGCGTCTGAAGTGGATCGTGCCGCAGAGGCCGAGATCATACGCGAGCTCAGGCGCGCGTTTCCTGCACACGCCATCCTCGCCGAGGAATCCGGCGCGCAGGGCAAGTCACGCCACGTATGGGTGATCGATCCTCTCGATGGTACGCACAACTATCTGCGCGGGTTTCCGCATTTTTCGGTGTCGATCGCGATGCTTGAGAATGGCGAACCGATGCATGGCGTGATCTACGATCCGCTGCGCGATGAACTGTTCACGGCGAGTCGCGGAGACGGTGCCTACCTCAACGACCGGCGCATCCGTGTCAGCTCGCGCAACGAGTTGTCCGGTGCACTGCTGGCGACCGGCTTCCCGTTTCGTCAGCGCGCTCATCTGGATGCCCAACTCGGCATGACCCGCGCACTGCTGCAACAGGCCGAAGACATCCGTCGCACCGGTTCCGCGGCACTGGACCTGGCCTACGTCGCCAATGGCCGCATCGACGGCTATTTCGAGATCGGCTTGAAACCATGGGATCTCGCCGCCGGCTGCCTGCTGGTGCGCGAGGCAGGAGGTCGTTACTGCGACTTCGTCGGTCGAGACGGTATCCCCGAAAGCGGCAACCTGATTGCCGGCGGCATCAAGGTGGCAGATGCCATCGTTCACGCGATCGCCGGTGAAGTGACTCCCGCGCTTTCGCGCTGAGTCGGGAAACGTCGATCAGCGTTGCCTCTCGCGCCGGAAAATGAACCAAAAAAAACCCGGCTTGCGCCGGGTTTTTTCATTTCAGGCGACTTGCGTCGACTTACTGGTTGCCGGCCGAGAGTTCGGTGCGGCGATTGCGGGCACGACCTTCGCGCGTGTCGTTGGTGTCGATCGGCTGGCTTTCGCCGTAGCCGCGAACACCGGTCAACTGGCTCGAGCTGACACCACGCGAGACGAGGTAGTCATACACGATCTGAGCGCGACGCTCCGACAGACCCTGGTTGTACGCGTCGCTACCGATCGCGTCGGTGTGGCCGGCGAGTTCAACGCGGACGCTGGTGTTGCGTGTCAGCACGTCCACGGCCTGATCGAGGATCGCGATCGAGTCAGCCGTCGGTTCCTGCAGGGTCGGCTCGATGCTGCTCTCACCCGAGGTCGGACGATCGAACTTGAAGTTGACGCCACGCAGGTCGATGACGACTGCGGTGTCAGCCGGCTGCTCGGGAGCAACTTCCGGCATCGGCGGCGGCGGCGGAGTCACTGCAGCTTCCGGCTCGACGTAGGTCGAACCACCACCGAAACCGATGGTCAGGCCAACCGAGACGATGCCGTCAACGAAGTGATTGTGGTCTTCCGCGCCGACGAACTGGCCACGCAGCGAGTTGTTGTCCTTGTCGTAACGGGCAGCAAGTTCACCGCGAAGAGCGATGCGGTCGGACATGCTGTACTGGATACCAGCACCAACGGTGGCCATCGGGTCCCAGCCATCGTTCTGCACTTCACCCGAATACGCGGCGTGACGCAGGAAGCCGAGGCCGCCAAGGACGTACGGACGCCATGCCGATCCCTGCTCACCGAAGAAGTAACGGCCGGTGACGCCCACGCCAACGCTTTCCCACTCGCGGCCAGCGCGGAACGAGCTGTCCTTGAAGTCGGCATTGTTGATGCTGTATTCGAAATCAACCGCGAGGTCGGGTGAAACCCACCAGCCGATACCGAGACCGGTGTAGAGCGATTCCTTCGTGCTGCGGTTGCTGTCGGGGATCACAGCGCCGACGCGCGGGGCGACGTACCAGCTGCCGTCCTGCGCGGTCGCAACGGAAGCACCGCCGCCGAGCATGGCTACGGCGATGAGTGCACTCAAGGCTTTTATTTTCATTGCAGATTCCTCTTTACTTGGTTTTTGTTCCAGACCCGAACGTCGAGATCGACGCCGTAAACAAACTCTCGATGGCGCGCACTCTACGACACTTTCGTGCGCTGCAACAGGATTTTAACAAAGTATGTACGTTTTGCATGAACGGCAGATCAACGGCGCAAGCGTCGGCTGTTCAAACCTGAGCGCAGGGATTTCCGGATATCCCCAAATCGTCGCCCTACGCAGGTCCCATGTCGATTGTCGACGCACTCCGGAGCCAGGTCACCCGAACCTCTCAGCGTGCCCGTTGGGTTGAGCCCGATTGCAGACGCGACACCAGATGGCCCGACTCGACGTTGTCGCCGGATCTGACCAGGCCTCACGCAATGTGCCGAGCGTTCCTTGTTGTCTTCGAGATAGCGACGCAGTCACGTTTGCGAGGTTTTCGGTTGCCTTGGTGAACGCAATCGACGACTGCCGGGATTGTCCGACAGACACCTCTTTTCGCGCAATCCGGCCAGGTACGCATTGCGCCGGGTATCCCGGCGCTGCTGTTCGTCGCGCACGTGCAGCGGCGAAAGGGCACGTGCATCAGCATCCAATGGGAAATGACGTTTGCGCGACCGCGCTTCGGCACCGACGACGTGGCCGATCAGGGTCGCATGCTCGCCCGCGTGAGCGAATTGATCGACAGCCGCGAACGGCGTGGCACGCTCAGCGGCGCGATCGGCCCGATCGACGCGGTGCACCGGCGCTCGGCCAATCGCCGGCTCGAATCGGGCACGACGATCGGCAAGCCTGCGCTGGCCGGGTGGTAGCAGGCCGACCGCGGGTGGCAGCGCGTCCGGGGCGCCGGCAGAATGCAGACATCGAGCCTCCGGAAGCGCGCATGGATCACCTGCCGATCATTGATCGACTGCTGCAATTGAGTGCGTTCGACGGCGACTCGGCAACGGCATTGCTCGCGGTGCACGCGCATTTGCTCAGCGAATTGCCGCCGTTCGCGCTCGCACTCGTGCTGGTTCGCGATGTTCCGGCGGGCCAATGCAGATTGGCCGGCCTGGTCGATTCAGCATCGCGAGAGCATGTCGCCAATGTCGATCCGTATGGACAGCAGGCACAACTGCCGCTGTTCGACGATGCGTTGTCGCATCGGCTGCTGACCGCGCAGACGACTCTGCGCATCGATGTCGGCGATGAAGAGCAAAGTCTTCCCTTTGCGCGGGCACTGCTCGACGCATGCGCCCTTATCGGCGTTCCGATTGTGCGCAGCGGAGCCGTCGATCACTGGCTGGTGTTCGCCAGCCCTGCGCGGTGCGCCTTCGCCGATGTCGCCATCGATGCACTCGTGCTCGAGGCCAACCTTGCCGCCAGCCTGATCCTGCAGCCGCTGACCACGCGCGCGCTTCGCGACGAGAGCACGCGTCAGCGCAAGGCCATCGACGGCCTCGCCGATGTGCAGCGGCTGCTGCTGCCCGACAATCCGACGATCCGCGGGCTTGCCCATGCCGTGCACTGGCAGCCGGCCGAAACCGCCGCCGGCGACTACTACGATCTGATGGCGCTGACCCATCATGCACCGGCTGAGTTCGTCGATCACGGCGCCGACATCTGGGCCGTCATGCTCGCCGACGTCTCCGGCCACGGCGCCGCTGCGGCCATGGAAGCGGTGCAGTTCGACGCCATCCTGCGCACCTACGAAGGCAACGAGGAGTCCGGGCCGGCCGGCGCGATCACGTACGCGAATCGCCACTTCTTTTCGCGGCGCACACGCCACCATTTTCTGACCGCGCTCGGCGTGCTCTACCGGCCGGACCTGCGCCGCGTCACGTATGTCAACGCCGGGCATCCGCCGTTGCTGCATCGACGCGGCGATACGGTGCATGTTCGCGACCACAATGGCGATATCCCGGTCGGCATCCTGCGTGAGCATGTCTGGAGCAACACCCACATCGATGTCGAATCGGGCGACATGCTCGTCCTCTACACCGATGGCATCGTCGAGGCCCGCGACGCCACCGGCGTGCCATTCGGCGCTGCGAGACTCATCGGCGTGATCGCGCACGGCCCAAACGATCCGGCCTTTCTGCTCGAATCGCTGTGCGCCGCATTGTTCTCGCATCAGGGCTCGACCATAGGCGTTGACGACCAGACCCTGCTGATCCTGCAGATTCTCTGAGCGCGCGTCCGGCGCTTGCCCGTCGCCGCGCTTGCAGGCATGTTGGACGCCCGTTTGAATCGTGGATTGTCTCGTGCACTACCCGCACCTGTTCGCGCCGCTCGATCTCGGTTTCACCACGCTGCCGAACCGCGTGTTGATGGGTTCGATGCACACCGGACTCGAGGACAAGGCGGCGGATTTCGGCAAGCTCGCCGTGTATTTCGCCGAGCGCGCGCGCGGTGGGGTCGGCTTGATGGTCACCGGCGGCATCGCACCGAACATCGAAGGGTGGCTGAAACCGTTCGGTGGTCGGCTGTCGCTGCCGTGGCATGTCGCGCGCCATCGCAAGGTGACCGGTGCCGTGCATGCCGAAGGGGGGCGAATCTGCATGCAGATCCTGCATGGCGGGCGCTATGCCTATCACCCGTTGTCGGTCGCACCGTCACGGATCAAGTCGCCCATCACGCCGTTCACGCCGCGCACGCTGTCGAGCCGCGGTGTCGAGCGCACGATCGAGGCCTTCGTCAACAGCGCGCGGCTGGCACGCGAAGCGGGCTACGACGGCGTCGAGGTCATGGGTTCGGAAGGCTACCTCATCAACGAATTCCTCGCCGCGCGCACCAATCGCCGCAACGACGACTGGGGCGGCAGCGCGCAGAAGCGCATGCGCTTCCCGATCGAGATCGTGCGCCGCATGCGCGCCGCCGTCGGTGCCGATTTCATCATCATCTATCGCCTTTCCATGCTCGACCTGGTCGACGACGCGCAGAGCTGGGACGAGATCGTGCAACTGGCCAAGGGCGTCGAGGCTGCTGGCGCGACGATCATCAACACCGGCATTGGCTGGCACGAATCGCGCGTACCGACCATCGTCACCTCGGTGCCGCGCGCAGCGTTCGCCTCGATCACGCGCAAGCTCAAGGGCGATGTGTCGCTGCCGCTGGTCGCGACCAACCGTATCAACATGCCCGATGTCGCCGAACGCGTGCTCGCCAGCGGCGATGCCGACATGGTCTCGATGGCGCGGCCGCTGCTGGCCGATGCCGAGTGGGTGAACAAGGCAAAAGCTGGACGAAGCGACCGCATCAATACCTGCATCGCCTGCAATCAGGCCTGCCTCGACCACGTGTTCCAGCAGCGCACCGCGAGTTGCCTGGTCAATCCGCGCGCCTGCCACGAAACCGAGTGGCAGATGGCTCCGACGGCGACGCGGCGACGCTTTGCGGTGGTTGGCGCCGGACCGGCCGGACTGGCCGCAGCGACGACGCTCGCCGAGCGCGGGCACGCGGTCACGCTGTTCGACCAGGCCGAGGCGATCGGTGGCCAGTTCGACATGGCGCGACGCATACCGGGCAAGGAAGAGTTCAACGAAACCCTGCGCTACTTTCGCAATCGATTGAGTGACACCGGCGTTGACGTGCAACTCGGCAGCCGTGCGACTGCGTCGATGCTCGCCGAGCACGCGTTTGATGCCGTGGTCGTCGCCACCGGCGTCACGCCGCGTGCGCTCGAACTGCCCGGCAGCGACAACCCGCGCGTGTTGAGCTACATCGATGTGCTGCGCGGCGACGCCAAGGTCGGGCCACGCGTCGCCATCATCGGCGCCGGCGGCATCGGCTTCGATGTCGCCGAGTTCCTCGTCGAACATGCGCCGTCGCCGACCACCGACATCGAACGATGGACACGCCAATGGGGTGTCGACCTCGACCATGGCGAGCGCGGTGGCCTCGTCGCTGCGCTACCGGAGCCGCCGGAGCGCGCAATCTGGATCCTGCAGCGCACCGCCGGAACTCCGGGCAAACGCCTCAACAAGACCACTGGCTGGGTGCATCGGGCCACGCTGAAGGCGAAGAAGGTGCAAATGCTCGGCGATGTCGGCTACCAGCGCTTCGACGGTGAATCGCTGCACATCACCGTCGCCGGCCAGGCGCAGGCACTGCGCGTCGACCATGTCGTCGTCTGTGCCGGCCAGGTTCCCAATCGAGGGCTCGCCGACGAGCTGCGCGCGCTCGGTGTCGCCACCCACGTGATCGGCGGCGCGGATGTTGCCGCCGAACTCGACGCGAAACGCGCGATTGCGCAGGGCACGCGGCTGGGCGCGACCCTGTGAACCCTGCCCCGTGTGGGCGCGTCGCAACGTCGCAGCCTCACGTGGGTGGGCGGGCTACACCGACTTATATGCGCAGCTTGGCAGGCGAGGCTCCAACTGCCTTGCCTCCGGTGAGCGGCGCGGATCGATCGGTTAAGCTTGTGCGGTTGCACGTCGCAGCCAACCGTTGAAAAAGCCTTGACGTTTCCAGCGCTGGAAATCCTGCTGGGCCTGCCGTTCGTGCTCGCCCTGATCATTGCCCTGTCGCGATCCGCATCGCGCAGCAGCATCGGCTGGCTGGCCGCCGCGGCGCCCGTGCTCGGCCTCGGCCTGCTCGGCATGATCACGCCCGAGGTGCTCGACGGCACGGTCGTGCAGAGCTCGCATCCGTGGATCGGGCAACTCGGCCTGATGTTCACGCTGCGCATCGATGGTCTGGCATGGATGTTCGCCGGACTCGTGCTCGGCATCGGCACGCTGGTCATCATCTACGCGCGCTATTACCTCAGCGACAACGACAGTCCGCAGCGGTTCTTCGCCTACCTGCTGTTGTTCATGGGTTCGATGCTCGGCATGGTCATCGCCGGCAACTTGCTGCTGCTCGTGGTGTTCTGGGAAATGACCAGCATCAGCTCGTTCCTGCTGATCGGCTTCTGGAACCAGCGCAACGACGCCCGCGAAGGCGCGCGCATGGCGCTTGCGATCACCGGCGCCGGCGGACTCGCCCTGCTCGGTGGCGTGCTGTTGATCGGCCGCATCGTCGGCAGCTATGAACTCGACGTGGTGCTCGCGTCGGGCGACCTGATCCGCGCCCACTCACTGTATCCGGCCGCCCTGCTGCTGGTGCTGGCCGGCGTATTCACAAAGAGTGCGCAGTTCCCGTTCCATTTCTGGCTGCCGCACGCGATGGCGGCGCCAACGCCGGTATCGGCGTATCTGCACTCGGCGACCATGGTCAAGGCCGGCGTGTTCCTGCTCGCGCGCATGCACCCGGCGCTGTCCGGTACCGATCTGTACTTCTACGTGGTCAGCGCAGTCGGCGCGACGACCCTGCTGATCGGTGCATGGACGGCAATCTTCCAGCATGACATCAAGGGCCTGCTGGCCTACTCGACGATCTCGCACCTCGGCCTGATCACGCTGCTGTTCGGCTTGTCGACGCCGCTTGCCGTGGTCGCGGCGATCTTCCACATCATCAATCACGCCGTGTTCAAGGCGTCGCTGTTCATGGCCGCCGGCATCATCGACCATGAGACCGGCAGTCGCGACATGCGCCGACTCGGCGGCTTGCGCAAGTTCATGCCGATCACGAGCACGCTGGCGATCGTGGCGACGCTGGCGATGGCCGGCATCCCGCTGCTCAACGGCTTCCTGTCCAAGGAAATGTTCTTTGCCCAGGCACTGGAGATCCAGGGCCATGCCGCGATGCGCACCGCGATCAGCGTTGCCGCGTTCCTTGCCGGCGTGTTCGGTGTCGCCTACAGCCTGCGCTTCGTCCACGACACGTTCTTCGGTACATGGCCGCGGCCCATCGAGGATGCACCACACGAACCGCCGCGCTGGATGAAGATTCCGGTCGAAGTGCTGGTCGTGGTCTGCCTTGCGGTCGGCATCGTGCCGGCCTACACCGTCGCCCCGGTGCTCGCCGCGGCGGCCTACGGCGTGCTCGGCGACGCGTTGCCGACCTACAGCCTCGCGATCTGGCATGGCATCAATCTTCCGCTGCTCATGAGTGTCGGCGGCATGATCGGCGGCATGATCCTGTACTTCGGTCTGCGTCGTCTGTTCGACATCCACGCGATCATGCGCGAGTCGTTCGGGCGTCGCGTCTTCCGGCGTCAGGTCAACGGGCTGCTCGCGCTGTCGTGGCGCTTCACGCGCGGCATCGGCAACGGCAGCCTGCAACGCTACCTGCTGTTCATGGTGCTCGTCACGATCATCCTTGCCGCGGTGCCGTTCCTCGCCGATGGCGCGACGCTGCTCGGCACGAATGCGGTCAGCCAGCCAATGCCACTGCTCGGCTGGGCGATCTGGCTCGTGCTCGTCGGCGGCGCGCTGGCGACAGTGATGCTGCACCGCCAACGCCTGCTCGCGCTGATCGTGATCGGATCGGTCGGCCTCGCCGTCAGCGTCGTCTTCGTGTTCCTGTCCGCTCCGGACCTTGCGCTGACCCAGTTGCTGGTCGAGATGGTCACGATCGCATTGATGCTGCTGGCGCTGAACTACCTGCCGCAGGAATCGCCGGCCGAACCGTCGCGCATGCGGCGCTGGCGCGATGGCGCGATCGCGATTTGTGCCGGAGCCGGCGTCACCGCACTCGCCTACGCAATGATGACGCGTCCGGCCAATACGATCGCCAGCGAACTGCTCGCGCGGTCCTTGCCGGAAGGCTACGGCAGCAACGTTGTCAACGTGATCCTGGTCGACTTCCGCGGCTTCGACACGCTCGGCGAGATCGTCGTGTTCGGCATTGCCGGTCTGGTCGTGCACGCATTGCTGCGGCGCGCGCGTCTGCGTCCCGATACGATCATGCCTGGACCGGCGGACCTGCTGCCGATGCCAATGACACTCTCCCACCTGCTGTTTCCGCTCGCGCTGGCGGTCTCGGTGTATTTGTTCCTGCGGGGTCACAACGAACCCGGTGGCGGCTTCATCGCCGGGCTCGTGCTCGCGATCCCCTTGCTGCTGCAATACGTGATCGAAGGCTCGCAACGTGTCGAGTCGCGGATCGGGTTCGACTACGCACGCTGCATCGGCATCGGATTGCTGTGCTCTATCGCCACCGGCATCGCCTCGATGGGCTTTGGTTTCCCGTTCCTGACCAGCGGCCATGTCGAACCGGGATTACCGCTGATCGGCGAGGTCCCGCTGGCCAGCGCGCTCGGTTTCGACATCGGCGTCTACCTCGTCGTGTTCGGTGGGGTGATGCTGACGCTGTCGATGATGGGCACGGTGAAGTCGCCGACCGAACCCGCCATCCGGGCGCACACGTCATGATGGAACTCGCCCTCGCCAGTGGCATCGGTGTGCTCACCGCTGCAGGTGTCTACCTGCTGCTGCGTGCACGCACCTTCGACGTCATCCTGGGCCTGACACTGCTCTCGTATGCGACCAACCTGCTGATCTTCAGCGCCGGTCGACTGGCCGTTGGCAAGCCGCCGGTGCTGCGCCCGGAACTGGCGGAGAACCTGCAGAACCACACCGACCCGCTGCCGCAGGCGCTGGTCCTTACGGCGATCGTCATCGCGTTTGCGATGACGGCGGTGACGATCGTCGTCGCCATGCGCAGTCGCAGCGACAACCGCAGCGATCATGTCGATGCACGCAAGCCGGGCTGTGACGCATGAACCATCTGCCAGTCCTGCCGATCCTGATCCCGATGCTCGCCGGCGCGCTGATCCTGCTGCTCGAGCGTCGCGGCATCATTGTGCAGCGGATCGTGGCGTGGACATCGATTCTCGCGTTGCTCGTCGTCGCGGGGCTGCTGGTCGATCGCGCCGGCGAGGGCGGCTTGAGCGTGTACCTGATCGGCGACTGGCCGGCACGCCTCGGCATTGCCTTGCTGGTCGATCGGGTCGCTGCGCTGATGGTGATGACGACATCGCTGCTCGCGGTTGCCAGCCTGCTCTACGCATGCGCAAACTGGGATCGGCGTGCGCTGCACTTCCATGCCCTGTTCCAGCTGCAGCTGGCCGGATTGAACGGTGCGTTCCTGACCGGCGACCTGTTCAACCTCTTCGTATTTTTCGAAGTGCTGCTGATCGCTTCCTACGGACTGATGCTGAGCGGCGGTCGCTCGCTGCGCATGCGCGCCGGACTGCACTACGTCGTCTTCAACATCATGGCGTCGACGCTGTTCCTGATCGCGCTCGGCTTGCTCTACGGACTGACCGGTACACTCAACATGGCCGAAATGGCGGCGCGCGTCGCCGCCGACCCCGCCGACCAGGCGATCATCCGCTCGGCCTCGGCCATCCTGCTCATCGTGTTCTGCTCGAAGGCGGCGCTCTTGCCGCTGTACCTGTGGTTGCCGGAAACCTACTCGCGCACACCCGCAGCCGTCGTCGCGCTGTTCACGGTCATGACCAAGCTCGGTGTGTATGCCGTCTTGCGCGTGTACACGCTCGTGTTCGCAGCCGGTGCTGGCGAATCGGCCAGCTGGGTCTGGCCGTGGCTGCTCGGCGCGGGGGTCATCACGCTGGTCCTCGCATCGCTCGGCGTGCTCGCCGGGCGAACGCTGCGTGGCACGGTCGCATATCTCGTCATCGCATCGGCGGCAACGCTGTTCATCGCGATCTCGATGCACACCGGGGCATCGATCGGCGCCGGCCTGTACTACCTCGCACACAGCACGTTCGTCACCGCCGCGCTGTATCTGATCGTCGACCTTGTCCGGCGCCAGCGCGGCGCGCTCGCCGATCGCCTCGCGGCATCGGCGCCGATGCCGCAGCGGACACTGCTCGGCCTGCTGTTCCTGATCGGTGCGGTGTCGGTTGCCGGGCTTCCGCCGCTGTCCGGCTTCATTGGCAAGCTCGCCTTGCTCGGTTCGGTGCCGGCCGATCAGGTCTGGTGGATCTGGGCAACGATCCTGATCACCAGCCTGATGACGGTGGTCGCGTTGTCGCGCGTTGGCAGCCAGATCTTCTGGCGTGGACAGAATGACCCGGTCGACCCCGCAACGACCAGACCGACAGCGCCGCGGCGACTCGAAGTCGCGGCCGCGATCATGCTGCTCGGATTCGGCATCGTGCTCACGGTTGCTGCGGCCCCGATACTCGACTACACCGCGGCTGCTGGCGCGCAGATACTCGCCACCGACGAGTATCTCGATCAGGTTCGCGCGACCCTGCCACTGTTGCGGGCGCCATCGCCATGAGGCGTTTCCTGCCGTCGCCGCCACTGGCAGTCGCCGTGTTCGCGCTGTGGCTGTTGCTGGTCGCCGATCTTGGCATCGGCCAGATCGTGCTCGCCGCACTGCTCGCCATCGCGCTGCCGTTGATGACCGGCATGCTCAAACCGGAGCGCGCGCAGTTCGGCAGTGTATCGGCGTTGCTGCGCCTGTTTTTCATCGTGCTCTACGACATCGTTGTCTCGAACATCGAAGTCGCGCGACGCATCCTCGGGCCGGAACGCTCACTCAAACCGGCCTTCATCTGGGTACCCCTCGATCTCACCAGCATCCACGCGATCACCGCGCTGGCCAGCATCATCACGTTGACGCCCGGCACGCTTTCAGCGGAGCTGACCGAAGATCGCCGCCACCTGCTCGTGCATTGCTTCAACCTCGACGACGAGGCGCAGGCGATCGCGGCAATCAAGCAGCGCTACGAAGACCCGCTGAAGGAAATCTTCCAGTGATCGAGAGCGCCATCGTCTACGCCCTTTACGCGATCGCGCTGGCGATGCTGCTGAGCTTCTATCGCCTGCTGCGCGGGCCGACCCTGCAGGATCGCATCCTCGGTCTCGATACGCTGTACGTGAACACGATCGCACTGCTCATGCTGTTCGGAATGCACCTCGATTCTTCGATCTTCTTCGAGGCCGCCTTGATCATTGCCATGCTCGGATTCGTCGGTACTGTCATGCTCAGCAAGTACATAATGCGCAGGGATATCGTCGAATGAACATGGCCTTTGAAGTGTTCATGGTCGTGCTGCTGGCGATCGGCTGCTTCTTCGTACTGGTCGGGTCATTCGGGCTGGTCAAGCTGTCGGACTTCTACAAGCGCTTGCACGGGCCAACCAAGGCAACCACGCTTGGCGTCGGCTGCATCCTGATCGCCTCCATCGCGCATCATGCGATGCTCGGCGACGGCCTCGGACTGCGCGAACTGCTGATCACGGTATTCCTGTTCATCACCGCGCCGATCAGCGCACACCTGATGGCCAAGGCAGCCCTCGCGCAGGACCAGAATCGGCCGCAAGCGCCCGAGGGTGCGGCGCGCGACGGGCGCCCTGAGGTCTGACCACGAGCGCGAACGAGGCACCCGGCGCGCCGCCCGAATGCGAACCGGTTCACACAGTGTCCGCGCGCGATGTCGCTAAACGGCACCTCGCTACGTAATAAGGTTCAAGAGTCGGCCATTACTGGAATCTGATCATGATGAGAGCACCACTGCGCTTTGTTCGTCGCCCGCTTCTTCTGGGCTTTGCGCTCGTTCCACTCGCAGCCAGCGCCGGGGTCGGCGTGTGGACATCGAGTGGTCCCTACGGTGGTTCCGCTACCGAGGTGGCCGTCTATGAAGCCACGCCGAGCACGCTGTTCGCGGGAGGCCGCAGTGGCATGTTCCGCAGTGTCAACAGCGGCTCGTCGTGGCAGCGTCTGCAGGTGGGTCTTCCGGAAGTCTTCATCGCCGTCGGTCTTGCGGTCGCCACCAACGCACCGGTGGTCTACACGACGAATGGGGTACGCATCTATCGCTCCGGCAATTCCGGCAATCTGTGGGTACCGGTGGCCGCGCTGCCCAGTGACGTTTTCATCAACGACCTCTCGCTGCAGCGCGGCAGCAGCAATGATCTCGCGGTTGCTGCCTCCGATGGTGTCTACGTTTCGAGTAACGGCGGCAGCAGCTGGAGCGGCCCGAACCCGGCCTCCACCGATGTGCGCTTCGAGAACGTCGAGTACGCCTCGGACGGCACGATCTATCTTGGCTTGGGGTTTAGCGACCCGGCATTCTTCGGTGGCGCATTCGTGCTGCGCTCGCTGGATGGTGGCGCGACCTGGAATCCGACGCCGTCGCAACCCGCTTCGATCGGCTACACGACGTTCCTTGTGTCCTCACCGGCCGAGCCATCAACGTTGATAGCCAGCGACGGTTTTGTCATGTCCATCAGCACGGACGGCGGCGCCACGTGGTCGTTACGCAACGCGCCCGACGCCGGCGGCGCGTGCGGACGATTGCTGTCGATCACGGCCCATCCGACCAATCCACAGGCCGCCTTCGTCGCCTGCCGGAGTAGCGGCGTGCAATCGACTACCTCGTTGAATCTGGCCAACCCGATCTGGAGCGCGTGGACGGCAGCCAATGGCCTGACCGCGAACGGCATCGACCCGCTGCAGGCCAGTGCGATTGCCGTACATCCCAATCTGGGCGTCACGCCGACGCTCTGGGTCGGCGCCACCGATGGCGGTATGTTCCGCAGCCTCAACAACGGTACCAACTGGAATCCGATCAACCAGAATTTCCAGGCGTTCAACGTGCGCGCGCTCGCTACCCACCCGGTCGATACCGGTCCCGGTTCGGTGATCCTCGCTGGACAGGGCGATACGTCCACGACCAATCGTGCGCTCATGCGCTCGCCGGACGGCGGCTCGATCTGGGAAACGGCGACCTCGGGACTCAATGCCGAACAGATCCGCTCGATCGCGATCGACCCGACCACGGTCGACAATGATCCATTGAGCACCGAGGCATTCACGGCCTACGCCGGGGGCCGGTCGGACCCGCTGCCGCTGCCGGCCAATGCGGACGGCAGCATCTACAAGAGCACGGACGGCGGCAACAGCTGGGCCACGATCGACAACGGCATCGCGCTGGTCAACGGTGTTCGCAACATGGGCACCGTGCGCACGGTCGCGCTCGATCCACGTTCGTGCGCGGCACCGCCGCCAGTCGGACCGTGCCCGATCGGTGCCGGACCGTTGCTGACATTGTTTGCCGCAGGCAGTGGCGTGGCCAACAATGCCAACGCCACCCTGCCGAGATTGTCGGCAAATCTCTACAAGAGTACCGATGGTGGCAATAGCTGGTCGGCGTCCGAAAACGGCCTTCCCACCGGACAATACTTCGGTCCCATCGGCTCGTCGGAACGCGCCATCCTAGGCGGCGTCAACCCGATCGTGTTCGATCCGTCGAATACGCAGACGATCTACATCGGCACGTTCCTCAATTTTTTCGTCGCCCCCGGCTCCCCGCTCGAGCCGACCATCGCCAATGGCGTGTTCAAGTCGGTCGATGGCGGTGCCAGCTGGGT
>JBBSOU010000042.1:0-26713 GCA_038259445.1 Lysobacterales bacterium | reverse complement strand
TCACCGATGGTGCCGCCGCACTTGCTGCGTGCCACGAATGGAAACCGACGCACGCAGTGCTCGACCTCAAACTTGGAACCGAGAGCGGCCTCTCCCTTAGTCCTCGCCTGCTCGAGGCACAGCCCAAACTGCGCATCCTGCTGCTGACCGGATACGCCTCGATCGCCACCGCCGTCGAGGCGATCAAGCGCGGCGCCCATGACTATCTGGCCAAACCGGTCGATGCCGATCAGGTCGTGCAGGCGCTGCTCGGCGCAGCGTCGCGCGCGGGAGCGGCGATGGCGCTGCCGGATGCGCCGCCGCCGCTCAAGCGCCTGGAATGGGAGCACATCCAGCGCGTGCTCGCCGAGTGCGAGGGCAACATCTCCGAGGCTGCACGCAGGCTCGGACTGCATCGACGCACGCTGCAGCGCAAGCTGGCCAAGCGTCCGGTGCGTGAAACGCGACTCTGAGGCACGCGCCGCACCTCGCGCGTCAGGGCAGGATCGCGGTATGCACGCGTCCGTCAGCGGCGATCCATCCGCGATACATGCCGTCAGTATTGAACGGCAGGGTGAAATTGCCGTGGCAGTCAACCGCGATGACGCCGCCATCGCCACCGAGTCGCGGCAGAACGTCGCGGACAAGCGCCTCGGCGGCGGCGTGTACCGACTGACCGCCATATTCGACTCGCGCGCAGATGTCGCGTGCGACCGCTGCGCGAATGAAGTACTCGCCCCAGCCGGTCGCCGAAACCGCACAATGCGCGTCGGCGAAGGTGCCGGCGCCGATGATCGGCGAGTCGCCGACGCGACCCCAGCGCTTGTTGGTCATGCCACCGGTCGATGTCGCCGCAGCCAGCGCACCGTGTCGATCCAGCGCGACCGCACCGACTGTGCCGTAGTGGATCGCTCGGCCCTGCTCGGACGGTTGCCGCGCGGATTCGGCGGCGAGCGCCTCCTGCAACTGCTGCCAGCGCTCATCGGTATGGAAGTAGTCCGGCTCGACACGATCGAATCCGACACTCTCGGCGAACGCCTCGGCGCCCGCTCCGAACAACATGACGTGGTCGGAATGCTCCATTACCGCGCGCGCCAGCAGGATCGGGTTGCGAATCCGCTGCACGCCGGCAATCGCGCCGGCACGCTGGGTGCTGCCATCCATGATCGAGGCGTCGAGCTCGTTGCGACCGTCGTGCGTGAACACCGCCCCCTTGCCCGCATTGAAGTGCGGCGAATCCTCAAGGACGACGACCGCCGCCGCGACGGCATCGAGACTGCTGCCGCTCGCATCGAGCACGGCGCGACCGGCCTCCAGCGCCGCGGCCAGCGCATCGTGCACGGCGCGCTCGATCGCGGGCGTCAGCCTGGCGCGGATCACGCCAGCACCTCCATGCACGAGAAGGACGGGATCACGACTCATCGTTTGCGCACCTGTGGTGGATTGCGGAGTGACTGCGTTGCGGACTACGGCGACAAGGCGTGTTCGATCGCCGGAAGCACGTTTTCAAGGATGCGGGGCTGTGCCGCCGCAGTCGGGTGCAGGCCATCGTCCTGCATGAGATTCGGGTCAAGGGCGATACCGTCGAGCAGGAACGGGACCAATGGCAGGTTGAATTCGGTCGACAAGTCACGATACATGGAGCGCAGGCCGTCACGATATTGCGGTCCGTAGTTGATCGGGATCTCGATACCGAGCAGCAGCACGTCGGCGCCGGCTTGGCGGCTCAGCGTGATGATGCGCTCGAGGTTGGCGCGCGGCGCGCTGAGTGGCAGGCCGCGCAGCGCATCGTTTGCACCGAGTTCGACGACGACGAGCGCGGGTTTCTGCTCGGCCAGCAGTTTCGGCAGGCGCGCCAGCCCACCTGCAGTGGTCTCGCCGCTGATCGAGGCATTGACGACATTGCGCGGGCTTGGCGCCTGCTGCAGGCGTTTTTGCAGAAGGCTGACCCAGCCGTCCTCACTGCGCAGGTTGTACGCAGCGGACAGTGAGTCGCCCAGAACCAATACCGGGCCGGTGCCGGCGTGAGTCGGCAGGGCGGTCGTACCGACCAAGAAAATCGCAAACCAGAGGATGACACGTCGCATGAGCATTGATTCCACCAGCGTCCTGAATGCGCAGAAGCTTAGCAAAGCCGTTGAAGGGCCCGATGGACGATTGGTCATCCTCGATGACGTCAGCCTGAATGTGGACCGTGGCGCCAGTCTGGCCATCGTCGGCGCCTCCGGCTCCGGCAAGACCACCCTGCTCGGCTTGCTTGCCGGGCTCGACCGTCCGACCAGTGGCACGGTGGCGCTGGCCGGGCAGCAGCTCGATGCACTCGACGAAGAAGCGCGCGCACGCGTGCGCCGCCGTCTGGTCGGCTTCGTGTTCCAGTCCTTCCATTTGCTGCCGGCCTTGAACGCCGAGGAAAACGTCATGCTGCCACTCGAACTCGAGGGCCGCGATGATGCCCGCGAGCGCGCCGCCAGCGCACTCGACGCCGTCGGTCTCGGCAAGCGCACACACCACTATCCGCACCAGCTCTCCGGCGGCGAGCAGCAACGCGTCGCGCTCGCTCGCGCATTCGTGCATGGACCCGAACTGCTGTTCGCCGACGAGCCTACCGGCAACCTCGACCAGCGCACTGGCGCCGCCGTGACCGACCTGCTGTTTGCACTGAACCGCGAACATGCGACGACCCTGGTGCTGGTCACGCATGACAGCACGCTCGCCCAGCGCTGCGCGCGCACCTTGCGCCTGCGTGACGGACGCGTAGTCGAGGACGGCGCATGAAGCCGCTGGTCTTTGCTGCACGCAGCCTGCGCCGCGAGTTCCGCCACGGCGAACTGGCAACACTCGCCGCGGCACTCGTGCTGGCAGTCGCCGCGCTGACCGCGGTCGGCACGCTCGCCAATCGTGTCGAGCGCGCGATTCTCGCGTCCGCGTCGGAGTTGCTCGGCGGCGACCTCGGCGTGAACGGACGTCGTACCGACCTGCCAGAGACCTTCTCCAGCAAGGCCGCCGAGCTCGGGCTCGACAGCAGTCGCATCGTGGAGTTCTCGAGCGTCGTGTTCGCCGGCGAACGCAGCCAGTTCAGTGAAGTGCGCGCGGTCGATCCGACATTTCCGCTGCGCGGCACGCTGACCGTGCAGGATGCGAGCGGTGCGCAACGCACCGGGTCTGCGCCGGCCGTCGGTGAAGTCTATGCCGATCGCGCCGTGCTCGTCGCACTCGATAGCGGTGTAGGAGACACCGTCCAGCTCGGCGGGCGCGACCTGCGCGTCGTCGGCGAAATCGTCACTGCACCGGGTGGCTCGGTATTCCAGTTCGCGCCAACCGTGCTCATGAATCGTGAGGACGCGATCAGCAGCGGCTTGCTCGGCGTGGGCAGCCGCGCCAGTTATCGCGTGCTCGTCGCCGGCTCCGAGCAGGCGATCGGACGCTACGCCGAATGGGCGCGAGGGAATCTGCCACAAGACGCGCGCCTGACCACCATCGAGGATGCGCAGCAGAACCTTCGCACTGCATTCGAACGCGGCGAGAGCTTCCTGCGGCTGGCCGCACTGCTTGCCGCGCTGCTCTCCGGCATCGCGGTCGCCCTGGCTGCGCAACGGTTCGCACGACGCAAGACCGAAGAGGTTGCGCTGTTGCGTTGTCTCGGCGCGAGTCGCAGCGAAATCGTCAGCGCAATGACGCTGCAGCTCGCCCTGCTGGCGCTGCCGGCCTGCCTGTTCGGAGCGGTGATCGGACTCGGCATGCAGGAGATGGCGTTCTACTTCGCGCGTGGCCTGCTGCCAGGCGACGCGCCTGGCTTGTCGCTGGGGCCGGCGCTGTCGGCGTTCGCGATCGGGCTTGCGGTGCTGTTCGGATTCGCCCTGCCGCCGTTGCTGCGCCTGCGCGATGTCGAGCCGATGCGCGTGTTCCGCAAGGATCTCGAAACCCGTGTGCGTCGTTTCGATGTGCTTTACCTGCTGCCGTTCGTGGTTGGCGGCGTGCTCATCCTGATCGAGAGCAGTTCGATGCGACTGGCGGGCGTACTCGCTGGCGGACTGGCTGCAGTCGCGGTGGCCACCGTGGTTGTCACCTTGCTGTTGCTCAAGCTGCTGCGGGCGGGTGGACGCAAATTGCCCGGCGCGCTGCGCTTCGGCCTCGCCAACCTCGCGCGTCGCCGCGCGCTGACCCTTGTGCAGGTCGGTGCGCTTGCGCTGAGCCTGACTGCGCTCGACCTGCTCGCCGTGGTCGGTCCTTCGCTGCTCGATCGCTGGCGTGCCGACCTGCCCGAAGACACGCCGAACTATTTCGTGCTCAATGTGCAGGAGGACCAGCGCGACACATTCGAACAACGACTCGACGCACTCGGTGCAAGCAATGTCAGCATGTTGCCGCTCGCTGCCGGCAAGCTCGTCGCGATCAACGGCAAGACACCGCAGGCGTCCGACTTCGCTGACGAACAGCGTGCCGGCAACTGGCTCGAGCGCGAGGTCCGTGTTTCATGGAGCGACACGCTGTCCCCGTCGAATCGCATCATCGCCGGAAACTGGCATGGCGCAGCACCCGCGCAAGCGGAGATGTCGGTCGACGAAGGCTGGTTCAAGCTGTTCAACCTCGCCCTCGGCGACACCATGACCCTGCGCTTCGGCGACGCCGAAATTACCGCGAAAGTGACCAGCGTGCGCGAGATCGACTGGGACTCGTTCAGCGTCAACTTCTTCATGATGCTCGATACGAAACATGCATCGGAGCTTCCGCACAGCCTGATCTCGAGCTTTCACGTGCCGCCATCGCCGACCGGCATGGCCCAGCTCTCGCGCGAGATGCCGAACATTTCGCTGGTCGACATCAAGGCGATCCTTGATCGCGTGCGCGACATCATCGAACGCGTGTCGTCCGCAGTGACCTGGGTACTCGGCTTCAGCCTCGCCGCCGGCGTGCTTGTTCTGCTCGCGGCACTCGCCTCCACGGCCGACGAGCGACGTTTCGAGATTGCCTTGCTGCGCACGCTCGGCGCCAACAGCGGCCAGCTCAACGCCGCCGTTCTCGGTGAATTCGCGGCGCTCGGGCTGCTTGCCGGGCTGGTCGCCGCAGCCGGTGCGGCCGGCACCGGCATGGCGCTTGCGCGCGGCGTGTTCCAGCTGCCCGACTATGTCCCTCCGGCCGGTCCGCTGGCGGTCGTTGCCATCGGCTCGGCGGTGCTCGTGATGCTCGCCGGTCTGGCCGGTACGCGCCGCATTGCGCGCACGCCGCCGATGCTGGTGCTGCGTCACGGCAACTGAGCGTCGCCACGAACTGGCATGCACGCGTTGGCGATATCGCGCCGAGTTCGAGCCGGTGCGGATTCGACACACCCGCGATACTCGTCAGCCACTTGCTGCAGCGTCCCCGATCACAGGACGTGGTCAGGGACGCCTTGAGGTTGTGCCCGGTAGTGCGTCGACAGGGCCGACCGTGAAGGTCGACGCACCCGAAATCGAACCGCGCCCGTGTGTGTCCGTCGATCAGCGCGATCGCAACGGTGGCTGCGGAATGCGCCGAGCCGGCGTCGCCGATCTACCCCAACGCGATGCCCGCGCTCCGGTTGACCGCGCGATTCAGGCACCGCGCGGCCATTCCGGTTTGGTGCAAGATGCGCACTTTCGCACTGACGCCGGAGCATGGCCATGTGGAACCATCTCGCCCCGATCGTACTGCTGATCGGCTCGAACGTATTCATGACGTTCGCGTGGTACGGCCATCTGAAATACACCAACCGGCCACTGCTGCTGGTCATCATGGTCAGCTGGGGCATCGCCTTCTTCGAATACTGCCTGCAGGTGCCAGCCAACCGGATCGGCTACACGGTCTACAGTGCGGCTCAGCTGAAAACGCTGCAGGAGATCATCACGCTGGTCGTGTTCGTGATCTTCTCCGTCACCTGGCTCGGTGCAGAGCTGAAATGGAATCATCTGGTCGGATTCGCGTTGATGGTCGGCGCCGCGTTTTTCGTGTTCATGGATTGAGTCTTTGCAGTTTCCTCGCATTTCCTTGCACGGCGCAGGTCAACCGCTGCGCTGGCGCTGCGTATTCTCCTGCTGCACCCACCCACAGGAGAAACCCATGCAACGCAACACTATCGCCTCGCTCGTTTTCGCTACCTTGATCATCGGCAGCGTGCCGGCACTGGCGCTCGCCGGCGGCCAGCATGGCGACGGCCACGGCCGTGGCCATGACACGCATGCAATGCGCGGCGTCGCCAGGGACGTGTTGCGCAATGCCACGCCCGAAGAGCGCGCGGTACTGAAGGATCTGCGCCGCATCGATGCCCTGTATCGCCGCGAGGGGCTCACCGGCGAACTGCCCGCGCTGTACACGGACGTGCTCGCGCGCACGCAGAACGTGGCCGTGACCACGGTCGCCAATGCGCGTCTGCAGCAGTTGCAGACACCGAAGCAGGACAGCGCGGTAACGATTGCCACGCTGCGCGAACGCCTCGATGGCAATCTCGCTTCGTTGAAGTAAGGCAACCGCGGGTCGGCGTCGCAACGGCGTCGACCCGCCTCCGTTCTGGCCCTCTCTTTACCGCGATTCGCCCCTGAACGAATGTTCATGAAGAAATTGCTACAGTTGTGTTTCCTCGGCGTGTCAGGCGGCCATGACCCTTTTTTCGACTCCGTTTCGACGCATCCGCTGGGGCGTCGCCGTCGCTGTCATGCTGTCGATGCTGGCATGGTCGGCGCTGTTGCTGGTGGCGCTCGCAGTTCTCGCCTACTGGCTTGATCCTGCGTTCATCGCAGGCGCACCTGCGGCCGATCGATCGGCGATTCGTCTGGCGCTGCTCAATGCAATTCCGGCGGCGCTCATTGCGATGCTCGTGTTTGCGCTGAGCCGGCGCCTGGTTGCAGCATTCGCGATCGCCGGCGCGCTGTATTCGGCAACGGTCACGGCAAGCTCGCTCAAGCTCGCCCAACTCGGCATGCCGCTGCTGCCGGCGGATTTCGGATTTCTCGGCACGAGCGGCGGCGCCGCGCTGTTCTCGCACTATGTCGATTTCGCTCAGCTGGTCGTGCCGATCGGACTGCTCGTCATCGGCGTGCTGGCCCTGTGTTTCGAGCCACGCAGCTGGAACGGCAGTCCTGTGCCGCGTGTGGCTCTCGGCGCCATCGCGATGACTGCCGCGATCACGCTCGTGGCCGGGTCGTCCGTCTGGCGCGCCACCTACGACGGCTGGAACTCGGGTTTCGAGCCCTGGTCGCCCGCCGAGACCGTGGCGCGCATGGGAGTCGCACCGACGTTGCTCATGTACCAGTGGGAGCTGTCACGCCCCGACCGCAAGCCGCCCGACCGTGATCGCGTTCTCGAATTCATCGCCGAGCACTCGGCCGCGTTCGCGGCGAACGCATCGGTCGAGGCCAACCACACCTTGCCCGACATCATAGTCGTGCAGAGCGAGTCGTTCTTCGACACCGCACGCATGAACGGCGTATCGAGTGAGGATGCGACGCCGAACTTCCACCGCCTCGCCGCGCGCGGTCGCGTCGGCGACATGGCCGTGCCGACATTCGCCGGAGGCACCATCCGCACCGAGTTCGAGGTATTGAGCGGCGTGCCGCTGGCCGCCTTCCCGGGCGTCGAGTACCCGTATTTCGAGCTCGTCGACGAGCCGATGCCGAGCCTCATGAGCGTGCTCGTCGAGCACGGCTACACGACCACTGTCCTGCATCCCAATGACGCCGGCTTCTGGAACCGCCGCGATGCGCTGGCGCGGTTGGGCGCGCAACGTTTCCTGGCACTGCCGGAGTTCGCCGACGCGCCGAAATCCGGCCTGTTCATTGCCGATTCGGCGCTCACCGATCGCGTACTCGCCGAGATCGATGACGACGGCCCGCCGCAGTTCCTGTTCGCCATCAGCATCGAAGCGCACGGGCCGTACGAAGTCAGCCCCGGTCTCGACGCCGCTGCACTGGCGGCGATCAGCGTTCCCGGATCACTCGACGAATACGGCCAGCGCACGTTGCGCCACTTCACCTACCACATCGCCAACGCCGACCGCGAGCTCGGCCGCCTCGCCGAGTTCGTCATGCGCCGCGAGCGTCCGACCGTATTGTTGTTCTATGGCGATCACCTGCCCGGCCTGCATTCGACCTTTGCGCAGCTCGGTTTCGTCGACGGCAGAGAAGCAAGGACCCAGCCGGTGCCCTATCTGTTCGTCGACAATATTTCCGGGCGCGCCAAGTCGCGACGCGAGGACATCGCCTCATGGATGCTGCCCTCGGTGTTGCTCGAAGCCGCCGGTGTTCCAGCGGATGCGTATCTCGCCCTCGTCGGTGCCCTGCGCAGCAACCCGTTGGCGATGCAGCCTGACGGTCCCGGCACGCGACCGGAACCGCGCTTCGCCGAACTGGCGCGGCTGCGCGTCGGCAATGGTGTCGACGCTGGTGAACTGCTCGCCGCATTGCGCTCGCCACCTGAAGAGACCATCGAGGTCCCGCAACTGCCGCCGGTCAACAGTGGACAGGGGCCGAACTGATCGCCGTCGGCGGACGCTTCAGCGACGCCGTCGCGGCAGGATCGATCGTGCCCAGTAATGGACCCAGATGCCTAGCCACACCAGCGCACGCAATGGCAGCACGCGCGCAGCAGGGTCAAAGCGCGTGAAGTAGCGCCACATGCCGCGATGCTTGTGCTTGGACACGAAGCGCGGACGCCGCCGACTCGAGCTGCCCTGCTGATGACGCACGCGCAGGGTTCCGGCAAACAGCACGAGGCGCCCACTGTCGCGCACGCGCCGGCACAGGTCGAGGTCTTCACAGTGCAGGAAGTAGTCCTCGTCGAAGCCGCCGACCGCATCGAATGCATCACGAGCGAGGTAAAGGCAAGCACCGGATACCGCATCGACCGCTTCGACATCGGTCGGGCTGGCCGGCGGCGGCATGCGGATGCCCGCCAGCAATGGATGGCGATCGGCATGGCGATCGAGCCCGCTGATCGTCATGAGCGCCCGACGCAGGGTCGGATCGCGCCGCCGCATTGCCGCTTCCGGTGCACCGCCTGCATCCTCGACGCGTACGCCGATCAGCCCGGCCTCCGGATGCCGGGCATGCACGCGGCGCATTCCGGACACGGTGCCGGTTTCGATCAGGCAATCGGGATTGAGGAACAGCAGCGCATCGCCTCGCGCAAGCGCCGCGCCACGATTGCAGGCCGGTCCGAACCCGATGTTCTGATTGTTGCGCAGGAGCTGCAGCCGGTCTTCGCCGAGCAACGCGGCCAGCGTCGTCGCGACCGCGGGTTGCGTTGACGCATTGTCGACCACGATGATCTCGACATCGGCATCCGATGCGAGCACGCGCGCGACGCAGTCGCCAACAATCGCACCGCTGTCAGCGGTGACGATGATGACGCTGGTCAGCCCGGACTGGACCGCAGCGGGCACGGCGCTCGACTCACAGGCCGGACAGCAGGCGATCGCCCTGCTCGCGCGCGGCGCTCCACAGCATCGGCCAGTCGCGCCATGCCTGGGCCATGTCGAGCAGTTCGGCGCGGGCCAGTTCGGTGCATTGCTCCGCACTGCTGTCCTCGGGCCAGTCGGCAAGTCGCGGGGCCGCCTGCCTGAGCAGTGCATTGCCGTTGTTCTGCACGATCAGGCGCACATCGGCTTGCCAGTAGACCGGCGCATCGGACAACAGCTCGAACTGGTTCTGCATTCGCTCGACCACGTCGGCGCGGACGAAGCTGAGGTACTCGTCAAGCATTCCCTGCAGCGTCGGTGCATCGGCCGCAGCGAGATCACCGACGATTTCGCCGAGCAGGCCGAGGCGACGCACCGGATCCGCTGCCTTGAAGTTGCCGAACTGGCTGGTGACGTAGTCGCGCAGGAAATGATTGAAGCGCGGCATGTGCGCGGCCATCGTCACCTCGGATCGCTTGCGCGCCGACTCCTGCACGTGACCGATGGCGGTCGGCAGATGCATGACCAGCGATCCAGCACGACTGAACTGGGTGGCGACGCTGGCCAGGCCGTCTTCGCCGCGGCCGTCGGGATTGGTGCACGGCAACTGCTCGCGATTGTCGAACACGAACGGTGCGAACGTCGCGAAGGTCGCCGGCTTTGCCCGCAACCATCCGTACCAGATGTTCTGCGCCTCGATGTTGCGCAGATAGCCGTCACGCTCGGACCAGAAATCCGCGCGGCTGGCGGCGTCGAGCTGGTAGAGCCACAGCGCGCTTTCCGTGCCCGATGCGCCGGCCGTGCCGTTGAGCGTGTAGAGCACGCGCGCGTCGCCACGCAGGTGCTCCAGACGACCGAGGTTGATGCCACGCAGGCTTTCCGGTTCGAGCAGGTATTCGCTGCGCGAGAGCGTGGCGCCGAGGCGCTCGCCACACACGCCGAGATGAAGCTCGAACGGATCGGAAGAATCTTCCTCACCCGACGACAAGGCGTCATCGAGGCGCCGGTAGAATCGCGCCGATGCGTTCAGCGCCGGGTTCGGCTCGACGCCATCGCGCGTGTCGGCATGCCGGCGCAACGGAAAGCGGAAGTCCTCGTCGAGCAGGGCGAACATGCGCCCCGCCGAAAGCAGCAATGCGATGTTCCATGAACGTCCGCCGCCGCCGCGACGCGTGCGTGGCCCGCGATCAAGCAGCCATTCGATACTGCCGCTCGCTTGCGGAACCGCCTTGAGCAGCCGCTCGCGCAGCCGTGCGCGTTCACCGGGTCCGATGTAGCTGACCGGATTGCCAACCGCGCGTGCGAACTCGCGCAGCAGGTCGCGATTGCGGTCGCGATGCTCGGCCTGGGTCGAGTCGTCGAGCAGCACGACCGGTCGGGCAGCACGGAACCGGCGCTCGTAGTCGGCCATCGAGTTGAGCAGCAACTGCAATTGCGCGGGTCGGTCACAGGCACGGATGTAGACGGCGTGCAGCGTGCGTTGTTCCGGCTCGGGATCGCGCACCAGGCGGGCGAGAAAGTCGCGATCTGAGATCAGCAGGTTCGAGCGAGCGAGCCCTTCCAGACCCTTGCGGATGCGATCGGGCTGGTTGAGCCCGGGAACCACCGAGGCGACGCGCGCGACATGCTCATCGAGCGTGCGGAACTCGCGGCACTGATCGAGCGACTGCAGCACATGGTGACTGACCACGTGACGCTCGCCCGAATCCTTCGGGATGAATGCGAACTCGTCGCTCGACATCGGCACGACCAGCGCATCGACGGACGCATACAGCGACGCATCCGCAGCCGGACGCGTGTTCGTTGCACCGATCGACATGGTGCCGTAGTTGATCTGGAAGTCTGGCGTGCTGTTCATCGGCGTGCGGATGTGGTTCCTGTCATTTCAGCCAGCGCCGCCACCAGGGCGGACTTTCTGCTGCATGTGAGGCGCGCAGTCTGGCCAGCTCGGTTTCGAGCTCGGCGATGCGCGCGCCGGAGTTCATGTTGGTGCGTACTTCGCCATTGTAGTGCGCATAGACGGATTCCTCGCGGTCACCGAACAGTGACAGTGCGGGCAGCGACGTCGGCAGCGGCACGCGCGAGCAGATGGCGAAATGGTACAGCGGCGCGTAATCGAATCCGTCGACGATCGATTTTCCATCGCGGTCCGAAGTGACGACAGCCGCACCTCCGGCCTGCCCATCGAGCGCCCACAGTGCGGACTGGAACAGCAGCTTCTGCCCGTACAGTCGCACGTGGCTGAAATGCGGCGCGAGCAGCGCGAGCAGCTCATCTCGATAAAGCTCGCGCACGTGATACTCGTTGCGGAAGCCGGCGATGTCGCTGTAGGTCAGCTTGTCCGGACACGAAACGAGGAGCAAGCCGTCGTCACGCAAAACCCTGGCGAAACCGGCAACAAGATCGGTCTGCGCAGCAAGGTGCTCAAGCGTCTCGAACGAAACGACCAGATCGAAACTGCGCTCGGCCAAACCGAGTGCGGCCGCGTCGCCCGCCTCGAAGCGAAGGTTGTCGCGTGCTCCGGCGTAACGCGCTCGCGCGTGCGCGACCGCTTCGTTCGAGATGTCGACGCCAACCACCGACGCGGCGACGTCGGCCAGCATGCTGGACCCGTAGCCCTCGCCACACGCGGCATCGAGCACGCGCTTGCCGCCTGCCAGCGATCGCGCGAACGCATAGCGATGCCAGTGCTCATACCAGATCTCGCGCACGCACTCGGGGGTGAATCGCTCGCCGGTGAACGTCATCGGATCCGGTTGGTCACTCATGGCCCGGCGCGCTCCACTGGTGCGCAAGCCTCACAAGCCCGAACTCGCGCGACACGCCGCGCACGGTCAGGCCACGCTCCATCGTGTCGAACATGCGCACGCCCTCGGGATCGAGCACATGCACGCGAATCGTATAGCTGCCCGGCAACAACGCGAGCGCGTCGAACACGAGCGTCGCCCGCACGTGGCCGTCGTGACCAACGGCCAACGCGACGCCGTCCATCTCCGAGCTCACGCCATACACCGGCGTGCCATCGGCGCGCACGAGACCGACCATGCAGACCGGTTCGCGGCCTTCACGCGAGCGCAGGTCGGCGCACACGCGGAGGGTGTCGCCGATCGATACCACCGCCACGGCATCGCCACCGATTCCGTTGACCTCGATGGCATCGATCGCGAACTCCTGCCCGGCGGCGCCTGCCCTGTGCACTGCAGCGCCCTGGGAGCGCTTCTCGTGCCAGGCGAGATAGGCCTGGGTCACATCGTGGACATCACCGAATGCCGCGACTTCGCCGTTGCGCAACCACAATGCGCGACGGCACAGCTTCTGCACGTGGTACATGCTGTGCGAGACCAGCAGCAAGGTGCCTCCATCGGCGAGATACTGTTCCATCCAGCGAACGCATTTCTTCTGGAACGATTCGTCGCCGACCGCGAGTACTTCGTCGGTGATCAGGAGATCGGGTTTCATCGCCGCGATCACGGCGAAACCAAGACGCACGACCATGCCGGACGAGTAGTGCTTGACCGGCTCGTCGATGTAGTCGCCGAGGTCGGCAAAGGCAATGATCTCCGGCAGGCGCTGCTCGAGTTCGCTACCCGAAAGTCCGCGCAGTGCGGCCGCCATGGCAACGTTGTCGCGACCGCTGTAGTCCGGATGAAAGCCGGCCCCGAGTTCGAGCAGTGCGCCGACATTTCCATGCACCTCGACACTGCCGGTGCTGGGCGTCAGGACGCCGGTGATGAGCTTGAGCAGGGTCGACTTCCCGGCGCCATTCTCGCCGATCACGCCGACCGATTCGCCGCGCTGGACATCGATGGTGACGTCGCGAAGCACAGCATGCGCAGTCTCATCGGTGCGACCGAGCAGCAACCGACCAAGCGCGCGGAATCGTTCGGAAGACTTGTGTGAGCGCGGATAGCGCTTGCCGAGTCCGTGCGCGTGGATCAGCACGCTGCTCACAGGAAATCCTCGAAATGCGAATCGAGTCGGCGAAACGCCGACCATCCGACCAGCAAGGCAACGCCGGCGACCGCGAACGCAATGAAGACCGAACTCGCGCGGATGTCGCCGTAGCCAAGCAGGATGCTGCGGAAGCTCTCGGCGTAGAACGAGAATGGATTCAGATCGAGCCAGCCCTGGAAACGCTCCGGAAGATTGTCGCGCGCGTAGAAGATTGGCGCCGCGAACATCATCAGCGTCAGCAACTGGCCGAGGATCTGCGCGAGATCACGCACGAACACCTGCACGGCGGCGAACAGCAACGCGAGGCCAAAAGCCAGCACGAATAAAGGTACGTAGAGAAGCAGCGCCAGTGGCAGCGAGAGTAGCGATACGTCCGGCTGGAAGATTGCCATGGCGATCAGGATGGCAGTGAATCCACCGATGTGCAGAATGAAACTGGCGCTGCACGGTGCCAGCACGAGCAGCTCGCGCGGCAGCGCGATCTTGCCGATCAATGCCGAGTTGTCCTGGATCGCCGTAGTCGCGCGCACGAGCGCATCGGAGAACGCAACCCAGGGCCACATGGCGACGATCAGGAAAGGCACGTAACCCGGAGCATCGGCACCCGGAACGCGTGCCTTGAAGATTTCGACGAACACGAACGAATAGATCGCCAGCTGCAGCAAAGGCTGAAGAAATGCCCAGCCAAAACCGGTGAAGCTGCCGCGATAGCGTTCGCGCAACTCGCGCCGGATGAAGTGCGCGGCAAGCCTCGCGGCCTTCATTCGATGCCCCGGTCTGAGCGAAAGGCGGCGATTCTACTCCCCGCCTCCGTCATGCAACAGTCGACCGGCGTGGCGTGCCGCGATCAATCGGCGCTTTTCGCACCAGCGCCGGATTTCGCCGCTGCTGCAGGTGCAGCCGCGGGCGCGGGCGCCAGCAGGTAGCGCGTGCGCAGCGATGCCACTGCATCAGGGTTGGCGTCGAGCGCCATGCTGCGCATCTGGTCGACATGCTCCTTGACGCGCTGGTCCGAGAGCGTCGCCTGCAAGCGTGCGACCGCCTGATCCTTGACCTGCTCCCACGATCGCGGCGTTGCCGCCTTGCGCGTATCGAGCTTGAGGATGTGATAGCCGAACTGGGTCTTGACGACAGGCGACAAATCTCCGGGTTTCTCCAGATTGGCAGCCGCGTCGGCGAACTCTGCAGCCATTTTGCTTGATGCGGCATCTGGGATCAGCCCGTCATTGTAAGCTTTCGAGGGATCGTCCGAGTATTCCTTGACGAGCTGAACGAAATCTTCCTTGTCCGCGCGCTGCCGCAACTGTTCGGCAAGTTCTGCCGCTTCTTCGTCAGTGCGCTTTTCGGTGTCGATTAGGATGTGATAGGCGCTCACATACTCGGGCATGTCGAAGGCAGAAGGATTTGCGTCGTATCGCTCGCGAGCGAGCAATTCGATATTTCCCAGGTCCAAATCCAGACGGTAGTTCAGGATGTACTGCGTTCCGAGCACCCCTTCGGCGGCCAGTTCGATGGCGCGCTTTATGTCGGCATTCTCGTCGAGTTCCTGCTTGCGGGCCTCGTTCGCCATCTGTCTCGTCAGAAGCAGCTGACTAATCGTTTCTTCTATTCTCCGCGGACTGTTCATCATGTCCGCACGCTTTCCCCTCGGCAGTTTGAGCAATGCCGCATCGACATCTGCCAGTGTCACCTTGGCGCCACCGCGCTCGGCAACTACCGTGCTCGGCTCCAGCCGCACTTCGGCTCCATCGGCATGAACTACCGTCGAAAATGAGGCACATAGCGCCCACGTGAAAAGATGCGCTACCCGAAGAACGTTCATTATGGTCACCAGTTCCGTAAGAATTCGACAAGACGAAAGCGTTGCACGCGGAGGAAATGCAGTGGTTTGACAGCGAACGCTGCACCGGGTTCCGAAGATGCAAACGCGCAAGACCAGATGCCTGGTTCGCATCGGTAGCGGCGAGGGTGGCGCCATGCGGCCCAGCCCCGACTTCAGAGACTTTCAAAAAGACAATCGCGCGCCGAGGCTGAGCCGCGGACGCGCGATTATCCTGAGTTGGCGTATGCCGTTTACTCGAAGCCGACGGCCTGCGAACCGACCTTGTACTCGCAATTCGCGCCGGGGCAGAGCGAGACTGAAAGATCAGCGTCAGGATCTGCAGCAATGAAGTTGAAGTAGTAGGTCTCACCCGCCTTCAAGGCGCATCGATCACCCGAGTATGTGGCGTTTGGATTCACCACTATCCAACGAAGTCCACGTTTCGAATTCGGCTCTTCAACGCAGCGCGTAGGCAACTCGGCTCCAGCAGCTACCCGGAACTGGCCAGGACACTTTGAAATGGACATGGAGTACGGACCCGTGAACGCCTGACCCGTGTACGAGTATCGGCTGTACTCTGAGGCACGGCCATACCAGCCAACGTCCACTGGTGCTCTGAACTTCATCGAGATGAAGCGCCCTCTTTGCATGAAGAAATTAGTATTGAGGTACCAGGCACCGGGAAAACCATAACCCTCAGCAACCGTTCCACCCAACGGAGGGTTCGTGCCAGGCCACGCTCCGTTGAGCCCAACCCACGTTGTCACGTCGCGGTTGCCGGACGAACCACCTGGAAATCCAGAACTTGAGAAAGAGACGTTCTGTCGATTCGCGGCGATCGTGAGGTCGTTGTGCCCCGGTGGAACCTGGTCTCCGCCCGGTCCCTGATAGGGGCAAGAGCCGACCGCAAGCGTGCCCGGCTGTACCGTGACCACGGCGCTCTGAACATTTGGCGCGCCAATCGAGAAACCGCCGCTCGTGATCGAGCACTGGGCGATGAATCGCACATCCCAGTTTGTCGTCGTGCTGATGTTGGTCAATACAAGACTGCGCGAGGCTGTCGACGAACACGACGAGCAAAGAACACTATCAGAGGCCCAGCCTTGCCCGCCGACAAGACCACTGCCCTGTACATTGGCGGTGCCCTTGATCACGCAGGTCGCGCCGACGGGTATGTTCTGCACGGTCGCGCTAATTGTTGCGCCGCTCGGAATCGGACCGGGCGGCACCGAGACGACGACATTGTTGAGTCCGGCCGCGCCATCAGGCAGACACGAGAGATTGTTCACACCTTCAAGCGTGACGCCGCCCGAGGCAGGATCGACCGAGAGCTTGTTGGCGGTGAGCCCCGTGCATGCGCCATTCGGCGCGATGCGATCGAGTGTGACCGGAAAGGGCGTCTGGGCCTGGGCGTTGGCCGCAGTGAAAACAAGCAACGCCGCGAAAGCAAATCGGGGGTGAAACGAGGTCATTTTTGACACGGAAACTTCCAGATGTTACCGAAACAGGATGCAACCATAATCGCCGGGAGCACAAAAGGAAAGCCCCGCTTTCGCGGGGCTTTCGGAACAACAACAACTTAACGCAGGATTATCACGAACCGGCGACGGCGCGCGAACCCTTATGACGCCACAGACCGCTGTAGTTCGCCAGCGCACCCGGAGCAGCGTTCGCATTGACGAAGTTCGACGCGGCGAAACCGGTGACCGGCAGGCCAAGAAGAACAACACCTTCCTGCGACGCCGGCAGAGCATGCGGCTCGGTAACCGGATTCAGGCCAACGATCAACCAGCCTTCGCTGAGGTCATCGGCGCGAACGTCGATGTTCTTGGCGAGTGCCGAACCGAGCACCTGCGAGGTCGCGTCTGCAGCAAAGTCAGCTGCAACCTGGAACGAGATGACCTGCGTCTCGAACGAGAGCAGATTGCGCTGCTCTTCCGGATCTTCGCAAGGCGAGAAGCACAGGTCGCACGCCGGATTGTCGGCGTCCGAACCGGTACATGCACCCGGGCCGCGCTCTTCGCGGTTGAACGGGGTCAGCTGGACTTCGACATCCGAACCGAGGTTGTACAGCTCGACGAACGGAGCACGTGCGACCGCAACGCGGCCCGGATCGACGTAGAAGCCCTTGGTCGGGAACGTGATCGCCCAGTCAGTCGTCGCAGCGGCATCACCACCGACCACGAACTCGTTGAAGATCGACTCGTTCTGGAACAGTGCGCTGACCGCGTCGACTGCAGTCGTACCAGCAATGCCGGTTCCGTACGTTGCCTGCACGAGGACGCCGTTGTTGAAGATGTTGGCCGTCGCAGTAGCGAACGGAAGACCAACGTCAGCAAGCGACGGGCGAAGATCGAACGGCGGGGTGTGGTTGAATCCGAGCGGACTGTCACCGTAGAAGCCATCAACCGCTTCCGGCGAGTACGCCAGCAACGTGCCGTTGGCACCATCGATGATCGAAGCGCTGCCGAACAGTCCACCGGTAGCCTGCGAAAGGTCGACCGTCGGATCGTTCGTCCAGTAACCCGCGGCCGGAGCCTGAGCCCACGCGCCGAGGATCTGTCCGCAGTTGCGCGGCACATCGGTGGTCGGGAGATGCGTGATCGCGGCGATCGAGTTACGCGCCGCGCCGATGATGCCGGCGTTGTTGCCGACGACGCCCATTTCGATCAGCTCGAAGTGGCCTTCACGCGTATTCGCCAAGCTACGGGCAGCGCTACCGGCTGCACCATAGATCGCCGACGTCGCGAAGCGATCGTTGGTGAAGCGAACGAACTTCTCGCCGCTCGGCAGTTCACCGATCGGGCCGCCAACGTTGGCGGTGCGGATGGCCGGAGCCGTGCACGAGGTATCGCGCGTCAGCAGGTTGGCCTGCATTTCGTCGGGCAGCTTGAAGACAACAGCGGTCCAGACGTCGAACGGCGACAGGTACAGGTTGAAGTCGCGGACTTCGCGGCTGTTACGGCCTTCCAGGAAGCGGACCTTGACGGCCTTGCCCTGTGCGGTCGTGTTGACAACCGAGAACGACGTCGTCAGCGAGTCGGAATCCGACTCCGCGTTCGGCGTGTTGACCGTGTAATACGGGTAGATCAGAACCTGGCCGAGGCCGTCCGGGTTCACGTTGACGGCATTTGCCAGGTTCGCGATGCCGACCGTGCCGACGATGCCGGCGACGATGGCAGTCGTCAAGTTGTTTCTTTTCATTGCAACACTCCTAATTTTGACCACAGGGCTTTGCTTACGGTTCTGCTTCACAACTAACCCCACTCCGCAGCGTTTATTGCGCCTTGTATAGGCAAGGTTAGGCAACAGCGCCACAATCCTACGGCAAGGTTTGGGTCCGCGCAATCCCTTTCCCTGCCCCATAACGGCCCCGGTGCAGTCTTTGTGCGGCGGAGGTAGACCCTCCATGCACGTCTCGGCTGCATCGGATTACTGCTGGTTACAGACTTGTCGAGGGCCGCAACGGACGCCCTCCAGCGTGAGACTGTACACCATTACTTGTTGACTGAACTCGCCGTTCCGAGGAAATACCAGACGCCGTCAGACCCTCGGGTCCAGATTTCCTGCGAAAACGAGAATGAAGGAGATTTGCCCGTCATGCCGATGGCTGGCACCTGCAGGTCAAGGAACACCGTGATCTGGCAACTGTCCGCTGACTCGCACTTTTTTTCGCCATACAAGGTTGCCTTTTCCCACACCACCGGACGGTTGTTCATTTTCATGGCGTACTCCTCGCGCGTCTCGACGCTGCGCTTGCCGGGCGTCATGTAGTCGTAGGCGAGCTCCGCCTTCTTTTCGATCAGCAGGTTCCAGCGCTCGATCGCGCGCACTTCAGGGGCAACCGACAGCTTGGCGCGACCGCCTGTAGTGCTGGCGCAGCCGGCCGCGAAAACGGCAAGCGTGATGAAAAGACCAAAGGTGCGTAGAAACGGATGCATGGAGGGCTCCTGGAATGAAAGGTTTTCTTTTCGTTTCTGTTCGTGACGCAACCGGCAGGCTGCGCGTCCGCGCAGCCTCGCGGGAACGGGGCAGGCGCGACGGCAGCGACGCGGCGATCAATCGGTCGGCGGGCTGCGACGCGGCTCGCGGGCGGTCTCGGCAGGCAATGGCGCGAGGCTCTGGAACTGGCGGCGATAGTCTTCGGTGACCTCGCGCGCTTGCTCAGTGTTTTCCATGACGCGCGGGGTGATCATGACGATCAGCTCGGTGCGGACGGTGTCATTCGTGGTCTGGCCGAACAGCTTGCCGAGCAGCGGAATGCGGCTCAGGCCTGGCACGCCGGTTTCATTTCCGATCGCTGAGTCACCGATGAGGCCGCCGAGCAGCACCGTCTCGCCGCTCTGCACTGCGATCTGCGTGTCCAGCGTGCGCTTGTTGATCGCCGGATTCTGGCTGTTCGGAGCGGTTGCTCCCTGACTACTGACCTCCTGCGACACCTCGAGATAGACGAGGCCGCCCGGATTGACGCGCGGCTTGACCTGCAGGATCACGCCTGTATCGATGTACTGCACCGTGCCGATACCCGACCCTGCCAAAGAGTTGTTGTTGCCACCGTTGTTCTGGACACCGAAACTACCGGTAAGAAAGGTCTGCTGCTGGATCGGAATCTGTGTGCCGACATTGATCTGCGCTTCCTGGTTGTTGATCACCACCAGCGACGGCGCCGACAGCACCTTGGCCTGTCCGGAAGTCTCGAGTGCACTGATCGCCACCTGGAACTTGCTGTTGAGGTAAGACCAGAAAATGCTTCCGTCCTCGCCGGGACCGGCTGCGCCGAGTCCACTGCGCTGTCGATCCGAACGGTTGAGCACATTGTATTCGACGCCGTTGTACGGCGCAGAGCCGCGCAGTCCCGCAAACCACCATTGAACGCCATATTGAAGTTTCCCGGTCAACGTGACCTCGAGGATCTTCGTCTCGATATGCACCTGAAGCGGCGCGATGTCGAGACGACGGATCGCGCTCTGCATCGCATCCCACTCGAGCGGGCTCGCGAGCACGAGCAACTGGTTGCTTTCCTCGACCGCCGTGATGCGCAAGCCACTGTCCTGGCCTGCAATGCCGCCGCCGCCCGCCGCAGGCGTCGCGCCCGCAGCGGCCGGCGCCGAAGCAGCTGCGGTGGTCACACTGCTCGCGCGGCGGTTCGACAAGCGCGAGGAGCCGGCGCGACCGATACCACCGCCACCGACAGTGACCGGTGTGAGCCCGGGCGCTACCGAACCCGACGTGCTCGAACGGCGCGAACTGCTGCCGCCACCGGAGCCGAGGAAGATGTCGTTGAGATAATCAGCCAGATCGAGCGACTTGATGTTTTTGACGTCGTAGACATAAAGCTGCGTCGAACTTTCCTCACCGGCGCGATCGAGGCGACGCAGCCACTCTTCGGCCTGGCGCAGATATTCCGGTTGCGCGGTGATCGCGATGATCGCGTTGGAACGCTCGATCGGCAGGAAACGGAACATGCCGGCGAGCGGTGATTCACCGGCTGCGCCGAACACTTTCTCGAGTTCGGGCAGCAACGTGGCGACTTCCGCGCGCTGCAACGTGAACACGCCGATCGACATGCCCTTGAGCCAGTCGACGTCGAAGATGTCGATCGTCTGCGCGTAATTCACGAGTTCCGATGCGGTACCGGCGAGCACGAGCATGCTGCGCGCGGTGTCGATGTTGACGAACGCTTCCGGCTTGGCATACGGCTTGAGCAGCTTCGCCATCTCGCTCGGCGACACGTAGCGCAACGGGAAAACGCGCACTTCGTATCCGAGCGCGAGCTTTGGCGCGGCGATGCGTGGCGTCAGGTTGCCCGGCAGTGCGTCCTTGATCTGCAGGACGGTGTATCGGCCGTCCTTGTAGATCAGCGTGTTTCCGGTCCAAGACAACAGCATTTCGAGCACCGACATGGCCTGATCGGCACGAATCGGCTTGGATGTGGAAAACGATACATTGCCACCCACGTTCGGGGCGATCGTGTAGTTCTGCTGCAGCAGGTCACCGAGGATCGCCTTGACCACGGCCTGGATCGGATTGTTCTCGAAATTGAAGTCGACCTGGCCCTCACCGCCCGGCACGACCGGAGTGCGGCGCGCGGCAGCTTCGTCGATGAAGCGGCCGGTGCCCACCTGGATCTCGGGTTTCGGCGCCTCAAGCTTCGACGGGTCATCGCCGGTGAGATCGATGCCCGACGATCCCGGCGCAGGCTGTTCGATCTCTGCGCGCGTCTTGCTCGCGAAGTTCTCGGCGGTCAGCGGCGTGACTTCGGCCTCGGCACGCGAGACGGGCTCGGCATCGGGCTTCACCGTGGGACGACCACACCCGGCGAGCAGGGTGAGCGCGAGCGCAACAATCAGGCTGATTGATCTTGATGACACGGGCCACTCCATCATTGCTTCTGGTTGGCAGGAACATCCCCGCCTCGTTCGACGCGCAGCCGCTCGGCTTCTTCACGCATTTGCCGCCGTCGTTCCTCGATACGCTTGGCCAGATCGGCTTCCGCGCCACCCTCCTTTCGCTCCGGCGCAACGGCGCCGGGCACTCCCGGCAGCACTGGCGGCGGGCGTCGTGCTGCCACCGGCGCTGCCACCGGAGTGGCTGCAGTCTGCAGCTCGATTTCACTGACCTCGTCGCTCGAGTTCCTGAAACGCGCGAGGCGCGGCTCAACCGATTCGAGCGTCCAACCGGCCTGATCACCGGGCAGCGGCATTCCGACCTTCAGTGCGAGCGATTCGTTCCGTGCGTTGTCGCGAACCATCGCGATACGCAGTTCCGGCGTTGTCGCGGACTTGCGCACGAGGATGATGCCGGTGAGGGTCACGTTGAGCGGCACCTGCGGCGCATCGACGACGGCATCGGCCACCTCGATCGGGGTCGGCTTGCGATCATCGTTGAACAACGGCCGGGCTTCGACCTCGTCGAACGTGGCCTCCGGTGGCAGCGTGAACGGCTGGCGATCGATCGCCACGGCAAGCTGCTCGGCGTCAGACTGCTCGGGAGGCAGCCATCCGTAGCCACGGCCATAGCCGGCCAACTGGATCAGCAACGTCACCATCAACAGCGCGCAGGCTGCGCCGAGAACGAGGGTGGTCATGCGCGCGAGTTGAAGGTCCATCAGGGCGCCACCTTGCCGGGCTCGCGCAGGTAACCGGAAAGATTGAAGCGCACATCGAGCGGGCTTGCCACCGGCTTGCCGCCCGGCGGCACATAGGTCTGCTGCTTGTAGATCATGAGCTGGTCGACGAACAGGTAAGGCTTGCCGTTCTCGAGGTCGTAGAGGATTGCGGCGAGTGATTCCATGTCGCAGCGCAGGCGCGCCTGCATCGTGATGCGCTTGTAGAGCTCTTCCTGTCCGCCGCTGTAGGACTGCGTGCTGACCACCGAGCAGCGACGCGCATCGGTGTGATCGGTCTGCGCCTGCTTGAGGCGCTGGATCAATCCGGCCGAGGCAGCGTTAGCGTCCGACTCCGACAGGAACGCCTGGTTGCCCTGTTCGTAGGTGCGCACTTCGGCAAGGCGGGCTTCGATCGTCGGTCGCTCGCCGGCAATGCGCGCAAACCGCTGTTGCTGTTCGCGCAGGTCGCTCATTTCACCGAAGTAGCCTGCATGCGGCGTGACGAACCACCAATGCACGCCGAAAAAATAGATCAGCATCAGCACGATCGCGAGCAACAGCACCGCCAGCAGGCGACCGTCCTTGGGCTTGAGGTCAAGCGCCGCCATTGCTGTCCTCCGTGGCATCCGGTGCCGTTTGCTCGCCGGCGTCGACGCCGGCTTCCGGGCTCGCCGCGCGCGGGTCCGCACTGATCGTGAAGCGATCCTTGCTGGTGCGCGGATCGGGCTGGATCTGGCCCTCGAAGCGGGGATTCTCGAGAAACGGCGAGGCACTGAGTACGGCGATGAGGTTGGCAGCCTCTCGACTCTGCCCCTGCAGCTGTACCTGGCTGTTCTCGATGCTGAGGCGTTCGAGATACGTGTCGTCCTTGAGTCGACGCGTGACATCGTCGAGCAGCGCGATCACGACGACGCCATTGCGCTTCTTTTCCGAAAGGAAGTTTGCGCCGCCGATCGAATCCTGCAGCGTGCTGCGCAGTTCGGCGACTGCGCGTGCTTCGGCTTCGACCTTGGCCACTTCCGCGCGCATGGTCTCGACCGCAATCGCGCGGTTGCTGAGAGACTCCGACATGTTGAGCGCCAGCAGCACGGCCAGCAGCGCGGCCAGTCCAAGATTGAGCGGCAGGCGCATGTCCCGGCGGCGCGCTCTCGCATCGGCGGGCAGCAGGTTGATCTGGTGGCGACCGGCGCCGGGAGCGTGACGCCAGATGTCGACGCCATCCAGTTCAGCGGCGCCGGCAGTGACCGCGTCGATCTGCGGATCGAGGCTGGCACGCGGCATCACCACCAGCTCGACGCGCAGGTTGCGCGCGACCGGATCGCGCGCGACGACGCGGCTGTCGAAGTACACCTGATCAGCCTTGAACGGCGTTTGCCGATCCATCTCGAAGGCGAGGACCTGACGCAGGTTCTCTTCAGCAGCCGCGGGCAATGTCAACGACCGTGTCAGTGCGCGCGCCGCCGGCACGCACAGGATGGTGCGCACGGCAGGGTTCTCGATGCTGCTGCGCAATCGCCGGAACCCGCTGGACTGTTCTTCGGTCGACTGATCGAGCGCGATGCGCCCGAATTCGCTGGTCTGGCCGCTGCGCTCACGCCAGACGACGAGTTCGTGATCCTGCATGTCGAGCAGCAAGGCCTCCGAACGGCCGGCCAGACGCTTGCGCCATGCCTCGGGCAGGCAGGCAACGAGCTGCGAGCCCCACCACGCGAAGAATCGCGGCAAGGGCGTCTTGGCAAGTCGCGTCCGCAGACGCGCGAGTTGTCTGTCCAGGGCTTCTTTCACGGATTGGCTCAAGCGGTTTCGCCATCACGCCAGCGGAGCACCACGAACGGTCTCCCCGCTGAATTCATTCCGCCTATGCGGATCGTGGCATCGAGCACCGTAGTCGCCCCATTGGGCAGCTTGGCACGGGACTTCACACTATACGTGAGCCCTCCCCCGTCCGCCATGACGGGGGTTCCGTCAGGCAGCACCAATCCGGACGCGCCGGAGTTGAGCTCGCCCGGCGCCAGTTGCTGGCGTTGTTCGATCAGTGCCTGGGCCTGCTCGGTGGTCATGTTGGGCATCGCCATGAGTGCTTCGAGCGGCGCATAGGCGGCACTCGGCACGCCGCGTCCCGAGTACATCGTGATGGCCGGTTCGATCTTCATGTAGGTGTCGTAGTCCATGCCAAAAACCTGCTGGAGCTCGGACAATGTTTCGAACGGAGCGTTCCTTGGACCGTAAGGAAGATCGACCGCCTTGTAGTCGTCGACCTCGGCGCCGCGAGGGGAAATGAGGTCATCGGGATCGCGCCAGTCCTGGATCGCATCGGCGAGATCGGTCGCGCGCTCGAATTCGACGCCGGCACCGGCGAACAGGTTGGTCAGTGTCATCACGTCAGCGGTGTTGATGTCGATCTTGCCGGAGTCGTCGGTGATCGATATCTCGACCTCGACGCCATCGAAGGTGAACGAATAGGGCCTGCCGTCGGCCACCCATTTGCCTTCCGGCGTCGCCTTGCTGAGTCCGAAGACGGCGAGATTGAGGCCGGCCTCGGCCGCATATCGCGCGGTCGTGGTATCGAACAGGTGACGAGACTGCAGGCCTTCGGTGCGCGCGATCAACGCGAAACTGCCGAGCAGGATCGACAGCAGCGCGATCACCCACATGACCAGCACGAAGGCGACACCACGCGCGTCGCGGCGGCAGCCAGCCGAACCGATTGCGCTGCGCGCAGGCATCTTCATCGATCCTTGTTGACGCCGCCGCGATCATTGGAGGCGCCGTCGTTGGGAACCTGCTGCGGCATGTCCGAGAACGTCGGACCACGCACGCTCTGGCGCGCCGAGCCGACATCGAGCAGCAGCGGAATCTCCATGACCGGCCAGTCGACCAGAGCCTCGGGCCGCATCGTCAGCTGGATGCGCACCATCACCGGGGTCAGGCTCGGATCTTCCCAGTCGTCGCTCCAGTCCTCGAGCTTGCCTTCTTCGTCGAGCTTGCGGTACTCGAAGCGTCCGCTCTCGATCTGATCCATCAGCACCACCGGTTCGGCCATGTCGTCCGGTCGCAGTTTGTCGAGATCGAATCCGTTGAGCATCGTGTGACCAAACAGCAGCTGCTTGCCGTTGCGCGTGTTGGTCAGTTCGAGCGTCTGCACATACGAACCACCGCGCGACAGGTAGCCGGGCATCGGCGCGACCCAGCGGATCAGGTCGCCCTCGCCCTGGAACAGGAAGTTGGTGCCCGTCCCATCCTCCTGCCCGAACGGCAGCGGCAAGGTGCGGCTGATCTGGTGGCGGATGAACTCCTGGGCCACGCGCACCCGATTGATCCGGTCGATCAGCGCTTCACCGGTGCCCATCGCGCGCACCGCCGAACGAATGCTGCCATATGCGGCAGCGAGCAACACCGCGAGCAGCAGGATCGCCAGCATCACCTCGATCAGCGTGAAGCCGCGCGGGCGCCGCGCCATCATCGTCCGGCCCCGGTCGGCAATCGCTGGGAGCGTGAAGACCTCTCGCCTGAATCGCGGCGACCAGACGCACTGTCGAGCCCGCCAGCTCCTGGAATACCGCCCTGGGTCATGTCGGGCATCGTCAGGCGCAGGGTCGAGAACACGGCACTGCGTTCGCGGTTGCCGCCCCACAGCACGCGCAACTGCACGTGGTAGAGCTCCATCTGGGTCATCTCGACGATCGGCGACGTGCCTTCGTTTCCGACCTGGGCCGAGGTGGCCGCATCGCCCATCGCACCGCTGCCAGTCGCTTCGACCAGTTGCGGATCGATCTGTTCGATATCCATCTGCCAGCGGAAATTGCGGTCGAACTCGCCATTCGCCGAGCCGGCCTCGATGCGTTCGCCGATACCGACGTTGTCGAGCAGCGACTGCGCCCATAACGCGGCGCGCGTTTCGTCGAGCGAGCGACGCGTGTTGTTGAGTGACATCGTGAGTATCTGCATGAGTGACGCGATCGCCAGCGCGAAGATCACGAACGCCGCGATCATCTCGATGAGGGTGAAGCCCTTGGCACGACGCGCTGCCGGAAACGTGCGGCGAGCACGCCCCTCCGCGCGCTGAGCACGCCCGTCGATGCGCGCAGGCGCTTCGACGTTGGTGGCCAATGCCGATTCGCTGTTCGCGCCGATATCCCGATCCCTTCTCCTGCGTAGCGAGAGAAGGTGCCGAAGGCGGAAGGGGGCGCTTCGCGCTCGTGAGAAAAAATCGCCAAGCGCCCCCTTCAGCCCTCCGGGCAGCGTGAACTCGCCAAATCCCTGTGGCTCGCCCTTCGGGCAGCTGACGCTGCAAACATCGGCAATCCTGCCGATGCTTCCCCGCTGCGCAGGGGAAGCGAAGGCAATAGACGGCGCTGATCCGTCGAGCGTGTCGTCGTGCGCAAACGACGCTGATCCGTCGAGCGTGTCGTCGTGCGCAAACGGCGCTGATCCGTCGAGCGTG
>JBBSOU010000041.1:0-26788 GCA_038259445.1 Lysobacterales bacterium | reverse complement strand
CTCAGGGCGTGTAACTGCCTGTCAGCGACAAGCCACTGAACGCCGTGTAGGCGCGCACCATGACGTAGTAGGTGCCGGCCTGCGCGGTGATGTTGCAGGTCTCGTTGTTGCCACCGAGATACGGACGGCAGGTATAGGTGGTAGTGGTCGGAGCGGCACCGACACGCACGTACAGATCTGCATCACCGGTGCCGCCGGCGATCTGGAAGCGCAGGTTGGTCGCGCCGGCAGGCACCACCATCGTGTAGTTGAGCATGCCGTTGGTGGCCGCCGACAAGCCGGTCACCGCGACGCCGTTCTGCAGTACATTGCCGCCACCGCCGCCGGCGGTGTAGCTGCCGGTCAGGCTGACGCCCGAGAATGTCGAATAGGCACGCAGCACGACGTAGTAGGTTCCGGCCTGTGCCGTGGCGATGTTGCAGGTCTCGGCATTGCCACCAAGGTACGGACGACAGTCATACACGGACGTCGTCGGTGCCGAGCCGAAGCGCACGTAGAGGTCAGCATCACCGGTGCCACCGGCAATCTGGAAACGCAGGTTGGTCGCGCCTGCCGGAACCACCATCGTATAGGTGAGCGTATTGCCTGCCGTGGCGGTCAATCCGGTTACGGTCGCGCCGTTCTGCAGGACATTCCCGCCACCACCGCCACCGCTCGTGACCGTGACCGCCGAGGTCTTGCTGTTGGTCGCGCCATCATCGTCGGTGACCGTCAAGGTCACGTTGTAAGTGCCGGCGGACGCGTACGTCCTGGTCGGACTCGATGCGGTCGATGTGCTGCCGTCACCGAAGTTCCACGAACGCGAGACGATCGTGCCGTCGCTGTCGGTCGAGGTATTCGTGAAGGTCGCAGTCAGGGCGCTGGTCGTGAAGGTGAAGTTCGAGACCGGCGCGACGTTGGCACCGCCGCCGCCCACTGCCTGCAGCGTTGCCAGTGCGTTGATGATGCCGGCACCGCAGCCGCCCGTGCAGCTGCCTGGCAATGCGCGCGCATTGCCGGTGATGACGTTGCGCACCTGGTCCGGTGTCAGCGACGGATTCAGCGAAAGCACCTGCGCGGCCAGTCCGGCCACGTGTGGCGCCGCCATCGAGGTGCCCTGGTAGTAGGCATACGACTCCGAGCCCTGCGTGGTCGTGCCTGTATTGAGTGTCGACAGGATGCCGTTCGACTGCGTAGCGGTCTCGCCGCCCGGAGCCGATACCGTGATGGTCGTACCGAAGTTCGAGTACGAGGCACGGTTGCCCTGACGATCGGTCGCGGCGACCGAGATCACCCCGGCGCAGTTGGCAGGCGAGGCGGTGGTCACGTTGGCGTTGGAGTTGCCGGCGGCAACCACGATCACGGCGCCGTTGGAGCGCGCGGTGTTGACCGCGGCCTGGAACGAACCGCAGGCGCCGCCGCCGCCGAGACTCATGTTGATGACGCGTGCGGGGTTCTGGTTGGCTGGCACACCGCTGACCGATCCACCCGAGGACCACACGATCGCATCGACGATGTCCGCAGTGGAGCCACCGCAGCGGCCGAGCACACGAACGGGCAGGATTTTCGCGCCGAAGGCGACGCCGGCGATACCCTTGGCGTTGTTGGTCAGCGCGCCGATCGTGCCGCTGACGTGGGTGCCATGCCAGCTGGAATTGGAGGCGTATCCGGTGCCGCACTCGGTCGAGTTGAACCAGTCGCCTTCATCATTCGGGTTGGAATCGCGCCCCGTGTTGTCGCGCGCGGTAGCCGAGGAGGAAATGAAGTCGTAGCCGCCGACGAGCTGTCCGGTGAGATCGCTGTGCGGTGCGATGCCGGTATCGAGGACGGCGACATTGACGCCGCTGCCGGTCGAGATATCCCATGCTGATGGCTGGTTCTGTCCGCCGGTCGATTCAAACAGATCCCATTGGCTCGAATAACTGGTGTCGTTCGGCGACAGCACGATCTGCATGCGACGATCCGGTTCGACGTAGGCGACGCCGGGATTCTTCGCAAAGGAAACCATCACCGATCGCGCGGCTTCAGCGTTGCCGCCGGACTTCTGTGTTTGGCTGCGTGTGACTTCGACGAGTTCGGCACCGGTGGCCAGCGTGCGCGAATGCTTGACCTCGAAGCCTGTCTCACGCGCGACGCGCGAGAAGTCTGCCGATCGCGCAGATGCACTGCGCTCTGGCGCATCGTCGGCGTAGGTGACGATGTAGTGGGTGATGTCTGCCCGGTCCAGATCGGCAGAAAAGTTGGCGCGGTCGGCATAGACCTGCAGTTCCGCAGGGGTGACGCTCGCTGCGGCAGCGAGTGCGCTGCAACCCAGCAACGCGATCATCGCGGCGGAAAGCGAAGTACGGCGCAAAGCAGAGTACGAATCCAGCTTCACAGAAACCTCCTTCAATGGATGTCAATCGAATGGACGCGCTGCAGGCTGCAGCACGACCGCTTGGCGGGCGCCCTCCACGTCCCATGCCGCTTCGGCGGATCTGTGTCCGCTCGAATGCTGGACCTTCGACTCATCACATTGCGGCTGACCGTTCGAATGCCCCGTTCGAACAGCCCAGAGCGGCCCGGCTCCTTTGTTGCAGGCTCATGGCAAACGTCGACGCTAACCGGCGATCCGATCGAGATGTGCGAACTGCGTCACTCAATCGGCGTTCAGCGGGAACCGATCAAGCGCACCTTCTTCGGCCTGAACACCCACAGCAGGCCGGACAGCAAGAGCAGTACCGGCGCAGCCCAGTAGCAGAACCGCAGCCAGCCATGCGACCGGTTGTAGCGCGCAGAGAGGATCAGATCCATGGCGAGGTTCGGATTCTCGCGAATGCGGTCGAATGCCGGACTGAGCGCCGTGGTCATGATCATCGCGCCGTAGTTCTCGAGCGCAGGCATTGCCGTGTCGATGTGCCGACCCAGAGCGATATAGGCCGACGCAAACATCGCCTCCTTGCCGGCCGAACGTTCGATATCGGCTCCGACGTCCGGCAGCGAGGGCACGGCCCCCCAGACGATCAGGTTGAAGCCCAGCACGAACAGGAACAGGACGAAAGCAATCACGTGCAGGTGTTTGGTCATGGCATCCCCCTTGGCGACCGGATGCTAGCAGCTGCAAGGAATCCGGCGCGACGGAATCTGTGCGCCAGCGCACGTAGTCGCACTGACCGATGAGCCACCAGCACGCCGGTCATGCTCATCGACCGGCAACGACGCGCGTCGACACAGCGCAACATGCACGATCCAGAGCCGTTGCGACGGGACTGGGAAACGGCTGCATCCGATCGGCTGGAAGACCTTGTGCGCTTTATTGTCTTCTGCATACCTTCGAGCATTGCCTCGATTGCGCCTTTTCCCTATTTCCATTCCCCAATACAGGCTCCCACCGAACCAATGCGCCCGACCGTGGTCGGAAACACCGACGCTGCAAGGGACGAGCAATGCGCATTCCGGTTTCCGTTTTCATCATTGCCTGCAATGAAGCGGAGCGGATCGGCGCCACGCTGCGTTCGGTCGGCGACCTGTGCGACGAGATCGTCGTCGTCGACGGGGGATCGACGGATGGCACACAGGAAATCGCGGCGGCGTTCGGTGCACGCGTCGTCTTCCATCCGTGGTGCGGGTATGGACGGCAGAAGCAGGTCGGTGAATCCCTTTGCCGCCATGCGTGGCTGCTCAACATCGATGCCGATGAAGTGCTGTCAGAGCCGCTTCGCAACGAATTGCGAGAACTGTTTGCAGCCGACGAACCGTCTGCGCGCGCCTATGCGCTGCGGATCGTCGAAGTGATGCCAGGAGAAACCGCGCCGCGCGCGTTTGCGCCGTTTCACACGTATGTGCGCCTCTACCACACCTCGGCCGGAGGCTTCTCGGCTTCGCCTGCTCATGACGTCGTCGTGCTGAAGGAAGGCGTGCGTGTGCAGCGCCTGTCGGCACGTATCGATCACCACACGTACCGCGATGTCGCCACCCAGATCGACAAGTTCAACAGATACTCCGACCTGCTCGTGCAGCAACTGCAGCAGGAGGGTCGAACCATCCCGGCATGGCGACTGCTGACCGAAATGCCGAGCGCCTTCGTCAAGGCCTACGTGTTCAGGCGGCACTTCGCGCGTGGCTTGCACGGCTTCATCACGGCGACGAGCTACGCGATCTTTCGATTCCTGCGCGTCGCCAAGCTCTACGAGTTGCGCAAGCGCGGGGAAGAGGGAAGCGCAAACAGGCGAACACAGTCGATGGGTCAGATGGTAGCGGTCACGACTGAATGCCACTCTGGACGTCCCACGACGTCGCCATGACATCCGAAACGTGAATACTCGTGCGCTCAGAACATTCCCGTCTCGAGCTTCGCCGCATCCGACATCATCGTGTGGTTCCATGGCGGATCGAAGACGAGTTCGACGTCGGCGCTGGCGATGGTCGGGATGCGTTCGAGCTTGCTGCGCACGTCTTCGACGAGTATCTCGCCCATGCCGCAGCCCGGCGCGGTCAGCGTCATGCGCACATTGATCTTGCGCAGACCGTCGTCGGCAGGTTCGAGATCGCAGGTATAGATCAGCCCGAGTTCGACGATATCGACCGGGATCTCGGGATCGAAACACGTGCGCAACTGTTCCCAGATCAGCTTTTCGACGTCTTCGTCACCGGCGCCGTCGGGCAACTCGAGCGGCGCCGGTGGCGGCTTGCCGATCGCGTCGGCGTCCTCGCCGTTGATGCGGAACAGGTTGCCGTCAACGAACACGGTAAAGCTGCCGCCGAGGGCCTGGGTGATGTAACCCGCCTGCCCGGCTGGCAGGGTCACGGCTTCGCCTTGCGGCACCATCACCGCGTGGCAGTCGCGCTCGAAGCGCACGGGTTCCGAGCTGGATTGGTATGAACTCATCGATGGATGCGCGATGCGGGAAATGAATGGAGCAGAGCGGATTATGCACGGTCCACGCCGATACCATGGCATATCGGGCCGCGCGGGTGTCGCTTCAGGCGAGCAGGCCGCAGTCACGCAGGCAGCGACCGAGTACGCGCATGGCAGCCTCGATATCGGCTGGCGGCAGTGCGGCGTAGCCGAGCAGCAAGCCCGGTCGCAACGGTGCGCGCAGCGCGTAGGGCGCAACCGTATAGAGGCCCAGGCCGCGCTCGCGCGCAAGCGCCGCAAGTCGGTCGGCGTCGGCCTGGGTGGCATCGCGCAGCCACGCGGCCAGGTGCATGCCGGCATTCGAGTCGACCACATCGACAGCGCCGCCGGCATGCCTTTGCAGGCCGGCGAGCATCGCCGCCCGGCGCGTGCGCAGGGACTGCGTGGCTCGGCGCAGATGCCGCTCGAAACCGCCGCTGCGCATGAAATTGGCCAGCGCAGCCTGCTCGAGCGTATTGCTGCCGCGGTCTTCCAGCCACTTGGCGGCACGGAAGGCATCGCGCAACGAAGGCGGCAGCACCATGTAGCCGAGCCGCAGGGCCGGGAACAGGGTCTTGGAAAAGCTGCCGATGTAGATCACGCGGCCGTCGCCATCGAGTGACTTCAAAGCGGCCAGCGGACGTCCACCGAAACGGAATTCGCCGTCATAGTCGTCCTCGATCAGCCACGCATGACATTGCGTGGCCCACTGCAGCAATTCGATGCGACGACCCAGCGGCAACAGTGCGCCGGTCGGAAACTGGTGCGACGGCGTGACCACGGCCAGCCTCGCCTTGGCCGGAAGGGCACCCGGCATGATCCCGTCCGCATCGACGCGCACGCCACGCACGCGCGCGCCATGCGCGGCGAACAGTTGCCGCGCGCCGCGATAGTGCGGATCTTCAAGCACGACCGCATCACCTTCGCCGAGCAGCACGCGTGCCGCCAGCGCGAACGCCTGCTGCGTGCCCGACGTGATCAGCACGTCTTCGGCCGCCGCGTCGACGCCGCGGCGGCGTGCAAGGTACTCACAGATCTGCTCGCGCAACGCGGCCAGACCTTGCGCATCGGGATAATCGAACTCTGCATGCTCACTCGCGCGGTTGACCTCACGGCGCCATGCACTGGCCAGCGCGGTGTTGGTCAACGGCAGTCCGTACTGCAGGTTGTAGCGAAGCTGCGCGTGCTCGCGCCCGGGTATGTGCGCGCCATCGCTCTGGGCGAGCGCGCGACGCGCGAAAGCGGACAGCGGCGCGACCAGCGCGTCGGCTGCCTGGCGACGCGCGGGTTTGCTGCGACTGCCGACGTCGGCCACGAAGCTGCCAGCGCCGACGCGCCCGAGCAGGAATCCTTCAGCCTGCAACTGCTCATACGCGGCGAGCACGGTATTGCGCGACATGCCGAGTTCGCGCGCGAGCGTGCGCGTCGCCGGAAAACGCGCACCCGAGGGCAGACGCATGTCGAGGATGGCGGCCTTCAGTGCGCGGATCAATTGCGCGTAACGCGGTCCCTGGCCGTCGAGTTCAACGTACACGATTGGCTCCATTCGTTCGCGCACACGCGGCGCTTACCTCGACCAATTTCGACGCTCATGCTGCGTCCGTCAAGAGGGTCGTTTCAAGGCGCGACCGTCGATGCATCCGGAGCAAGCCATGCAGTCACGCCAACGCAACCAGATCAAGCGCGTCCGCCAGCGCGCGCACTATGACGAGAACACCGTGCACGCCGTGCTCGACGCGAGCTGGATTGCGCACGTGTCGTTCGCCGACACCTCGGGCCAGCCGTTCGTTATCCCGATGCTGTACGCGCGCGAAGGCAACGCGTTGATGTTGCACGGATCGATCGCAAGCCGGCTGCTGCGAACGCTCGGTGAAGGTATCGATGCCTGCGTGTGCGTAACCCTGGTCGATGGCCTCGTGCTCGCGCGCTCGCACTTCCACCACTCGGTCAACTACCGTTCGGTGGTTGCGTTTGGTCGCGCCACGCCGGTGACCGACGATGCCCTCAAGGCCGCTGCATTCGCGCGCTTCGTCGACGCGATCGTGCCGGGTCGGGCCGAGGAGTCACGCGCTGCCGACCGCAACGAACTGTCCGCCACGACGCTTCTGCGTTTCGACATCGAAGACGCCAGCGCAAAGATCCGAACGGGTGGACCGAAAGATGACCCTGCCGACGCCGGGCTGCCGGTCTGGTCGGGCGTGGTGCCGCTGCAGTCATCGCATGCATCGCCGGTGCCGGCCGATGACGTGACGACCGGCATGGCTGTGCCGCAGTCGGTGTTGCGCCTGCTCGGTGATCATTGACGCAGGGAAACTCCTCGGTCGCCGAAGTCTGTCGCGAGTGCCGCTCACCTGATCGCGTCGGCCGTGACCTGCGACGCTTACCGGTTGCTTCGCCTGCCGCTATGATCCGTGCTTGCCAATCGGCTCGGACACCGGATGCACGAAAACCTCGAGCGACTGAATGAAGCCGCCTGCAAGATGCCCGCATGGACTCGGTGACGGCGCGCGCCAGGCAGCGCGGTTCACGCACGATCGGCGTGCTCACCGCGCTGATGTGCGCGCTGGCTGCCGGCGCGGTGTGGTGCGTGATCGCACTGCAGGTGTACCTCGACCTTATGTTCTTCGGCATCCCGCTTGCGATCATGGTCGCGTGGGCATTGCGTTCGAACGGCTTCTCGCACTCGCGACTCGGCGCGGCGATCGCCGCCACGTTCACCGGATTGGCCTTCGTCTACGCCGGCTACCTGCTCGCTGCGGCCAAGGTCGCCGCGTTCCTCGGGCTGCCGCTGCGTTCGACGGTCATGAGCATTGGCCCTGAAATGGCCGGCGCAGTCGCCTGGGCCGACCTGACCACCTGGCGCGTTGCGACGGTACTGATTGCCGTCGTGCTGTCGGCCTGGCTGGTATGGCGGCCCTCAAAGGCTTGAGAGGTCGCGGTGTTCCCTTGGGCAAATTCTGATGCCTGCACAGGCGTCACCGCACTGCCTGCGCATGCTCGATCAGAGCACCCTAGTGCCCGCCGCCGCCTTCGACGGCCTTCAGCTCAGCAATGAGTTGGCTGGCGGCTTCCTTGCCGTCGGCGTACAGCAGGCGCGTGTTGTCGGCGTAGAACAGCGCGTTCTCGATGCCGGCAAAGCCGGTGCCCTTGCCGCGCTTGATGACGATGGTCTGGCGCGAGTTGACCACGTCGAGGATCGGCATGCCGAAGATCGGCGAGGACTTGTCGGTTTTCGCCGCCGGATTGACCACGTCGTTGGCGCCGATGACGATGGCAACGTCGCAGGTCTTGAACTCGGGATTGATGTCGTCCATGTCGGCGATCAGGTCGTACGGTACGCCGGCCTCGGCCAGCAGCACGTTCATGTGACCCGGCATGCGCCCGGCCACCGGGTGGATCGCGAATTTCACTTCCTTGCCGGCCTTGATCAGCGACTGTGAAAGCTCCCAGATCTTGTGCTGCGCCTGGGCCACAGCCATGCCGTATCCCGGCACGATGATGACCTTCTCGGCCATGTACAGCAGCGACGCGGCATCACTCGCTTCGATCGACTTCTGCGCGCCGGCAATCGCCTCGCCACTGCCGCCACCACCGAAGTTCGAGAACAGCACGCCACTGATTGGCCGGTTCATCGCCTTGGCCATGAGCTGGGTCAGGTAGGTTCCGGCCGCACCGACGACCATGCCGGCGACGATCAGCGCCTCGATACCCATCACGTAGCCTTCGAACGCGACCGCAAGACCGGTCAGCGCGTTGAAAAGCGAGATCACCACCGGCATGTCGGCGCCGCCGATCGGCAACGTCATCAATACACCGAAGGCAAGCGCGAGCACAAAGAACGCAACGATCAGCCAGACGTTGACCTCCCACGCCACCAGTGCGATGCCGGCGATCACCGCCGCCGCGAACACCGCGAAATTGAACACCTGCTGGCCCGGGAAGTTGAAGCGCTTGTCCATGCGGCCGTCGAGCTTGGCCCAGGCGATCACCGAACCGGTCATCGATACCGAGCCGATCAGTGCACCGAGCACGGCCAGCGAAACGATGATCAGCGAATGTGAACCCGAAGCCGGGTCGGAAAACTTGAGCAGCTCGCCGGCGCCGATCGCCGCGGCCGACCCGCCACCCATGCCGTTGAACAGCGCGACCATCTGCGGCATGTCGGTCATCGCGACCTTCTTGCCCCACAGCCAGGTCGGCACAACGCCGACGACGATGCCGAGGACGATGAGAGCCAGGTTGTTGCCGCCGGTGATCGCAAACGTCGCCAACGTGGCGATGACCATGCCGATGCCGGCCTGGACGATGCCCTTGCGCGCAGTGACCGGCGAGGCCATGCGCTTGATGCCGAGGATGAACAGCACGGCGGCGAGGAAGTAGCTCGCCTTGGCGGCCAACTCCAGTGTCTGATCAAATTCCATGCGCGTTATCCCCGGAAAATTGTCTGCGCTTCGCCAGCGTGCCGGCGACGACGTCGCGATTTCACGAACCGGTGCGCACTGTGCACCGATGCGAATCGCGCTACTTCTTGTCCTTGCTCGACTTGAACATCTCGAGCATGCGTTCGGTAACCACATAACCGCCGGCCGCGTTGCCCGCACCGAGGGCGACACCGATGAAGCCGATCACCTGGGTCAGCGTCGTTTGCGCATGCGACAGCGCGATCATCGCGCCGACCAGCACGATGCCGTGCACGAAGTTCGAGCCCGACATCAGCGGCGTGTGCAAAATGACCGGCACGCGGCCGATGATCTCCTTGCCGGTGAATGCCGACAGCATGAAGATCCACAAGGCGAGAAATCCATCGATCATGGCGTGGCCCCTTCGACGAGCTGTTTGGTCGCTTCATGCCGGATCTCCCCGGCATGCGTGAGACACGTCTTGGCGATCAATTCGTCCTCCCAGTCAAGCACGAGCGCGCCATCCTTGAGCGACAGCTCGAGGAAGTTGTAGAGATTGCGTGCATACATCTCGCTGGCATGGATCGGCGTCGTCGCCGGCAGGTTGACGGTACCGATGATGCTGACGCCGTTGGCCGTGACCACGGTCTTGCCGGCTTCGCTCAATTCGGTATTGCCGCCTGATTCCGCAGCGATGTCGACGATAACGGCACCGGGCTTCATGCCGGCGATCATCGCCGCACTGATGATGCGCGGTGCGCGACGTCCGGGCACCGCAGCGGTGGTGACGACCACGTCGATGCCCTTGAGGTGATCGGCCAGCGCTTTCTGCTGCTGTTCGCGTTCCTCGGCAGTCAGCTCGCGCGCATAGCCGCCGCTGCCGGCAGCGGACACGCCGAGATCGAGGAACTTCGCACCGAGAGATTCGATCTGCTCGCGCGTCTCCGGACGCACGTCGAACCCTTCAACCTGCGCGCCGAGCCGCCGCGCTGTCGCTATCGCCTGCAGGCCAGCGACGCCGGCGCCGACGATCAGCACCTTGCTCGGCCGGATCGTGCCGGCCGCGGTGGTCAGCATCGGGAAGAATTTCGGCGCCGCGTCGGCGGCAATCAGCACGGCCTTGTAGCCGGTGACGCCAGCCTGCGACGACAGCACGTCCATGGCCTGCGCGCGGGTCGTGCGCGGCAGCAGTTCCATCGCGAACGCAGTTATCCTGCGATCGCGCAACGCCTTGACGCGTTCCGGATCGAGATGAGGCTGCAGGTGCGCGATGACCACGCTGCCCTCACGCAGTCCGGCGATCTCGCTGATCGACGGCGGCTGCACGCGCAGCAGCACATCGGCGCGTGCCAGCGCAGCCGCACCGTCGGCGACCACGTCAACGTCGGCGAACTGCGCATCGGCGAAATACGCCGACTCGGCAGCACCCTTCTCGATGACGATCTGCGCGCCACGCGCCTTGAGCTTCTTGGCGATTTCGGGAGTCAACGCAACGCGACGCTCGCCCGGCGCGGATTCGCGCAGTACCGCAACAACGACCGACATGGCCCCTCCCCGACACGATGTCCGACCGGCATCCTAGCCCAACTGTGCACGCACGGTAAGCTCCGCGACTACACTTGGCCTCTCTGTCTGGAGTCTGCGCATGTCGATCGAACTGCTCAACGAGCGCCTGTCGGTGCCGTCACGGCAACTGGGCCTGCCGGGCCCTGATGCGGCCGCTCTAGAGGCGATGTTGCGTGCCGCGATCCGCGTACCCGACCATGGTCGACTGTCGCCATTCCGCCTGCTGCTGGTGCGCGATGAAGCACGCCAGGCGCTCGGCGCAAAACTCGCCGGGATCCATGCGCGCAACGATGCGGACACGCCGGCCGCCGCGCTCGACAAGGACCGCAACCGGTTCAACGCCGCGCCGGTGATCGTCGTCGTCATCGCGCGAACGACGGCCGGGCACAAGGTGCCGTTGCAGGAACAGATGCTGTCAGCCGGCTGCGTCGCCTACAACGTGCTGCTCGCGGCACAGGCACTCGGCTACGGCGCGCAGTGGCTGACCGGCTGGGCTGCCTATGATGCCGACGTGTCCGCAGTGCTCGGCCTGTCCGGCAACGAGAACGTCATCGGTTTCGTGCATGTCGGCAGCGTGCTCCAGGCGGCCAGCGAGCATGCACGTCCGGCACTTGAGGATGTGCTCGGTGAGTGGATCGGCTGAACGCATGCAACCGGTTGTCCACCTCATTGATGCAAGTCTCTACGTGTTCCGCGCGTGGCATTCGATCCCGCCGGACTTCACCGATGTCGATGGCCATCCGGTCAACGCCGTGCACGGCTTCACGCGCTTTCTGCTCGAGTTGCTCGAACGTGCAAGGCCGAGCCATATGGCGGTTGCGTTCGACCAGTCGCTGACTTCGTCGTTCCGCAACGCGATCTATCCCGAGTACAAGGCCAACCGCGAACTGCCGCCCGCCGAACTGGTGCGCCAATTCGAGTATTGCCGTGAGGTCGCCGCGAAGCTCGGCCTGACCGTGCTGACCGACATCACTTACGAGGCCGACGACCTGATCGGCAGCGCGGTCGACGCACTGGCGCGGATCGACTGCGGCGCCGTGATCGTCTCGGCCGACAAGGACTTTGGACAACTGGTGTGTGATCGGGTCGAGCAGTGGGACTTCGCGCGCAACCAGCGCTGGGATGCGCACGGCGTCAAGCTGCGACTTGGCGTGCGTCCCGACCAGGTCGCCGACTATCTTGCCCTGACCGGCGATGCGGTCGACAACATTCCCGGTGTGCCGGGCATCGGCGCGAAAACCGCGGCGATCCTGCTCGCGCATTTCGGCACGCTCGAGGCATTGCTTGAGCGATCGGATGAAGTGGCATTCCTGCGCATGCGCGGCTCGGCCGCGGCCTCACTGCGCCTGCGCGAACATGCCGCGCTGGCGCGTCTCTCGCGTTCGCTGACCGGCATCGCGCTCGACGCACCGGTGCCGCTCTCGATCGACGGCTACACGCGTCGATCTCGTGACTACAGCGTAATCGAGCAATTGTTCGACCGCCTGCGCCTCGGCCCGATGACGCGAGCGCGCGTGCGCGCGCTCGACGGCGACTGACTTCAGTCCTTCTTCGCAGGCTCCGGTGGTGTTGGCTGCGGCGCCGGCTTGCCGAGTGTCGGCTCCTGCCGGATCAGTTCCTTGCCTTCCTCGAACGGCGCCTTGCGCACCGGCACGGCGTTGGTCGTGATGCCGCTTTCGCCCCAGGCGAAGCGCATGTTGCTGCGGAAAATCTTCACCGGCTGCGGCGACGAACCGGTCTTCAGTTCACCGTACTGTCCATACAAGCCTTTCTGGCTGTTGGCGATGAAGTAGAGGTCTTCACCGACGACCGCGCCGTAGGTCGGCAAGTCGAACGCCGGATTGGCCACATCGATCGGCATGACCTTGGTAACGCTGCGACCTTCCGGAGACAGGCTCAGCCGCACCACGCGCTTGGGCGCCATGCCGTTCTCTATCGCGATCAGCGTGCCATCGTGCCAGTACAGGCCATCGATGCCGCCGAGCACGAGCGATTCGCGGTTGTAGTCGACGGCGAAGCCGGCCCCGGTTCCGAGATGTACACCGAAGATGCCGAGTTCGTAGTCGGCGAAGAACAGCAGCTTGCCGTCGTCACTCGCGGCCAGGCCGCGGATGCTCGGCAGTGACGGATCGGCAGCGATCACCTTGAGCTTGTCGCCATCGATCGTGTAGATGATGTTGCGCACGCCATCAGCGGCGAACACCTGGCCACCCTTGCCGACGGTGATCGTCGACAGGGTGTTGACGCCATTGCCGGAGAGCACGTAGCGATCGAGGAACTTTCCGCTCGACAACTGGAACTTGAAGATGCCGGCTTTGCCGAAGTCGTTCTGGTTGAAGGCGGTGTAGAACACTGACGCGGTCGACGCGACATACAGCAGGTCGCGCTCGGCATCGACGGCGAGTCCGTACACGCTCCACATTCCATTGGTGGAGTTCGGCGCGATGAAATCCTTGAGCCTGCCCTTGTCGTCGGAAAGGTAAACCTTGCCTTCACGCGCGCTGCCGACCAGGAACTGCTTGCGTTTCGGGTCCCAGCCGAGCGATTCGAACAAGGTGTCGCCTTTGGGCAACTCAAACGCGACCTTGCCTTCGCCGAACACCGCGAGGTTCGCCTTGAGGTTGTCGACCACGTAGGTCCAGACCTTGGTGTCGGACACCTTCTCGAAACGCGGATCGCCGGCAAGGTCGTAGCCGAAGCCCTGCGCCTTCATCTTCATGAGCAGGTCGTAGGTTTTGCTCTTTTCACCAAGCGATGCATAAAGCACGGCGAGCTCGATCTTGCGATCTCCCGAGTTCGGGTAGATCTCGACCAGTTTGGCCAGCGCCCACGACTGACGCTGGCGGTCTCCGGCCTTGGCATAGCCTGTGACGAGCCGCTGCAACACGGTCGGCATCCTGATTTCGGCGACCTGCTCCTCGGTCAACGTCATCGGGTCGCGCGTCGGACGCTGTGCCGGCTTGTCCTTGCTTTCCTGCGCGGAAACGGACTGCACGCACGCCAGTACGACGAGTCCGCACAGAAGTCGCTTGATCTTCATCTTGTTAACCTTGGATGCTGTCGGGATATGAGGCGGTGGAGACCACGCCTCGCCCGCAAAAGTTTCAGGGAGCCGGACACGATGACCGAAACAATCACGCTTTGCAACGGTACCTGGCTGCGGCTGAGGAAGCGCGGACGCTGGGAATTCGCCGAACGCACCAATCCCGGCGGAGGGGTGGTCATCATCGCCGTGACTGCCGATGACAACGTCCTGTTCGTCGAACAGTTCCGTCCGGCGCTCGAGCGGCGCACGATCGAGATGCCAGCCGGACTGGTCGGCGACCAGGTCGAGAGCATGCACGAAGACGCGATCGCCGCGGCGCATCGCGAACTTGTCGAGGAAACCGGCTATCGCGCTGCGCGCATCGAGTTCCTCATGTCCGGGCCGAGTTCGGCGGGGATGAGCAATGAAATCCTGTCGTTCGTGCGCGCCTGGGATCTCTCGCGTGTCGACAGTGGTGGCGGCGACGAGACCGAGCAGATCATCGTGCACGAAATTCCGCGCAGCGACGCTCCGCGATGGCTGGTGACGCAGATGGCCGCGGGCTACCTGGTCGATCCGCGCATGTTCGCCGGCTTGTACTTCATCGAGAACGAGAATCTCATGCGCGTGCCATGACACGTCATCGTGATCCTTTCAGGACAACACCAGCACGCCAAGGTATTGCCAGATCAACAGCAACGAGAGGCCGACGACCACGACCAGCGTCAGCAGCGTGCCGACCACGCGCCCGGTACTCGGACCCGATGAGCGAGACAGGCCCGCTGCATGCAGGATGCGGCCGATGACGATCGCGACGCCGGCCACGTGCACGATCCAGGCCTGGGTCTGGTTGATCTCGGTGATCAGCAGCAGCAACAGCGCGATCGGCAGGTACTCGATCGCGTTGGCATGCACGCGAATGCGCCGGAACAGTTCGCGGTCGCCACCGTCACCGATGCCGATGCGGCTTATACGTCGCTGCTGCATGACACGCACTGCCAGCCAGAGCACGAGCAATGCCGAGAGTGCTGCATATAATCCGGTGATGCGCATGCGTTTCTCTTGTTCAGTCGGTAGTTGGCGACGGTGCGTCGATGATGCGCTCACCCTGCTGCACGCCGACGCGCGTGGTCTGCGACGCAGGCACAACGCGATAGCTGACGCGAAGATCGCCGATCGCCGGCGCGCCGGAATCTTCACCCGAATAGAGCACGCCGTTGTCGTCGCGGAAGATCGCCGCGAGATTCGGCAGCAGGTCCCTCACATACACCGGTCGAGTGATCGACTCGGCTTCCTTCAGCAGCGCCGGATCAACCAGGAAAGCGCCCAGTCGAACCTCACGCGCATCGAATCGAGCGCTCCTGAATGGCAACTCGCCGGGATTCTCGCGGCCGGCCTGCTCGCGGAATGCCGAAGAATCGATGCGCCGGGCCGACCAAGTGCCGTTCTGGCCGCAGGCATCGGCAATGCATTGCTCCTGCCATTGATACATCTCGACCGTGCGCAGCAATACGGCGGCATCGCTTCCGACACCGAGTTCCTGATCAGCGGCCGGATCAACAACCACGAGATTGCCGACAAGACGGATCGGCTTGCCCTCGTTGACCGGGTCGACAACAGCGCTGCTGACCTCGAATACCGAATCAGCGACTGCAGCGACCGGTTCGCCCGATCGCTGCCACCACGCGATCGCGACGGTCACCGCAATGAGTGCAATGAGCACGATGCTCGCGACCGCTCGACGGCTCGACACCTGCATGCTCCGCCCCTGCCCGTTCGTCGCCTCAGCCGGCCTTGCCGATCAGCACCGACGCCGCATCGATACTGAGTTCGCGCGGAGCCGGCGCCTTCGCACCGTCCTTGATCAGGTGCGCGATTTCGTCTGCCGAATGCACCTTCTCGCTGACCGTACCGTAGACGATCGCCGGGCCGCTGGCATCCTTGGGCACACCGTAGGCGTGATCGCGCATGGCGACACGTGCGAAGCCGCCGTTGTCGCCGGTCAGCACCAGCCAGCAACCCTTTTTCTGGCAGACCTGGGTGATGCGCCCGCTATATGCCGCCGGTTTGCCGAGATGGTCACCGGGGTTCGCCATCAGCGCATCGATCGAAACAGGCGCGGGCGCGATCTCCGGCAGCGGCGCGCCGTAGACATCACCGGCGGCAATCTGCTGCACCGGAACGGCAGCAACTGGCTCGCGTTCGTGTCCGCTGCTGCCGGGGCCGTCAGCGAATGCGAAGGCACAGGCCGAGGACAGCACCACGGAGACGATGAGTTTCAGGTTGCGCATCGAAATTTCCTTGAGGTTGACGCCATCATGCGGCAAGCGCGAGCCCGCTCAGTTGCGCCTGTTCGTCGACAGTCACGTAACGACCGCCAGCATCGCGTTCGACGCCCGCCAGCGCACACGCGGTGTCGTGCGTGAAGAACAGCCGGACGTTGCGCGCGATCTTGTCGTCGAGAAACGCGCGCTTCTCGTCGATCAGCAATTCGGGAAAGCGATCGTAGCCCATCGTGATCGGCAGATGCACCCACGGACGACCGGGCACGAGGTCCGCGCAGAACACCACGCCGCCGGCCTCGGCGACGACCTCGGCGAGCATCAGCCCCGGCGTGTGGCCGTCGGAGAACGTGAAGTGAACGCGCTCGCCGAGCGCCGGCGTGGTCTTCGCGTCGACAAGTTCGAGGCGCCCGCTCGCCTTCAGCAATGCGGGCAGATCGGCGATGAACGAGGCCTTGTCGCGCGGGTGCGGATCGAGCGCTCGCTGCCAGTGCCGGTCGCCGACGACGAACCGTGCATTCGGGAACAGAAGCTGCGGCGGCGCACCTTCCGACCATGCCGCGAGCAGGCCGCCGGCATGATCGAAGTGCAGGTGCGAGAGCACGACGACATCGATGTCCGCATCGCTTAAACCGGCGGCAGCAAGCGAATCGAGCAGCACATGTCGATCCTCGACCACGCCGTAGCGTGCGCGCAGTTTCGGTTCAAGGAACGCGCCGATACCGGTTTCGAAAAGTACCTTGCGCCCATCGTCGAACTCGACCAGCAGGCAGCGACATGCCAGCGGAATGCCGTTGCCGTCGTCGGCGGCGATCCACTTCTGCCAGACCGCCTTCGGCGCATTGCCGAACATTGCGCCGCCGTCGAGACGTTGCGAATTGCCCATCAGTGACCACAGTTTCATCGGCTATTGCACCTTCGCACTGCTGACTTCCTCGCGCGGATCGGAGCCGGCGCTGAGCGTGTTGGCACGACGGTCCCAGGCAACCATGTTCATCAGCCCCCAGGTGCGTTCGGCGTCATTGATGATATGACCCATCGCGCCGAGTGCCTTTGCTTCCTCACGCGTGAAGGCGCCCGGTTCGGCGGAGACCACATCTGGAAGGTACTGGTGATGGAAACGCGGGTTGGCGACGACAACGTCTGGCGCCTGTCCGTCAATGTAGGCGAGGATTCCCTCGAGCACCATCGTGATGATGCGGCTGCCACCTGGCGTGCCGATCACGCCGACGCGATCCTCGCCGATGACGAAGCTTGGCGTCATCGATGACAGCGGTCGACGTCCGGCCTTCGGGGCGTTGGCCGCGCCGCCAACCAGGCCGAATGCATTCGCCTGGCCCGGCAGCAGGGCGAAATCGTCCATTTCGTTGTTGAGCACGAAACCGGTGCCGGCAACGACGAAGCCCGAGCCGAGGGTCAGGTTAACGGTCTTGGTCACCGCGGCCATGTTGCCTTCGGCGTCGATGATCGAATAGTGCGTCGTGTGGTCGGACTCGTTCGGCGCCATGTAACCCGGCAGGGCATCACTCGGCGTGGCCTTGTCGGGATGGATCGATGCGCGCAATCCGGCCGCGTACAACGGGCTGGTGAGTTCGGCGATCGGCATCTGCACGTGATCAGGGTCGCCAAGGTACTCGGCGCGATCGCGGTAGGCACGGCGCATCGCCTCGATCGTCAAGTGCGTTCGCTGCACGCGATCGCGCTTGGACAGGTCGTAACCGGCAAGGATGTTGAACATCTCCGCGAGCGCGATACCGCCCGAGGATGGCGGCGGCGCGGTCACGATTTTCCAGCCGCGGTAGTCGACGATGAGCGGCTCGCGCTCGCGAACGGTGTAGGCGGCGAGGTCTTCAAGCGTCCATATGCCACCGGCCGCACGCACCGCATCGACGAGCCTGGCGGCGAACTCGCCGCGATAGAAGCCATCGTCTCCCGACTCGGCGATGCGCTCGAGGGTGGCGGCGAGGTCCTCGCTGCGCCAGATCGAATCCTGCGCAGGCGCCTCGCCGTCGACGAGGTAAAGGCCAGCGGAGGCCGGCCAGCGCGAAATCACCGGCTTGCGCATCGCGATGCTTTTGGCCAGCCGCGAATACACCGGGAAGCCGTCACGCGCGAGCCGGATCGCAGGCGCGAGCGATTCCGACAACGGCAGCTTGCCGTAGTTTTTCGCCAGCCACGTGTATGCCGCCGGCTCGCCCGGAATGCCGGCCGACATCGGACCGTTGATCGACTTGTCGCGATCGATCTTGCCCTCGGCATCGGCCCACAACTCGGACTTGCTTGCCGCCGGCGCCGTTTCACGCGCGTCAAGAAACACCTGCTTGCCGTCACTGGCCCGATGCAGCAGGAAGAATCCGCCGCCACCAATGCCGGAACTCTGTGGTTCGACAACGGCCAGTGCGGCGCCAACCGCGATCGCCGCATCGAACGCGTTGCCGCCCTTCGCGAGTACTTCGAGGCCCGCGTCAGTGGCCAATGCATGCGCACTTGCGATCGCCGCCCGGCCGGGACCCGCATTCGCCGCAACCGGGGTCGGTTTCGGTGTCGGTGCGGCAGCCGTCTGCGGCAGGGCTGCTGCACTGGCGTGGGCCTCGGACTGCGGCGGCCGCGCGTCACAGGCGGCGAGCAGCAGCGCAAGCGAAAACATCAGGGCAGTTCGAATCATTTGCTGCTGGCCTTGGTCAGTACGGCATACCTGTCCATCAACTGCTCGCGCGTTTCCGCACGTTCGTCATCGATCATGATGCATTCCACCGGACATACTTCGATACATTGCGGAACATCGAAATGCCCGACGCATTCGGTACACAGCGCTGGCGCGATCTCGAAGTACTCGCTGCCCGCCGAGATTGCCCGATTCGGGCAGACCGGTTCACAGACATCGCAGTTGATGCACTGGTCGGTGATCTTCAGCGACACGGGCACACTCGAAACGACGCGGCAGGCAGCGCCGTCGGGCACTGCCGGCAATCGCTCGACGTCGACACACGCTGTCGATCGCCGCTCACTTCATCTCGGCAAAGCGATAGGTCGCACCAACCGTGGCGACGGCTGCCTCGGCACGCGCACGATCGGCCTCTGCGCCGACGAACAGGACAACGACGTCCTTCAACGTGTTCGGCTGGCCTTCGGCGAATGCGTCGACGACGAGGTTTGCGGTGGTGGCCGAATCCGGGCCGCCGAAGGCGATCATGTTGCCCGGCAACACGCCGCGGGCGATGACGCCCTGGACGTTGTCGAGCTGATTGCTGCGATCGAGTTCGGCATCGGCACCAGCCGGCACGAAGTACATGTAAGGCCGGGTCGATTTGACCTCCTGCATGTTCTTCTTGACGACATCGGCAAGGTAGTTCTTCCACGCTGCCGAATCCTTCGGATCGGTCGGCATCGCCACGGCCGCAGTCGCCACGGCAGCCGCGGGCGCCTGCTCGGCGGTTTTCGAATCGCAGGCGCCGAGCGCCAGAGACATGACGGCAGCAGCGGCGACGAGTGCGAAGGAATTTCTGGACATGGTGCTGGACTCCCTATCAAGGTGATGCTGGGTTGGACCAGCGACGCGCGAGCGCCTGCTGGACGACCGGGTGGACAAACCCGGAAACATCGCCACCAAGACGCGCGATCTCGCGCACCAGTGACGAGGAAATAAAGCTGTACTGCTCCGCTGGCGTCAGGAACAGCGTCTCGGCCTGCGGAATGAGATGCCGGTTCATGCTGGCGAGCTGGAACTCGTACTCGAAATCCGAAACCGCGCGCAGACCGCGCAGGATCACGCCGGCGCCGATCTCGTCGACGAATCGGGCCAGCAACGTCGCGAAACCGACCACCTCGACATTGCCGATGTCACCGAGAGCCTCGCGCGCCAGTTCTATGCGTTCGGCCAGAGTGAAGCACGGACCCTTGGACTGGCTGTCGGCAATCGCGACGACAAGCCGGTCAAACAGCGGCGCGGCGCGGTGGACCAGGTCGATGTGGCCATTGGTGATCGGATCGAACGTGCCCGGATAAACGGCGACGCGCGCTCGCGACAAGGAGACGGACATCAGCGGCCTGCATTGCGGACGAAACCCGGCTAGCTTAGCGGATCGGGCACCTGCCGACGATAGAGCGCGTAATGCACGCTGCCGGCGTGCGCCGAGCGATGAACGGCCCAGGTGGCTGGCAACGCGAAGTGCGCCGACAACGGAGCTTCGACATGAATCCACGCGCTGTGCTTCAGCCATCCGCCGCGTTCGAGCGATGCCAGAGCCTGCGCCCACATGTCGCGCGCGAACGGCGGGTCAACGAAGACGACGTCGAATGCGCGTGAATCGCATTCGAGCCAGGCCAGCGCATCGGTCTCGACGACATCGACATTGTCGATCTTGAGACGTTTCAGGTTGTCACGCAGAGCCTGGGCGAGCACGCGGTCACGTTCGACAAACGTGCATTGCGCGGCGCCGCGTGAAATCGCCTCGATGCCGAGCGCTCCGGTACCGGCAAACAGATCGAGGCAGCGCGCGCCGTCGATTACCGGCGCTAGCCAGTTGAACAGGGTTTCGCGCACGCGATCGCTGGTCGGACGCAGCCCGTCGACATCGCCCACCAGCAGACGACTGCCGCGCAGCGTGCCGGCGACGATGCGCAGGGATCCGCCCGTGCTGCGCGATGTCTGGCCCGACCGTGAACGCACGCGCTACCTCCGAGGGTTGCTCTGACCAGGTCTACGCAGGCGCCATGATGTCCACAAGGCTCGCGTAGTAGTGCGCGTGGCGCCGTTGCGGCTGATGGCCTCGGCAAGCCGCGCGCGCCGGCGCAAGCGCCTTGTGGACATCACCCCGTCACTGGATTCAAGAGGATACGGCCGCACTGCCCGTACAGACGTGATCAGAGTATCCCAGGCAACCGTTGAAAGCGGCAGTGATAGCATGCCGGCGGACGTTTTCATCGAACCGATCGATCAATGCTGAAATTCTGGAAGAAGGGCACGCCGCCTGTCGATGCGGTCATCGACACGCCGGCGCCTGCTCCGCCGCCGCCGGTTGTCGAGGAAGTTGGCGCCGTCGTCGAGTTGCCGGAGCCTGCTGCGCCGGCGACGGCGACCAAACGCAGCTGGCGTGAACGCTTGTCCGGCAGCGGCCTCGCGCGCGGCCTCGGTGGTTTGTTCGCGCGCAATCCGAAGCTCGACGAGGACCTCCTCGAGGAACTCGAAACCTGCCTGATCACGGCCGATGTCGGCATCGCGACGGCGACCTCGCTCGTCGAAGAACTGCGCAAGCGCATCGACAAGCGCGAGTTCGCCGACTCCAATGCGTTGCTGCGCGCATTGCGCAGCGACCTCGTCGCGGCACTGGCGCCCGTGCAGAAGCCGCTCGTCATCGAAGGCCAGCGACCGTTCGTGCTGCTGATGGTCGGCGTCAACGGCGTCGGCAAGACCACCACGATCGGCAAACTTGCGCGACGGTTCCAGTCGGAAGGCCGCGCCCTGATGCTCGCCGCCGGCGACACGTTCCGCGCCGCGGCAGTCGAACAGCTGAAGGCCTGGGGCGAGCGCAACGACGTACCGGTGATTGCCCAGGGCTCCGGCGCCGACTCGGCCAGCGTGATCTTCGATGCGCTGCAGACAGCGCGCGCACGCGGCACCGACGTACTCATCGCCGATACCGCGGGACGACTGCATACCCAGATCGGGCTGATGGATGAACTCGGCAAGATCCGTCGCGTGCTTGGCAAGATCGATGCGCAGGCACCGCATGAGGTGCTGATGGTGATCGACGGCACCACCGGCCAGAACGCGGTGAATCAGGTACGCCAGTTCCGCGAATCGATCGGCGTCACTGGCCTGGTGGTGACCAAGCTTGATGGCACGGCCAAGGGTGGCGTGCTGTTCGCACTGGCGCGTGAATTCGCACTGCCGATCCGCTACGTCGGTCTCGGCGAAGGCATCGAGGACCTGCGCGTGTTCGATGCCGAGGCCTTCGTTGATGGCCTGCTGCCGTCGATGCTCGGCAGCACGAACTGAGCGCGGCCACGCACGCGCCGCTGGGCCGCTTCGCGCGCGACCTGCTCGCCTGGTTCGACCATCACGGCCGCCACGACCTGCCATGGCAGCATCCACGCAGCGCATATCGCGTATGGGTCAGCGAGGTCATGCTGCAGCAGACCCAGGTGCGCACGGTGATCGGCTACTTCGAGCGCTTCATCGTTGCGTTGCCAACCCTGCATGCGCTCGCCGAGGCACCGCTCGATCGCGTGCTCGCGCTGTGGTCAGGACTCGGCTACTACAGTCGTGCACGCAACCTTCATCGCACTGCACAGCTCTGCGTCGAGCAGTTTGCTGGCGAGCTTCCGCGCGACGTCGTCGCCCTGTCCGCCCTGCCCGGCATTGGCCGCTCGACTGCAGCGGCGATCCTCGCCCAGGCCTACGGAGACCGCCATGCGATCCTCGATGGCAACGTGCGCCGTGTACTCGCGCGCCATCACGCAATCCACGGCTGGCCCGGCAGCAGCGCGATCCAGAATGTGCTGTGGCAGCACGCGCGGGCGCACACGCCGAAGTCACGCGTGGCCGACTACACGCAGGCGATCATGGACCTCGGCGCCACGGTCTGCACGCGTAGTCGACCGCGTTGCACCGAATGCCCGCTATCGACCAGCTGCCTCGCCTGTCGCGATTCACTCACCGCCGCACTGCCGCAGCGCAAACCCGCGCGCGCCATTCCGCAACGCGCGACGACGATGTTGATCGTGCGTGACGATGATCGCCGGGTGCTGCTCGAACGTCGCCCGCCGACGGGCGTCTGGGCGAGTCTCTGGAGCCTGCCCGAAATCGGCGGCGACGAGTCGGCCGAAGACGCGCTGGACAACCGCTTCAACCTCATTGCACGCGAACGAACGAAGCTGTCGAGCTTCGTGCACACGTTCAGTCACTATCGATTGCAGGTTTCGCCATTGCTGCTCGATGCCGCTGGCGGTCATGATCGCATCGCCGACGCCGGCCATGGCTGGTTCCGCTTCGATCAACTTGTCGACGTCGGGCTGCCCGCGCCGGTGCGGAAACTTTTGCAGACACTCGCCGAAGAGGACATTGGATGAGAACCGTTCATTGCGTGAAGCTCGACCGCGAAGCCGAAGGCCTCGCATTCGCCCCCTGGCCCGGCGACTTGGGCAAGCGCATCTACGACAGCGTGTCGAAACAGGCGTGGTCGGAGTGGCTCGCGCACCAGACCATGCTGATCAACGAGAACCGTCTCAGTCCGCTCGATCCGGCCACGCGCGCATTCCTTGCGGTGGAAATGGAAAAGTATTTTTTCCAGGGCGGCGCCGAGGCTCCGGCCGGCTATGTGCCACCGGACCACTGAGCGCGGCTGACCCGTTCGTGTCCGGACAGGTCGCGCATCGTTTCGATCTGCGTGAAGCGTGCGTCAGCCAGCAGTGCGCGCACTGCCGAGCCCTGGTCAAAGCCGTGTTCGAGCAACAGCCATCCTGGCGGACGTAGATGCCTCGGCGCGTCGGCAATGATGCGGCGCAACGCGTCGAGACCGTCGCTGCCCGAGGCCAGTGCGATCAGCGGCTCGAAGCGCAGGTCGCCACGCTGCAGATGCTCGTCGCCCGAGGCAATGTAGGGCGGATTCGAGACGATGACATCGAAGCGCTGGCCCTCGAGCGCCAGGTACCAGTCGCCCTGCACGAAGCGCACGTTGCCGATATCGAGTCGCGCCGCATTGGAACGCGCGACATCGAGTGCGCCGGCACTGATGTCGCTCGCCAGGACCTGTGCATGCGGCCGCTCCGTGGCGAGCGCAAGCGCAATCGCGCCGGAGCCGGTACCAAGATCGGCGATCGCACAATCGGCATCCAGTGTGAGGTGCTCGAGAGCGAGCTCGACCAGCAACTCGGTATCGGCGCGCGGAATCAGCACGTTTGCATCGACGGCAAGATCGAGCGTCCAGAAGCCACGCTGGCCGACCAGGTAGGCGATCGGCTGGCCATCACGACGCGATTGCAGCAAGGCGGCGAAACGCGCCGTCATGGCGTCATCGACTTCACTGCCCCCATTGGCGAACAACCATGCACGCGCGCGATCGAGCGCGTGCATGAGCAGCAGTTCGACCTCGTGACGGCCATCGGCATCCCCCGCCGCCACCGACGCCTGCAACAGCTCACGCACGGTACTCACGCGGCAGTCGGGCCCGGTGGCGGCGGCGATGGCACGTCGATGGCAGGCTCCAGTCCGGGTTCGCGCCATGCGCGCCAGTAGCCACCGCGGGTCCATGCAGCAAAGCCGCGGCGCAACCAGCCAACCACCGCCGCGGCCAGCCACAAGGCCCAGGCGAGCATGACCACGTTGTAGATCCACAACGGCAGCGAAATCACCGACGCCACCGGCAATGCGTCGTCGCTGCGATCGGCGAACCATTTCAGGTCGCGGCCGTAGGAATCGTTGCCGCTGACGACCATGTCGGGCTCGCCCAGCAGGCCGTTGTGGATGCTGGCGACAAGGCACGACAGCGCGACCACGGTGAGCATGACGAGGCCGAGCTGGCCGACGTTGAATCGCCAGTTCGGCGTCACCGCCGCGCGCGCGCGCCAGTCGAGCGCAACCAGCCAGACGACAACCACGGCGAGCGCAATCCACGAGAAGGTCGAAAAACCGATGCCGAGCAGCAGCCACTGGTGCAAGCGCAAAGGCGAATGCGGCCATCTGGACAGCAACCACGCCAGCACGAGCATGACCAGTACCTCACCCCACAACAGCACCGCGGGTCCGACCGCAGGCCCGCTCGCCGCAAGCAGCCAGCGATCGCGCGGAATGCTCACGCGCAGGTCGATGTTGGCCGACGGCAAGCCGAGCGACACCGACGGCGTCGCTGCGTTCAAGCCGATGCCGGCGTTGTCGCGAAAGCGCACCTCGATCGATTGCGATCCGGGCTGCAGCGGAATGCTGAGTGCGCCATCAAGCGCACGCGCAGGCATTGCCACGCTGGCGCGCATCACCGATATCACCTCGGCTGTGGCCGGCAGTGCGATCGACTGCTGGCCGCCCTGGCTGGCGCGGACATCGAAGCGCAAGGTGTGCGTGCTCGCGCGCTGGCCGAACTCGCTGCCGAGTTCGACCTTGTCGATAGCACGCGTAGCGCCATCGACGGCGTCGGGCTTGCTGATCGTCATGGTCAGCGATTCGCCCGGCAACGGATGGAACTCGAAGTCGCGGTAGTCGCTGGAATCGTCGTTCTCGTCAACACCGGCTTCGGGAACGCCGGCAAAGTCGACGTGCCAGGTCGGGCTGACCAGCACGCGCCAGACTTCGGCGTGCTCGCCGAGCGCCGGCGCGGTCAGGCGCAGCTCTGCTTTCTTCTCCAGCGTGCTGTCCCAGTCGGCACGGTCGACGCCATCGGCAAGCGCGACCGTGACGCGACCGTCGCGCACGCGCAATCCCGGCGTCGACACGCGCTCGCCATCGATGACCGGCGCATCGAACGTGATGCCGCCTTCGACGGGCGCCATTCGATACACATTGGTCGACATGTTCCAGTCGAGATCGAGGCGGATACGGCGAGTCACGCGGACGTAGGTCGGAAATTGCTGCGCCCCGGCCATCGGTCCAGCATCGCTTTGCTCACGGGCCCGAACGAGCGTCAGCGCTTCGGTGAGCAGGCGTTGTTCGGCGACGCCGCTGGCCTGCCAGCGATCACCGCTGAACGAGATATGGCGTGGCGCCATTGCGAAGGCGAGATCGACCTTGTCGGCGACCGCGGTGAACTGCATGTCGATGCGATGCACACCGCGCGACATCGCGATCCATGGCTTGCCGTTTGCGCGCAGCAGGGCGTCGTTGACCACGCCATCGACACGCACGGCTTGCAGCACGGCGCTGCCGTCGTCTGCAGGCAACGGCAGTGCGACGCGCTCGGCAGCATGCACTTCGAGTACGACCGTGATCGCATCACCAGCGGCAGTCACCTGCGCATTCGCAATGGTCGCGCATTGCGGTACGCACGCCGGCGCCTCGGTCAGGCGCGCGCGCAACTGTGCGAGCAGATCATCCGGCGGAAAACCCTGCGCTGCAGCAGGCGTTGCCGCGACCAGCATCGACATCGACAGCACGAGCACCGATATCGCCACTGCCGAAGCCGATACGTCTGGTGCGCGTGGGCGACGCGCGCCGAGCGCGCGCCACACAAGCCAGCCGAGCAGCAGCACCATGATCACGCGCAGGCTGCGTACCAGCCATGGGCTGGCGACGACCAGATCGACGTGCTGTGCCGGCAACACCGGACCGCTCCAGTTGAGCGTGTAGGAGTTGCCGAGGCGCCAACCAGGCTCGCCGGCGCCGGTCTGTACGACCGTGTTGGAACTGTACTTCTGGATCAGGTCGACTGCGCGCACGCGCGAGCCGGTGACGACGATGGTCTCGAGGTTGGCGCTCTCGGACGCTCTCGATCCCTTGTGCCTCCATTCCTTCTGATTGCCTCCATCCATGTTCAGCCCTGGCCCTGCCGACGGCGCGGGTGGCGGGCGCGGTGCTTCGGCAATCGTCGGCATCGCCTCCTGCTCTATCCGACCGAGGCCTGCATCGAAGGCTGAGGATTCGCTCTCTTCCAGCTGCGGATGCAGCGACATGCGCAACTGCGCGGCAACGAACGGCAATGCGGTGAACAGCAGCAGCGCGAGTGCGGCCATG
>JBBSOU010000040.1:0-27019 GCA_038259445.1 Lysobacterales bacterium | reverse complement strand
GGGCGCGCGCTTGTCGAGAAAGGCGCCGAGGCCTTCCTGGCCTTCGACCGAGACGCGCAGGCGTGCGATCAGCGCCGCGTTGGCCTGGTCGATTGCACCGGCTGCATCGAGCGTCACGCCGGCCATGCCGAGCGCGAGGTGCTTGGCTTCACGTTGCGCGACCGGGCCGCACTTGAGCAGGAAATGCAGGCAACGCGCGACGGCTTCGTCGAGTTCCGCGGGCGACGTGACCTCGTGCAGCAGGCCGATGTGCAACGCCATCGGCGCATCGAATACTTCGGCGCTGGTGAAGTACCGTCGCGCCTGGCGTGCGCCGATCGCGGCAACCACATACGGCGAGATCACCGCCGGCACGAGTCCGAGTTTGGCCTCGCTGAGCGAAAACTTGGCCGACTCGACACCGATGGCGACATCGCAGCACGCAATCAGGCCGACACCGCCACCGTAGGCTGAGCCGTTGACGCGCGCGACGGTCGGTTTCGGCAGGAAATTGAGCGTGCGCATGAGTCGAGCGAGGCGCAGCGAGTCGTCGCGGTTGTCGGCCTCGCTGGCGGCAGCCATGCCGCGCATCCAGCCGAGATCGGCGCCGGCCGAGAAGGTGCTGCCGTTGCCTGTCAGCACGAGCGCGCGCACCTCATTGTCGGCGGCGGCCGCGTCAAGTGCTTCGGTCAGTTCGGTGATCAACGCGGCGTCAAACGCGTTGTGCACGCCGGGACGATCGAGTGCGATCTCGACGATGCTCGCGCGACGCGTGATGCAAAGGTTTGTGGTCATGCCGTGGTCCGTTGCGGGATTGGCGATGATAGGCGTTCCGGGATGGCACGGCAGCCTTGACGCCGCCAACCGGCGACCAACCATCTGCTCGTCGCATGGCGTATAATGCGAACCATTCGTATTTACATCGGCCGATCCGTGCGCCTGTCCGAGCTCGCCCAGCATACCGATGCAGTCATCCAGCACGTCGAGGATTGTGCTGCCGTCGATCCGATTGCGCGTCGTCTGCGCGATCTCGGCTTCGTCAACGGCGAGCCGGTGCGGCTGGTTGGTCGCGGCCCGTTTGGTGCCGACCCGCTGCTCGTGCAGATCGGTTACACGCGCTTTGCCCTGCGCACGGCCGAGGCCGCGCGCGTCGTCGTCGAGCAGGCACCGTGAGCGCGTTGGCCATCGATCGTTCGCTGGCCCTGGTTGGCAATCCGAACAGTGGCAAGACCGCCTTGTTCAACCTGCTGACCGGTGCCCGGCAAAAGGTGGCCAATTACGCCGGCGTCACTGTCGAACGCAGGGAAGGTCGCTTCAGTGCGCCGTCCGGCCGATCGTTTCGCGTGCTCGACTTGCCGGGCGCGTACAGCCTCGATGCGGCGAGTCCCGACGAAGTCATCACGCGCGACGTCTGCCTCGGTACGTTCGCCGGCGAACCGTTGCCGGATGTCATCGTTTGCGTGGCCGATGCCACCAACCTGCGCCTCCACCTGCGCTTCGTGCTCGAACTGCGCCGGCTCGGTCGGCCGATGGTGCTCGCGCTCAACATGATGGACGCCGCGCGACGGCGCGGCATCACGATTGACGTCGCGCGACTCGAAAAGGCGCTCGGCATACCGGTCATCGAAACGGTGGCGATCCGACGTGATGGCGCGGCGGGGCTGATTGCCCGACTCGATGCCGACATTCCCGAACCGGCCATGTCCGACGCCAGTGCGGACCTGCATGCGCAAGTACGCGCGATGCTCGCAGACGCGGTCAGCATGCCGCGGCGCACGGCAGCGATCGACGACGCGATCGATCGGGTCGTCATGCAGCCGATACTTGGTCTGGTGATACTGGCCGTGGTGATGTTCCTTATCTTCCAGGCCGTGTTCTCGTGGGCCGAACCGTTGATGGGAGGAATCGAAGCGGCTTTCGGCGCCATCGGTGAGGTGATCGGGCCCTCGCTCGCTCCGATGCCGTTGCTGCAGAGCCTCGTGGTCGACGGCATACTCGCCGGCGTCGGCGGCGTGCTCGTGTTCCTGCCGCAGATTCTGATCCTGTTCCTGTTCATCCTCGCGCTAGAGGAATCGGGATACCTGCCGCGCGCGGCGTTCCTGCTTGACCGGCTCATGCGTGGCGTTGGCCTGACCGGTCGCTCGTTCATTCCGCTGCTGTCGAGTTTCGCCTGTGCGATCCCCGGGATCATGGCGACGCGCAGCATTCAGGATCCACGCGATCGCCTGGCCACGATCATGGTGGCGCCGCTGATGACGTGTTCGGCACGCCTGCCGGTGTATGCCTTGCTGATCGGTGCCTTCATCCCGCAGCGCGACGTCGCCGGTATCTTCAATCTGCAGGGCATCGTGCTGTTCGCGCTGTACGTCGCCGGCATCGTCAGCGCACTCGCCGTGGCGTGGCTGATCAAGCGCCTGCGCAAGGACAAGAGCGAGCACGCGTTGCTGATGGAACTGCCGGCGTACCGCCTGCCACATGTGCGCGACCTGGCCATCGGGCTCTGGGAACGCGCGATGATCTTCATCAAGCGGGTCGGCGGCATCATCCTCGCCCTGACTGTCATCCTGTGGTTCCTCGCCACGTTTCCCGCGCCGCCCGAAGGCGCGGTCGGACCCGCCATCAACTCCAGCTTCGCCGGTCAACTCGGTCACGCGCTCGAATACGTCTTCGCACCGCTAGGTTTCAACTGGCAGATCTGCATCGCGCTGGTGCCGGGCCTCGCCGCACGCGAGGTCGCGGTGTCGTCGCTGGCCACGGTCTACGCACTTGGCGGCAATGAGCAGGGCCTGCAGGCGATTGTCGCCACGCAGTGGTCGATGGCGACTGCGCTTTCGTTGCTGGTCTGGTACGTGTTCGCACCGATGTGCCTGTCGACACTGGCGACTGTGCGGCGCGAAACGAACTCGTGGCGGCAGGTCTGGATCATGGCCGGCTACCTGTTCGCGCTGGCTTACGCTGCATCGCTGGTGACGTATCAGGTTGCGAGCGCGCTGGCATGAACCTCGCCGCATTGGTCGACGTCGGACTCGTCGCCTTGCTCGTCATGGCGTGTGCTCTGGTGGCGTTTCGTCGGCTGCTGCCCGCCGTCGCGCAACGCGTGCAATCGCAGCTTTCGCGCCGACTGCAGCAACCGAAGCGCGCGCGTTTGCTGCAACGACTCGGAGATCGCCTGCAGCCAGCGGCGGATGCCGCTGCAGGCTGTGCCACGGCGCGCGGATGCAGCGCATGCTCGGGCTGCGCATCGAATGTGCGGACGGTCGAGGCCGGCACGGTCCTGCGCCTCGATTCGCCTTCGCAGCCACGCGCGCGATTGCCATCGCGCTAGACTCTCGCGCATGTCGCCATTCACCCTGCATCGCGGCTCGCTACCCCTGCTGATCAGCGTGCCGCATGACGGCACCGCTGTGCCCGAGTCGTTGGCCGCGACCCTGACCGAGGAAGCCCGGCGACTCCCCGATACTGACTGGCATGTCGCGCAGCTCTACGATTTCGCGCGGTCGGCCGGCGCCTCATTGCTGGTGCCGCAGTACTCGCGTTACGTGATCGACCTCAACCGCTCGCCCGAGGACGTGTCACTGTATCCGGGTCAGAACACGACCGGGCTGTGTCCGACCGTGCGCTTCAGTGGTGAACCGGTCTACCGCGAGGGCCTCGAGCCGGATGCCGCTGCCGTGCGCGCGCGCGTCGACACGTGGTGGCGCCCGTATCACGAGGCGCTGGCAGACGAACTGCGCAGGTTGCGCGCGATGCATGGCCGCGCCGTGCTGTGGGAAGGTCACTCGATCCGCAGCGTCGTACCTTTCCTGTTCGAGGGGCGCTTGCCCGACGTGAACATCGGCACTGCCAGCGGTACGAGTTGCACGCCGCAGGTTCTTCGGCGCATCGCCGACGTGCTCGAAATGCAGGCCGATTATCGTTTCGTGATCGACGGTCGCTTCAAGGGCGGCTACATCACGCGGCACTACGGTGACCCGGGCGATGGCATCGATGCGATCCAGCTCGAACTCGCGCAGGTGACCTACATGGACGAGAGTAACGGGCAATACGACGCGCGCGCCGCAGCTTCCGTGCAAGCGCTGATTCGCCAACTTCTCGAAGCCGCACTCGGCATGTCGCTTCCCGGTTGATCATGCTGCGCCCGTGCGACGCGTGCCGCAGTCGGAGGCCTTTCCGCGTTTTCGATGACCGCGAGCGGCATCACACCGGACCGCGTGATCGGGCGCGCACGCTCACCGGAAAACAGGCGATGTGTCGCTGATCCGTGCATCCTGATCCAGGTCAGTCACTCTTGCATTCGGGCCCGGATGCGCAATGTGGAGTTGCATGAAGTCGATGCGGCGCCGGGCGCTTTCGTGGCGGCGTGCAACGACGATCAGGCGGACGAGCGCGTGCCGCGCCATGGGCACGCCTGCATGTCGCTATCTCGCCACACAGGGCGAGCGACGACGGCGGAACTTTTCGCCCTTACCGTGCGACAGATTACCCTCACACGAAAAAAGGCACTGGCATGAACGAGACGGAACAGAAGGCGATCCTGACGCTGAGCCTGATGGCGGCGTTCGCCGATGGCGACAAGAACGAGACCGAGCGCGCACAGATCAAGGGTATAGCCGATACGCTGGCCGGTGAAGGCACACTCAATATCGCGGCGCTGTATCAGGACGTATTGCTCAAGCGTACCTCACTGGCGGATTCCGCCCAGGCACTGCAGACGGCGGAAGCGAAAAACCTCGCCTATGAAATGGCCGTGTGCGTCTGCGATGCCGATGGCGTGCAGTCGGATGCCGAGCGCGCATTCCTCGGCGAATTGCGCGGCGCGCTCGGGCTCGGCGCACAGCAGGTCGAGGCGTACACGCAACAGGCGGAAGCGATTGCCGCGGTGCCGGTAGCGGCTGCCGCTGCAGGTCTGAGTTCGACGATGAGCGATGCCGAGATCGACAAGAGCATCCTCAACTCGTCGATTCTCAACGGCGCGCTCGAGCTGCTGCCGGAATCGCTGGCGACGATGGCGATCATTCCGCTGCAGATGAAGCTCGTCTACCGGATCGGCAAGTCCTACGGTTTCGAGCTCGATCGCGGCCACATCAAGGACTTCCTCGCCACCGCCGGCGTGGGTCTGACCTCGCAGTACCTGGAACAGGCCGGGCGCAAACTCCTTGGTGGCCTGCTCGGTTCGATCGGTGGCGGACTTCTGCGCGGCATCGGACGACAGGCGGTCAGCTCCGGCATGAGCTTCGCCAGCACCTATGCACTCGGCCACGTGGCCAAGCGCTACTACGCCGGCGGTCGCGTGCTTTCCACCGAGTTGCTGCGTGAATCATTCAACGCGGTGCTTGGCGAGGCCAAGGGCCTCAGTACCCAGTACCTGCCGCAGATGCAGGAAAAGGCGCGCACCATCAACGTCAGTCAGATCCTCGATACCGTGCGCAAAGGCTGAACGGAGGGAGCCTGTGCGAACAGGTTAGAGCACAGGCTCGACCCGACGCGGGCATGATGGCGTCGGGAAACTCCGTCCTGCCGCTTCCGCAAAGGTTTCGATGCTGAAGAATTCTCCTATCTCGCTATCCGACCTGCGTGCCTACAGCCGGCTCGCCGTGGATGCGACGCTCGGCGTGACCGATCTGGTCGAGAACTTCCATCACAACGTATCGCGGCTGCCGCGCGTATTCGGCGTGCCGATCGAAGAGCCGACTGGCGGTATCACGGGATTCGTCTACCGCAGCATCCGCGGTGTCACCCGCAAGGTCGGTGGCGGTGTCGATTCACTGCTCGCGGCAGTCACGCCGAAACGCGAGCTCGAGTTTTCGCCGGACAGTCGCGAAGCGCTGCGCGCCGCGCTGAATGGGGTGGTCGGTGACTATCTCGATGCCAGCGCGAATCCACTGCGCATCGAGATGAACCTGCGCCACGAAGGCCGCGTGCTCACACTCGATCGCGCCTCGCTTGCCGAAGCGCTGCCAACGGCGAGTCGACGCATCGTCGTCCTCGCGCATGGCTTGTGCATGAGTGACCGCCAGTGGCGACGCCACGGTCACGACCATGGCGTAGCACTCGAGCGTGATGCCGGCTACACCCCGATCTATCTGCAGTACAACAGCGGTCTGCACATATCGCACAACGGTCGCGAGTTCGCGCTCCAACTTGAGGCGTTGATCGGAGCATGGCCGGTCGATGCCGCCGAACTGGTGATCGTCGGTTACAGCATGGGTGGACTGATAGCGCGCAGTGCCTGCCATCAGGCTGCATCGCTCGGGCATACGTGGCAGAAGCGGTTGCGCAAGATCATCTTTCTCGGCACGCCACACGCAGGGTCACCGCTCGAGCGCAGCGGCAACCGCCTCGATGCGATGCTTGGCGCGAGCCCGTACACGGCCGCGCTGGCGAGACTTGGCAAGGTGCGCAGCGCGGGCATTACCGATCTTCGCTATGCCAGCCTCTCCGATCTCGACTGGCACGGTCACGACCGCTTTGCGCGTGCCGTGCGCAATAGCGAGGCTGTGCCCTTGCCGCGTGGCGTCCGCTGCTACGCGATCGCCGGAACGCTGGCGAAGAAGCCGGGCGGACTTCGCGGCGCGTTCGTCGGCGACGGCCTCGTGCCGTTGTCGAGTGCGCTCGGCCAGCATGTCGATCGGTCGCGCGATCTCGCGCTGCCGGCATCGCGGCAATGGGTCGGCTACGGCCTGAGCCATCTCGACCTGCTCGACAACGCCGATGTCTATGCGCAGATCCGCGCGTGGATCAACGAGCCGGTACGGCGGCGCGCTGTGAAGCAGGGAACGGAGAATCGGCACTAGGGAGTCGTGTGGAGCACGATTCCGGCGGTCCTTTCCGGCGCTTCCTTCGATTTCCGATTGCCGATTCCTGGAATCTCAGATTTCCAGCGACGCCAGGTCGCCCTTTTCCTCGAGCCATGCCTTGCGGTCGGACGCGCGCTTCTTGCTCAGCAGCATGTCCATCAGTTTGCCGGTGCCGTCGTCACTGCTGATCGTCAGCTGGACCAATCGACGCGTGTCCGGATTGATCGTCGATTCGCGCAACTGGATCGGATTCATTTCACCGAGCCCCTTGAAACGCGTGACGCTGACCGTTCCGCGAATCTTCTCGCGCTCGATCCGTTCGAGGATCGCATTGCGCTCGCTTTCGTCGAGGCAATAGAACATCTGCTTGCCGACGTCGACACGGAACAGCGGCGGCATCGCGACGAACACGTGACCGTCGCGTACCAGCGCCGGGAAATGCCTGACGAACAACGCCGACAGCAAGGTGGCGATGTGCAGGCCATCGGAGTCGGCATCGGCGAGGATGCAGACCTTGCCGTAGCGCAGTCCGCTGATGTCGTCCTTGCCGGGGTCGCAACCGATCGCGACGGCGAGATCGTGGACTTCCTGCGAGCCGAGCACGCTTCCGGATTCGACTTCCCAGGTGTTCAGGATCTTGCCGCGCAACGGCAGGATCGCCTGGAAGTCCTTGTCCCGTGCCTGGCGCGCAGAGCCGCCGGCGGAATCGCCCTCGACGAGAAACAGTTCGGTGCGTGACAGGTCGCTTGATGCGCAGTCGGCGAGCTTGCCGGGCAGCGCAGGGCCCTGGGTGATTTTCTTGCGAACGATCTGCTTCTCTGCCTTGAGCCGCAGCGCCGCACGCTCGATGGCGAGTTGGGCGATGCGCTCGCCGATCGCCACATGCTGGTTCAGATACAGCGAGAAGCCGTCGTGCGCGGCACTTTCGACCAGCGCCGCGGCATCACGTGAAGACAGGCGCTCCTTGGTCTGCCCCGAGAACTGCGGTTCCTGCATGCGCAGCGACAGCACGAAGCAAAGTCGATCCCATACATCCTCAGGGGCGAGCTTGACGCCGCGCGGCAACAGGTTGCGGAAATCGCAGAACTCGCGCAATGCATCGGTAAGCCCGGTGCGCAGCCCGTTGACGTGCGTGCCGCCCTGGGCAGTCGGAATCAGATTGACGTAGCTTTCCTGGGTAAGCTCGCCGTCGGGCAACCAGGCGATGGCAAAGTCGACCGCGCTTTTCTCGCGCTGCTGCGCAGCCACGTAAAGTTCGGCGGGAAGACGCTCGGCATCGCCGAGCATCGATCGCAGGTAGTCGCGCAGGCCGTCCTCGTAATGCCACTGAAGCGTCTCCGCACTCGCTTCATCGGTCAGGCGCACGGTGAGGCCGGCGCACAGCACGGCCTTGGCGCGCAGCACATGCTTGAGCTTGCCGAGCAGGATCTTCGGCGAATCGAAATATTTCGGATCGGGCCAGAAGCGCAGGCTCGTGCCGGTCTGCTTCTTCGGTACGCTGCCGACCACGGTCAGGTCGCTGGCGCGGTCGCCATCCCTGAAGTTCATGCGATGGATCTGGCCGTCGCGCCGGATCGTCACCTCGACGCGCGTCGACAGGGCATTGACCACCGACACGCCGACGCCGTGCAGTCCTCCCGAGAACGCGTAGTTGCGGTTGGAAAACTTGCCGCCCGCGTGCAGCCGCGTGAGGATCAGCTCGACGCCGGGGATGCCTTCCTCGGGATGGATATCGACCGGCATGCCGCGACCGTCGTCGGTGACGGCGACCGAACCGTCGGCATGCACGGTCACCTCGATCAGCCGCGCATGGCCGGCAAGTGCTTCGTCGACCGAATTGTCGATGACTTCCTGGGCGAGGTGGTTCGGACGCGATGTGTCCGTATACATGCCCGGTCGGCGTTTGACGGGGTCGAGTCCGGACAGGACTTCGATATCTGCGGCGTTGTAGCGACTGCTCATTGAAACCCGCTGCGCAAGAGTGACCGCGCATGGTGGCGGGATCGCTGCGCGGAGGCAAGCGCTGCCGGGGCGTGTCGGGCTATTGGTAAATAACGTCGCTGCGCATCGGCGCCATGCGCGCAATCAGGCGGTTTTGCGCCGTGCGCGGAATGCCGCGCGCGTCCATCGCGTCGATCAGGTGCTCGACTACTGCGTTGAACTGCGTCTCGTCGATGTCGAGTCCGCGGTGCACTTCGCGCATGTCGTCGCCGGAATAGCGGCACGGGCCATCAAGCAGTTCGCACAGGTGCTCGAAGAACAGTGCGCGAAAACGATCGATGTTCGCGTTCGCAAACGTCGGTGCGACAAGTTCATCGTCGGCAAAGCGGACGAGAAGATCATCGACGAGCGCCTGCACACCGGGCTTTTCGCCGAAGACGACGTACAGATTCGGGTCCGCTCGCTGGATGCCGCTGCAGCCAGCAATCGCCATAAGCAGCCCGAACAGAAAAATCCTGATTGACTTCACAGACCCACCTGCAAGGATACATACCACCCGCGTTGCCGATCGAGTGTCGCCACCGAACCGAGATCGGCATAAGCGGCCACCGCCGACACGTGCTTGTTCGGGAACCACGCGACGAACACATCGCGAAATGCGTCTTCTCGCGCGAAGCCGAGATTGTCGGGTTTCTGCCGGTACTCGAATCCGATCGCCCACGAAGGATCGAGCATCACCGCCGTCGACACTTCGCCGACCCAGCGCCGGCTGCCGCGATCCCCGCCGAAGCCGAGGATGCCAAGCTGGTTTGCTTCGGTCGAGCGCAAGGTGCCGTTGACCACGAGGTTGTAACCGCGCGCTCCGGCGAGCACCACCCTGGTTGCAGCGACGTAGACATCGGTACCGCTGTTGTCGCGTGCACCGACCGCCGAGGGTACGTCGAAATCGAGATTCCGCTTGTACTGGACGCCAACGGACACCTGCGGCCAGCGCGTGTAGACCGCATCGCCGACGACACGCACCTTTGCGCCGATGATGTTCTGGCGGATCGCCGCGCCCGGCATGCCGAGCGCGTCGCCGAGCGTGCCGAGATCGAAGCGCTGGCGCGCAATTGAAATTTCGATGCGGTTTCGCGCATTCAGCGCGACACCGTGGCTGTCGAGTGAATAGTCGCGCACATCGACGCGGGTGGCGTAGGCCGTGGCACCAAACTCGTCGCGCGTGGCATAACCGGCGAGCACCGCCCATGGCACGAGACCGCCACCGGCAGCGCCTTCGAGTTGGCTGGCACCGCCGGTGGCGAGCAGACGGCCGCCATGCGCCGCCGCCGTTGTGGCTCGCGCTGCGATCATGGCGAGTACGCAAAGTGCGAGAGTCCGTGCGATGTCGGCGAAGACGCGACCGCTCATGTCGACTCCAGCGCGGCGCGCACGCCTGCCGTGCGCTTCGCTTGCGTGAGCAGGGCCGTCATTTCCGGTTCGGCGATCGGTCGACTGATCAGGAATCCCTGGGCCATGTCGCAGTCGTACTCGCTGAGCATGCGCAGCGCGCGCGCGTTCTCCACGCCCTCGGCAACGACCGAAAGGCCCATGTTGTGGCCGAGCTCGATCGTCGAGCGAACGATGACGGCATCACCGCTGTCATCCGCCATGCCCATCACGAATGATTTGTCGATCTTGATTTCATCGACGGGCATGCGCTTCAGGTGGGAAAGCGAGGACTGACCCGTGCCGAAATCGTCGATCGCCAGACGCACGCCGCAGGCCTTGAGCTCGCGCAACATCTCGAGCGACTGCGTGGCATCGCGCATGACCGCGCTCTCGGTGATTTCGAGGACGAGACGGCCGGCATCCACGCCCGCCTCGCTGAGCAGGCGACGGACCGTGGACGGCAGCTTTCCGGAGCTGAGGTCGATCGCGGAGATGTTGATCGCGATCCCGACATCGTGGCCCTGATCCGACCATGCGCGGCACTGCGAAATGACTGTTCGCAGCATCCATTCTGTAATCAGGCGGATGCTGCCGGAGTGCTCGGCGAGCGGAATGAACTCGTCGGGCTGGATGAATCCGCGCGTGGGATGCTGCCAGCGAACGAGCGCCTCGACATGCTCTATGCGATCGTTACCCAGGCTCAGTTTCGGCTGATAGTGGACAACCAGCTCGCCGTGCTCGGCGGCGCGGCGCAGGTCGCCGATCAACGAGAGTCGGCGCAGATAGAGCGCATCACGACCAACCGCGTACACGCTCAACCCGACATCGCCATTCTTGGCATCGTGCATCGCGATGTCGGCACGACGCAGAAGATCTTCCGCTGTGTGGCCATGCATGGGATAGACGGCGATGCCGATGGACACGTCCGGGTAGAGCTCCATCGTGTCCAGAGCGATAGGTTTCGTGACTTCTTCGATGATGCCGCTGGCCAGCTTCGCCGCGGCATTCGCGTCTGCGCCACGCAGCACTACGACGAATTCGTCACCGCCCAGCCGGCCGACGGTATCGCTGATCGATGTTGCGGCGCGCAGGCGCTGGCCGAGACTGACCAGCAGCCGATCGCCGATCGGGTGCCCGAGGGTGTCGTTGATTTCCTTGAATCGATTGACGCCGATCATCAGAACGGCGAGCTGTTCGACCCCGCCATGCGCCAGAGTCACTGCCTTTGCGATTTGCTGCTCGAGGTTGATCCGGTTCGGCAGCCCGGTCAGCGCGTCGTGATAGGCAAGATGGGTGATGCGCTGTTCGCGCTCGGCGATGCCGCGTTGCATGGTGTCGAAGGATCGGGCGAGCTCGCCGAACTCGTCCTGACGCCCGTTGGCCACGTCACCGAGGTAGTCGCCCTGGCCGATCCGCTTCGCTGCGTCGGCCAGTTGCTGCACCGGTCGCGTGACGCCGCGCGCCAGCAGCAACGCGCCAATCAGCGAGATCACCAGCGAAAGCGAGCCGATCGTCAGCAGCTGCCGGTTGAGCGCAACGAACGGCAGCATCGCCGAGGTCATCGATGTCTGCAGGATCGCGCGCACTCCCGATTGCGCATCGAGCTCGACCGAGCGCGACATATACTCGTCGGCAACCAGCTTGATGCGGCTCTCGCTCAAGCCGGTCGACTTCATCAGCACCGAGCGCAGGGCTGACTGCTCGTTTTCCGGCAGTGTCGAGTAGATGTGCACGCCGTCGACGGCATCGTTCACGGCGAAACTCACTTCCAGCTCGGTGAGCGTGCGGAACTCGGCGGCCAGCGTGGCATCCATGATGAAGCCCATACCGACCCAGCCGATCCGCTGCGGTGCCATTACCGGCACCAGCACGATCTGGAACGGCTCATTGTCGGCGGCAGCGACGCCGCTGACCACGCCGGAAGGATCAGCGCGCATGAACAGCGACTTGAATGGCAGCTTCTCGCCGTCCTCAACCTCTTCAATCGTGCTGCTGGTGATGTCGCCGTTGAGGTCCAGCATCAGCGCAAAACTGGCCCTGGCCCGACCGCCGTGGTTGTAGAGCACGGATTGCACAGTCGCATCATCGCCCGTGGCAACGGCTTCGCGGAAGCCGAAGTCGGCAGCAACCAGTCCTACCGCGTTGCGCAACTGGGCGTCGCGGCTGGCCAGCAGGCTGGTGAAGATACGCGAGCCGATATCGAGTCGATTGCCAGCCTGCTCGAGCGCGTTTCCACGTGTGGCAAAATACACGGAAGCAAAAATGGGAAACTGCGTGACCGCGACCAGGGCGAGCAGCAGGATGATGACGCGTGTTCTATAAGGGCGCGTCGCCATCGTGCTTCTTCTGGTGGCGGCGGAACTTCAGTTCGAGCTCACTCGGCATCCGCGGCGGATCGGCGGCACGTACCGCGCGGACGATGTCGCGCTTCGCGCCGGCCGGTCCGATGGTGATGCGTTCCGCCGACTGCGCGATCGTTTCGTCTGCGCGCGCGTGCCACGCACGAAAGTCGTATTCGCCTTCAGGCACCGCGATCGTGGCGCGGCCCTGGTCGTCGGTGACGGCGAAGTAGGGAGTTTCGACGACGACCACATAGGCGATCATCCAGTCATGTATGTTGCAGCCGAGCGTGGCGATGCCGGGGCGGTCGAAGACGACCGGCTCGGCGGGCGTGTCCTTGTACAGGCGCAGTTCGAATGGACGCACCGGAGAAAACGAGTAGACGTGGTGACGTACCTGATCGCTGTTCGGAAAGCTGACGGCCGTGCCCGACTGTATCGCCAGCACGCGCGGAATGAACTCCAGGCCGCGCTGGTCGATGCTCGCCGTTTTGCCGGACGTGCCGAGTCCGCCGGATACCGGTGTCATGGACACGACTGCATCGACCAGTGGTGCCGCCTGCTGGTCACGCACGCTGACCGTCAACGAGGCGCCGCAGACGTTGCTGGCGGATCCGAGCAATGCCGCCGCCATTGCCAGCATGCGCATGGTCACGGCGTGGATTCGCATGGCAAGCAATGCACAGACATGAACCATTTCCCAGAGATGCCAGCGACAGACGCCGTGCGCGATGGAGCGGGGCTGTGCCCCCCTGCAGGCATTCGGTATCCGCTTAGTCTGCCGGAGCGTAGCGTATTTGTGTACGCATCAGTACATCGATGCGACGTGCTCGCTCAGGATTCGCGAATGCAGCGATCCGTTTATTCAGGCAAGCCGCGCGCCGCGCGCGTCGTCCGCGTACGCCGAAGCGTGTTGCGTGGATCGCGTCTTGCGTGGAATGCACGGAGCATCCGACAGTGACGTCCGGGCGACAGAGCAACGGACTGCTGTGGCTGGTCGCCATCGGCGTGTTCATGCAGATGCTCGATACGACCATCGTCAATACGGCATTGCCGTCGATGGCGCGCAGCCTCGGCGTATCGCCCTTGCGCATGCAGTCGGTGGTGATCGTGTACGCGTTGACCGTGGCGATGCTGATTCCCGCCTCGGGCTGGCTGGCCGATCGCTTCGGCACGCGCCGGATCTTTTTCGCCGCGATCGCATTCTTCACATCCGGATCACTGGCCTGTGCGCTGTCGCAGTCGCTGGATCAACTGATAGTCGCGCGCATCGTGCAGGGAATTGGCGGGGCGATGCTGCTGCCCGTTGGACGACTGGCGGTACTGCGAAGTTATCCCGGCAGCGAATTCCTGCGTGCCATGAGTTTCGTCACGATACCGGGTTTGGTCGGACCGCTGATCGGGCCGGCCCTGGGCGGCTGGCTGGTCGAAGCGGCGTCGTGGCACTGGATTTTCCTGATCAACCTGCCGCTCGGAATCGCCGGCTGCGTCGCCACCTGGAGGCTGATGCCTGACCTGCGATCAGCGGTGGGGGGTTTCGATCTCGGCGGCTATGTGCTACTTGCGACGGCGATGGTCGCGGTGTCGCTCGGACTGGATGCGATATCGGCAACGAATGGCCGTATATCAGCGCCAATCCTGCTCGTACTCGGCGTGGCGAGCACGATCGGTTATGCGTTGCACGCGAAACGATCGGCGCATCCGCTGTTCGCTCCGCGACTGCTCGATGTGGTCAGCTTCCGCGTCGGCGTCATCGGCAACCTTTTTTCGCGCATCGGCAGCGGCGGTATGCCGTTCCTCATACCGCTGCTGCTGCAGGTCGCGCTCGGATACTCGCCGATGCAGGCCGGCATGATGATGATTCCGGTGGCGGCTGCTGGCATCGCTTCGAAGCGCCTCGTGGTCGTGTTGATACAGGCCTGGGGCTATCGCCACGTGCTGGTTGCCAACACCCTGCTGGTCGGCATCGCCATGGCGAGTTTCGCGTTCGTCACTACGGAACAGCCGGTGTGGTTACGCGTGCTGCAGTTCGCCGCGTTCGGCGCGGTCAATTCCGTACAGTTCACGGCGATGAACACGATCGCGCTGCGCGATCTCGGGCCGCACCTTGCGAGCAGTGGCAACAGCATGCTGTCGATGGTGATGATGCTCGGCATGGGCTTCGGCGTTGCCGTCGCTGGCGGCCTGCTCGGCGTCTTCACTGATGAAGCGGCCGGCGCCGCCGGTACGCAGGCACTCGCTGCATTCCGGTGGAGCTTTGTCGTGATCGGGCTGCTGACGGCGGCATCGGCCGCGATCTTCTGGCGATTGCCACGCGATCGTCCCGGCCGGCCGCCGGCAACGACGCCCAAGGCATCTGCCCGCGGCTGATTTTTCGCCAAGTCACGGTTTTTGTCGCGGCGCAGACCTGAACCCTGTAAAATGCGGTTTTCCAGCGGAACCCCGACGCATGACTCCCCTGATTTTCGTGACCGGAGGCGTGGTGTCCTCGCTCGGCAAGGGCATTGCCGCCGCCTCTCTCGCGGCCATCCTCGAAGCGCGCGGTCTGCGTGTGACGATGATGAAGCTGGATCCCTACATCAATGTCGATCCTGGCACGATGAGTCCGTTCCAGCATGGTGAGGTCTACGTCACCGACGACGGTGCCGAAACGGACCTCGATCTCGGTCACTACGAGCGCTTCATGCGCACGCGCCTGACCGGCAAGAACTCGATAACGACCGGCAAGATCTACGAGAGCGTGATCGCCAAGGAGCGGCGTGGCGACTACCTTGGCGCCACCGTGCAGGTGATTCCGCACATCACCGACGAGATCAAGCATCGCATCTACGAGGCGACCAGCGGATTCGATGTGGCGCTGGTCGAAGTTGGCGGCACGGTTGGCGACATCGAATCGCTGCCGTTCCTCGAGGCAATCCGCCAGATTCGCATCGAGCACGGCCCGGAAATGTCGATGTTCATGCACCTGACGCTGGTGCCATACATCAAGGCGGCCGGCGAGATCAAGACCAAGCCGACCCAGCATTCGGTCAAGGAGCTGCGTTCGATCGGCATCCAGGCCGACGTGCTGCTGTGCCGCAGCGAGCAGCCACTGTCGCTGTCGGATCGGCGCAAGATCGCGCTGTTCACCAACGTGCCGGAAAAGGCCGTGATCAGCGCGATCGATGTCGACATCATTTACCAGTTGCCGAAGTGGCTGCACCAGCAGAAGCTCGACGACATCGTCCTCGAGCGGCTCAACTTCAAGGCCAAGCCGGCCGATCTTTCCGAATGGGAACGCACGGTCGAGGCGATCGAGTTCCCCAAGGACGAAGTGACGATTGCGATCGTCGGCAAGTACGTCGAGCACAAGGACGCCTACAAGTCGCTTGGCGAAGCGCTGCGCCATGGAGGACTCAAGCAGTACACGCGCGTCAACCTGCGCTGGGTCGAGTCGGAAGACGTCGAACGGCGCGGTGGTGATGCGCTGGCCGATGTTGATGGCATCCTCGTTCCGGGTGGCTTCGGCAAGCGCGGCTTCGAGGGCAAGATCAGTGCCTCGCGCTATGCGCGCGAGCAACGCGTGCCTTATTTCGGCATCTGTTATGGCATGCACGCGGCGGTAGTCGATTTCGCGCGCAACGTCGCCGGACTCGAGGCGGCCAATTCGAGCGAGAACGACCGCAATTGCAAGGACCCGGTGATCGCGCTGATCACCGAGTGGACGACCAGCAGCGGTGATGTCGAGAAGCGCGACGAAAGCTCCGGCCTCGGCGGCACGATGCGCCTCGGCGCGCAGGAATGCCGGCTCAAGGCCGGCACCCTCGCGCGCGAACTGTATGGCCAGGACGTGGTGCGCGAACGTCATCGCCACCGCTACGAGTTCAACAACCGATACCGGCAGAAGTTCGAGGACCTCGGCCTCGTCATCTCGGGCAAGTCGATGGACGACCTGCTGGTGGAGATGATCGAACTCGCCAATCACCCATGGTTCGTCGCGTGTCAGGCGCATCCGGAGTTCACCTCGACACCGCGGGATGGCCATCCCTTGTTCATTGGCTTCATCCGCGCCGCGCGCGAGCGCAAGCTCGTGCGCGAGGCGCCATCGAACGACAGCGTCGTCACCCCCAGGATTGGAGCCACTGCATGAACCTGTGTCACTTCGAGGCGGGCCTCGACCAACCGATATTTCTCATTGCGGGCCCGTGCGTGATCGAATCCGAGCAACTGGCCATCGATACCGCCGGGCAGCTCAAGGAAATCACCGATCGACTCGGCATTCCCTTCATCTACAAGTCCAGTTTCGACAAGGCCAACCGTACGTCGATCAGTGGCCACCGCGGCCCCGGTATCGAAGAAGGGTTGCGCATCCTGAGCCTCGTCAAGAAGCAGATCGGCGTGCCGGTGTTGACCGACGTGCACGAGTACACACCGATGGAAGAAGTCGCGGACGTTGTCGATGTCTTGCAGACCCCCGCGTTCCTGTGCCGACAGACCGACTTCATCCTCAAGGCCTGCAGTGTCGGTCGCCCGGTCAACATCAAGAAGGGCCAGTTCCTGTCGCCGTGGGAAATGAAGCACGTCACCGACAAGGCGAAATCGACCGGCAATACGCAGATCATGGCCTGCGAACGCGGCGCGAGCTTCGGTTACAACAATCTCGTGTCCGACATGCGCTCGCTGGCGGTCATGCGCGACACCGGTTGCCCAGTCGTGTTCGATGCCACCCACTCGGTGCAGTTGCCGGGCGCCGGTGGCGGCAAGTCGGGCGGCCAGCGCGAATTCGTGCCGGTGCTTGCGCGCGCCGCCGTCGCGGTCGGCATCGCCGGCATCTTCATGGAAACGCACCCCGATCCGGAAACGGCGCTCAGTGATGGGCCGAATGCGTGGCCATTGGGGAAGATCGAAGGTCTGCTCAAGTCACTCATGGCGATCGATGCGCTGATCAAGTCGCAGCCCATTGAATGAATACTGGACCCGCACGGCCCGAACGGCAGCTTGGAAACCTGGAGCGACCATGAGATTGAAGGTCATCGTCCACGAGGCAGAAGAGGGCGGTTTCTGGGCCGAGTTGTCCGCATTGCCGAGCTGCGTGACACAGGCGGAAACGATGGATGCCTTGCTCGTGAATCTGCACCAGGCGGTCGATGGCGGTCTGACTGTCGGAATCCTGTGACTAGATATCTTGCCGCACTTTGCATCGGACTTTTCGTCTCCACGGGGCAGGCGCTCGCCTGTTCTGCTCCTGTTTCCAGTGCTGCAGAAAACTACGCTGGCGCGGATGTCGTGTTCTTGGCACACGTGTTTCGTCTCGAGGAGATTCCAGTGCCGACGGACATGCGAGGAGACGCCATTTTGTTGCATAACGTGGAGGCGTCATTTCGCCTTCTCGAGTCATTCAAGGGAAACGCACCGGATGCAGGAACGATCCAGACCAGCCTGTCGAACTGTCACGTAACGTTGCTGCCAAGCGGCAAGTACGTCATTTTTGCCGAGCGCGACCGCTCGGGTCGTCTGATTGCGCTGCCGCACCATCTTGGATCGCGATGGTTCCTGCCGAAAGATGATCAATCTATTGACTACTTGACCGCCATCAAGCGCCTCTCCCTAAATCACTCTCCCCCAATCCCATGACCGAAATCTTGAAAATCCACGCCCGCGAAATCCTCGACTCCCGCGGCAATCCCACGCTCGAAGCAGAAGTCACACTGGCCGACGGGTCGTTCGGTCGCGCGGCGGTGCCGTCGGGTGCGTCAACCGGTTCGCGCGAGGCGGTCGAGTTGCGCGACGGCGACAAGGCACGCTATCTCGGCAAGGGTGTGCGCAACGCGGTTGCCAGCGTCAACACGACGATCGCGCAGGCGCTGGCAGGATTCGATGCCGCAGACCAGCGCGGACTCGACGAAAAGCTCGTCGCGCTCGACGGCACGCCGAACAAGAGCAGGCTTGGCGCGAATGCCTTGCTCGGCGTATCGCTGGCCAATGCGCATGCTGTGGCCGCGTCGAGGAAATTGCCGTTGTGGAAGCATCTGGCCGGTGACCATGCGGCGCGACTGCCGGTGCCGATGATGAACATCATCAATGGCGGTGCGCATGCCGACAACAATGTCGACATGCAGGAGTTCATGGTGTTGCCGATCGGACTGCCGAATTTCGCCGAGGCCTTGCGCGCCGGCACCGAAATCTTCCATGCACTGAAGTCGGTGCTGAAAGGGCGCGGGCTGAACACCGCGGTCGGCGACGAGGGCGGCTTCGCGCCGAACCTGCGTTCGAACGAGGAAGCGATCGAAACCATTCTCGAAGCGGTCGACAAGGCTGGCTACGCGATCGGCAAGGACATCTGGCTCGGCCTCGATGTCGCCAGCTCGGAATTTTTTCGCGACGGCGCCTATCACCTTGATGGCGAAGGCAAGGTGCTCGGTGCGCAACAACTGGTCGAGTTCTACGCCGGCTGGTGCGCCAAGTATCCGATCATCACGATCGAAGACGGCATGGCTGAAGGCGACTGGGACGGCTGGAAACTCCTGACCGAGAAAATCGGCGCGTCCGTGCAGCTGGTCGGCGACGACCTGTTCGTGACCAACACGGCGATCCTGCAGGAAGGCATCGACAAGCACATCGCCAATGCGATCCTGATCAAGGTCAACCAGATCGGCACGCTGACCGAAACGCTCGACGCGATCGCGATGGCCGAGCAGGCTCGCTATGCCTCGATCATCTCGCACCGATCGGGCGAAACGGAAGACACCACGATTGCCGATCTGTCGGTATCGACCGCGGCGACCCAGATCAAGACGGGCTCGCTGTGCCGTTCCGATCGCGTCGCCAAGTACAACCAGTTGCTGCGCATCGAGGAGGCGCTTGGCGCGGCGGCGCGCTATGCCGGTTTCGATGCGTTCCCGAATCTGCCCGCGTTCAAGCGCTGATCGACACACAACGGTAGCATCGGACCATGCTGCGTTACATCGCGCTCATCCTGCTCATCGTGCTGATTGCACTCGAGATCAAGCTGTGGGCGGGTCAGGGCGGCATGGCCGATGTCTGGCGACTGGAAAAATCAGTCGCCGAGCAGAGGGCCGAGAACGACACGCTGAAGGCGAGAAACGATGCCCTCGCTGCCGAAGTCGAGAACCTCAAGGATGGCGACGAGGCGGTCGAGGAGCGTGCGCGTTCCGAACTCGGCCTGATCAAGCCCGGCGAGACGTTCTATCAGGTCGTCGAGCCGGCCAACGCGAACGACAAGCCGGCCGATGACAAGCGCTGAAACATACTGGTGCGTGGTGCCGGCAGCCGGTCGTGGCCAGCGCTTCGGCGCGGAGCTGCCGAAGCAGTACGTGCCGATCGCCGGCAAGCCGCTGTTGCAGTGGACGCTCGAGCGACTGGCCGCGCATCCGCGCATCGCCGGAGTGATGGTCGTATTGTCGTCCGATGACGTGCATTGGCCCGGCCTGCTCGAGCTCGCCGGCAAGCCGGTACGGACGGCGACCGGTGGCGGTGAGCGCGCCGATTCGGTGCTGGCGGGTTTGAACGCGCTCGGCATCGACATCGGCGACGACGCCTTCGTGCTCGTGCACGACGCCGCGCGACCGTGCGTGCGTGAAGAGGACATCACGAAACTGATCGAATGCGCGCCAGAGGCGGGGGGTGGCCTGCTCGCCGCGCCGTTGCGCGACACGCTCAAGCGCGCCGATCGGAACGGTCTGGTCGAGGCCACTGAAGCGCGCGAGTCGCGCTGGCGTGCATTGACGCCGCAGATGTTCCGGCGCGGTGAACTCGTCGCTGCGCTTTCGCGTGCGCACGTCGACGGCGCAAGCGTGACCGACGAGGCAATGGCAATGGAACGCGCCGGCCATCGGCCCCTGCTGGTGGAGGGCAGTGAGGACAACATCAAGGTGACCACGTCGGCCGATCTGGCCTGGGTGCGCTTCCTGTTGTCGGCACAATGATCCGTGTGCTCGCGTCGGCTTGCACGCCGAAACGCGCGCTGCTGCATCGGCCGTTCATCGACGGTGCCGTCAATCAAGGCGATCGTGGCCGTTGCCATGCACTTCATGAGGAAACACGATGAGAATCGGTCAGGGTCTCGATGTACATGCCTTCGGCCCGGGCGATCATGTCGTCCTTGCCGGCGTCACCATTGGGCACACGCAAGGGCTGGTCGCGCATTCGGACGGCGATGTTGCCATCCATGCGCTGTGCGACGCGATCCTTGGCGCGCTAGCGCTTGGTGACATCGGTCGCCATTTCCCGCCGTCCGACGAGCGCTGGCGAAACGTGAGCAGTCGTCACTTCCTGCTGCAGTGCTCGGCGCTCGCGCTCGAACACGGGTACGTGCTCGCCAATGCCGATGTCACGATCGCCTGCGAGCAGCCGAAGATCGCGCCGCACGCCGAGGCCATGCGCACCAATATCGCTGCCGATCTCGGCTGCGCGGTCAGTCAGGTCAGTGTCAAGGCGACGACGACCGAAAAGCTCGGATTCTGCGGCCGCGGCGAGGGTATAGCGGCGATGGCCGTAGTCCTGCTCGAGCGTCGTTCACAGCGTGAGTCGGAAGCGCCACAGGATCCGGAAGTGCGTGAACTGGTCGCCCGGCTCGATCTCGAAGCCGCGCCGTGATGCCGCTGGCGCATGCGCATGGCGGACCCGTGCTGACCGGTGCATTGCGCGTTTCCGCGGACGATTTCCAGGTCGACGAAACCCTCGGGTTCCAGCCTGAAGGATCCGGTGAGCACGTGTTTCTCGACATCGAAAAGCGCGGTGCCAATACCGAATGGGTCGCGCGCAGCCTCGCCTCGGCCTTGCGGCTTTCGCCGGTCGCGATAGGCTATTCGGGACTCAAGGACCGGCATGCCGTGACGCGGCAGATGTTCTCGGTGCATCTGCCCGGCAAGGCTGACCCGGACTGGTCGGCGCTCGCCATCGAGGGCGTGCGCATCCTCTCGGCGACCCGGCATCCTCGCAAGCTCAAGCGCGGTGCGCATGCCGGCAATCGATTCGTGATCGTGCTGCGCGATGTCGCCGGCGATCGCGATGCCGCTGGGCGAATGGCGCAGTCCATCCGTCGCTCTGGCGTGCCGAATTACTTCGGAGAGCAACGCTTCGGTCGCAATGGCGACAACCTGCGTCTGGCCGAACGCCTGTTCGCCGGTGCGCGACTTGGCCGCAGCGAGCGAGGCTTTGCGCTGTCGGCCGCCCGCGCGCTCGTATTCAATGAGGTGCTGTGCCGACGCGTGAGCGACGGGACGTGGAATCGCGCCCTCGACGGCGACGTCTGGATGCTCGCCGGCACGCATTCGATCTTCGGTCCGCAGGAACACGATGACGAAATCGAACGTCGCCTCGCGCAAGGGGACATCGATCCCACCGGGCCGATGTGGGGCCGCGGCGAATTGCGCAGCGCGCGCGACACGCGTGGCCTCGAACAGGAACAGGCGCAGCGCCATGCCGTGTACACGCAGGGCCTCGAGCGCGCGGAGTTGAGCCATGAACGCCGATCCCTGCGCCTGCGCGTCGACGACCTGCAACTCGAATGGTTGCCCGATGACGCGCTGCGTCTCGCGTTTTCGCTGCGTTCGGGTGCGTTCGCCACCGTCGTGGTCGGTGAACTGTGCAACTGGCATCAGCGATCACGAGACGCCGGATCGGATCCGACGGCTGCAAAGTCGTGATGCAGGGTCTGCGTGTCGTGACGGCGATCACACCGCGGCACTTGCATTGTGCCTTGACGTCGGGTCTATAGTTCCAGTTGCAGACGGCGACACACGTGCGTGCCGGCCGTTCCCTTTGGAAATCGAGGAATGGAGCTAGCCATGAACAAGTTGATGGTGATGGGATCGGCAGTGGTGTGCGTCTTGCTCGGGGCCTGTACCCACAGCCGCGAGAATGCACTCGTGCGCGTGGACCGCAACGTGATCGACAGCGAACAGGTGGCGGCCATCAACAAGGCATCGCTGCGCAACGGTGTCCAGGTCAATTGGGTCAATCCGCCGGTCAAGCGCGTGCCGATCAAGAGTGGACTGGCCGACTGATCCGCTCAGCGCGCGGCGAGTAGTACCAGCACCGCGCCAGTGCCGCCCTGAGCCGGCAGCGCCGAAGAAAACGCGATCACGTCGCCGCGTCGGCGCAGCATCTGGTCGACCAGCTTCTTCAGCACCGGCCCTCGCGACGACGAGCGCAGCCCCTTGCCGTGCACGATGCGCACGCACAGTTCATGGTTGCGCCTGGCCTCGTCCAGAAATCCGTTGACCGCGCTGCGCGCAACGCTTGCCGACATCTGGTGCAGATCGATCTCGGAACGGATGCTGTAGTAGCCCCGGCGCAGGCGCTTGAGCACGCGCGATGGATGGCCGTCCTTGAGGAAATGGATCTCGTCGCCGACCTCGATCAGTCCCGGATCGAACGCATTGTCGAGCAACTCGTCACGCACCGCCGCTTCGTCGCGCTCGAATTGCACCGCGCGCGGCGGCGGCTTCGATGCGGTCGGCGCCACATCGGCGGCGACAGGTAGTTCACGCACGCGACCGATCGATGCGCGGAACAATTCGGCGTCGTCGGGATCGACGGCCGGTTTGGCGACGGTTCGATTGCGCAGTGTGCGAGGCGCAGGCACGGACGCGGTTCCTCGGCAGAAAATCCGGCGACGACACAGCGGTCGCGGCGTCGTGCGCGCAGACTAGCAGATCGGGCGAAACGTCCCGTCTGCAGTCGCCGACAGTGGGAAAATGCGCGAAGGATCGGCGACGCGTGCGTCCAGCGTACAAGATGAATCCGGTATCATTGGCGACCCAATCCCTGCGCGTGCCGGCGCGATTCGCGCGTCACGCGCATGCCCCGAGGATCTTCGATGCGCGTTCTGGTAAGCAACGATGACGGTGTCGAGGCACCCGGCATCCTCGTGCTCGCACGACATCTTTCCGCCATGGGCGAGGTGATCGTGGTCGCGCCCGATCGTGATCGCTCCGGCGCCAGCAACTCGCTGACGCTCGATCAGCCGATTCGCGTCACGCGCCTCGACGACGGTCGCTACCGGGTTGCCGGCACGCCGACCGACTGCGTGCATCTGGCCTTGTCGGGCCTGCTCGACGTCGAGCCTGACATCGTCGTGTCGGGCATCAACAACGCCGCCAATCTCGGCGACGACGTCATCTATTCCGGCACCGTTTCCGCGGCGATGGAAGGGCGCTTTCTCGGCCTTCCGGCAATCGCCGTCTCGCTCGTCACGCGGGACCACAAGGGCGTGCATTTCGATTCGGCCGCACTCGCGGTGATGCTGCTGATGCGCAAGCTGCTTGTTGATCCGCTGCCGGCCGATACGATCCTCAACGTCAACGTGCCGGATCTTCCGTGGGCGCAGATCAAGGGCTTGTCGGTGTGCCGCCTCGGCCGACGCCATCGCTCGGCACCGTGCGTCGCGCAGGTCGATCCGCGCGGTCGACCGATCTACTGGATCGGCGCCCCCGGCGAGGCCGAGGACGATGGTCCGGGCACCGACTTCCATGCGGTGCGCGACGGCTATGTCTCGATCACGCCGATCCATGTCGACTTGACGCGCTATCAGGCGCTCGAGAAGGTCAGTGGCTGGGTCGGTTCGCTGAGCATGGAGAGCAACGCCGCATGATCGGGACGAGCGGTCGCGGGGATCCGCGCCGATGAGCAGCTTTTCGCGCAACGTGCCTGAAGCCCGCGGTCTCGGCATGACCTCGCAGCGTGCGCGTGACCGCCTGATCGAACGATTGCAGGGCGAGGGAATCCGCGACCGACGCGTTCTCGATACGTTGCGACAACTGCCGCGCCATCTGTTCATCGATGAAGCGTTGGCAACCCGCGCCTACGAGGACACTGCGCTGCCGATCGGACAGGGCCAGACCATCTCGCAGCCGTACGTGGTCGCGCGCATGACCGAGCTCGTGATCGAGGGCGTGATGCCGAAACGCGTGCTCGAAGTAGGGACCGGCTCCGGTTACCAGTGCGCCGTGCTGGCGATGCTGGTCGAGCAGGTATGCACGGTCGAGCGCATCGAGGAGCTTCTGCGCAATGCGCGCCGGCGCTTTCGCAAGCTCGGCCTCGAAAACATCCGCTCGCGACATGACGACGGCCGCCTCGGATGGCCCGATCAGGCACCGTTCGACGCGATCATTGTCACAGCCGCCGGTGCCGACCTCGAGGATGCCTTGCTCGCACAACTCGCGCCCCACGGCGTGCTCGTCGCGCCAGTGGGGCCGCCTGGCAGGCAGCAATTGCTGCGCGTGCGTGCCGGCGAGTCGGGTTGGGAGCACGAGACGATTGCGCCGGTCAGTTTCGTGCCGCTGCTCGGCGGCGTCGGCTGATCATGTACCGGAAGCGCGGAGCCTGTCGGCCATGAAACTGTTCGCGCCGCTTTACGAGACTGCCTTGCGCTGGGCCACGCATCGTCATGCCGAGCCCTTTCTCGCCGGCTTGAGTTTCATCGAGGCGATAATCTTTCCGATCATGCCCGAAGTCATGCTCGGTCCGATGGTGCTGGCGCGACCGCAGCGCTGGGCGCGCTATGCGACAGTCAGTCTCGCGTTCTCGGTAGTCGGTGCGCTTGTCGGCTACATGCTCGGCCACTACGCGTTCGAGATCCTGCGGCCGATGTTCGAATCGCTTGGCTGGCTCGAGCGCATCGATCGCCAGGTGGCCGAATTGCGTGAAGTCGCGCGACAGAGTCCATGGACGGCGTTCTGGGCACTCGTTATTGCGGGTTTCCTGCCAATTCCGCTGAAGATCTTCACGTGGGCGTCAGGCATCGTCGGCGTGCCGCTGTTACCCTTCGTCGCCAGCATGATCGTCGGTCGCGGCAAGCGCGTGTACCTGCTTGCCGGCGCCATCCGTCTCGCCGGTCCGCGCGCGGAAGCGGCATTGCGGCGCTGGATAGAATGGGTCGGTTGGGCGGCCGTGTTCCTGATCGTCGGAGCCATCGTGTACTACAAACTGTTCGCCGGGTGAGTGCATTCTTGCTGAAATCGAAGACCACACCACTGTTCTGCTGCGCGTTGCTGGTGGCGTGCGCTTCGACGCCGCCGGCTCCGGTCGTCGACCGCAGCGTCGGCTCTCCGTCCCGGCATTCGCGGGCGTCGACCGAACCGGCAACGGGCGTAGCGCGCGGCAGCTACAAGGTGCAGCGTGGCGACACGCTGTACAGCATTGCATTCCGCAACGGTCTCGATTACCGAGAACTCGCGCGACTGAATGCGATCGGTCCTCCCTTCACGATTTTCGTCGGTCAGAGAATCGCGTTGTCGGCCGGTGCGAGTCGTGCTTCGGCACCGACGAAAGCGCCGTCACGCAGGACAGTCGTTGCGCCGCGTTCTCCGTCGCAGCCAGCGCCGCGGACAGCCGCGCCGGCACCGTTCGAGAGCGTTCCCCGGCAGCCGGTGGTGGCCGCCCCGGTCACGCCCTCGCCACAATCCTCTGCGCCGAGCACTGCGCTCGCTGCTCCGACTCCTGCGCCTGGTGCAAAGGCGCCGGCAGCCAGCGGCAATCCTGTCTGGCGTTGGCCCGCGCAAGGCGCACGCGTGAACGGGTTCGTCGCCGGTGACCAGACCCGCCAGGGTATCGACATCGCCGGCAAGGCTGGTGACCCGGTGCGCGCGGCGGCCGATGGCCAGGTCGTCTACAGCGGCAATGGCCTGATCGGCTACGGTGAACTGATCATCGTCAAGCACAGCGCGTCGCTGTTGTCGGCGTATGGTCACAACCGGCGACGGCTCGTGCAGGAAGGCGACACGGTCAAGGCCGGACAGCAGATTGCCGAGATGGGCTCGACCAGCGCGAGTCGCGACATGCTGCATTTCGAAATCCGCCGCAATGGCAAGCCGGTCGATCCGATGGCATTTCTGCCAGGGCGATGAACCTCGTGAAAGTCCATCGTGATTTGCTTGCCCTCGCCAGCACGTCCTGCACAGTTCCGCGCTGCCGGCTCGCGTACTGAGCGCGCGCCATGACGTCCTCGTCGCCCCCATTGCCGGTCGAGCCGGAAGTCGAGGAAGTCCTTGAACTGCTTGACGCGATCGAGCCGGCCGACGAGGAGATCCGCAGTTCTACCGGTGCCTACCTCAACGAGATCGGCCTGATCCCGCTGTTGCGGGCTGAGGAGGAATGGGCGCTCGCCGAGCGCGTGCAGGCTGGCGAAGCCGATGCGAGGCGTCGCCTTATCGAGGCGAATCTGCGACTTGTCGTCACGGTGGCGCGCAGTTACGTCGGCCGCGGCGTGCCGCTGCTCGATCTCATCGAAGAAGGCAACATCGGTCTGATCCGCGCGGTCGAAAAATTCGAGCCGCAGCGCAGGTTGCGCTTCTCGACGTATGCCATGTGGTGGATTCGGCAAGGCGTGCAGCACGCGTTGTCGCATCAGGGACGCACGGTCCGCATTCCGGTCCACGTGCTGCGGGAGCTGGCGCAGGTACTGCGCGCGAACCGCGAGCTGACGGCACGTCGCGGCCGCGCGCCGACCCTCGAGGAACTCGCCCAGGCCGTCGACAAGACGACCCAGCAGGTGGCCGAACTTTTCCGCGTCAGCGAACACATCAGTTC
>JBBSOU010000039.1:0-27029 GCA_038259445.1 Lysobacterales bacterium | reverse complement strand
GCAGTCCGCGACCTTTCCAGAACCTTGCCAATCCACTGGCGCCGACCCAGCAGACCAGCAACATCGGCACATTCTCCGCGCAGCCGCCGCTCGGTTGGCCCGGCAACTGGCTCGACACCTACCCGTACTTCTTTGGCGATTACGTTGCCGACGCGCGCATCGGCTGGTGGCCGCGCGTATCTGAAGTGAACGTGCGCCAGATTGCCGGCATGACTTCGGCCAACCACTGGCGCATCGGCAACCTGCTGTTCCTGACGCCTTCGGATACGCAGAACGGCGTCGCCGTGTTCGACATCGGCAATCCCGCGCAGCCCGTGCTGCTCGATCGTCTGGTCGGCAACTACCGCCAGTACACGAATGCGTGGCAGGTCTGGCGCAACTACCTCGTACTCATGTTCGGCGACAACAGCAACGGCCCTGCGCAGAATGCCAATGCACTGGTGATCGACTTCAGCGATCCGACCAGCCTCGAACTCGTGCACACGATTCCCTACGACGACCTGCCCGGACGCTATGCGAACTTCCAGGACGAGTACGCGTTCGCCGGTCGCTTCGGGCGCGGCACCAAGTACAACATGGTCACGCGCCAGGTCGAGCAGGTGTTCACGCCGACGCCATGCTGTGCCGGCGATTTCCAGTGGCTGCCGCTGGGCCACGTGCTGCTTGCATCAAGCTCCGAGACCGACAGTTCACGCTCGTACCTGTTCTCCCACCGCGCCACGCGTGACACCACGCCGCCGACGATCGGTTATCACCTGCCACGGCCGAATGCGGTCAACCAGCCGCTCGCCAGCGTGATCGGCCTGGTCATCAACGAGACACTCGATTCGCCGACGGTAACGGCGCAGAACCTCCAGCTGCGTCCGCTCGGTGGGGCGCCGGTATCCACGGTGGTGATCCACACCAGCTACAACGTCGTCAACATCGTGCCGGATGCACCACTGCTGACCAACACCACCTACGAGGTACGCGTGATCGCCAATGGCGTGCGCGACGTCGCCGGCAACGGCATGGTGGCGCAGAGCTTCGTGTTTTCGACCGGGCCGACCGTCGCGCCACCCGATCAGATCTTCCGCAGCGGTTTCGACGCGCCGTAGTCGACATGATGATCGCAAGTCGATGGCTGCTTGTGTTTACCACTGTGCTGTTGCTGGCGCCAATGTTGGTGCGTGCCCAACCGCAGATCACGGCGGTGACGAGCATGCCTTCGACACCGGTGCAGGCCGGCCAGACGCTCGCGTTCTCGGCGAGCGCGAGCGTCGCCGGTGGCGGTGCACTCGAGTACCGCTGGGATTTCGGTGACGGCACGCCGCGCACGCCGTGGTTGGCAGTGCCCGCGACGACGCACGCCTATGCAGGTGCCGGCACCTTCATCGTGCTCGTGCAGGTGCGTCATGCGAACCAGGGCCTTGCTGCGGCAACCCTGACCCTGGTCGTGCGGCTGCCGCCGTCCGCACCGGCACGACAATCGACCGGCATTCTCGTGCATCCCGATCGACGTGAACTGTGGACCGTCAACAGCGATCACGGCACGCTCAGCGTGCTCGATCCCGACACGCTCACGCGCATCGACGAGGTCATCGTCGGTCGCGCGCCAGTTGCGTTGGCGATCGACGCAGCGGGCGACATCTGGGTGTCGCTGCGCGACGACGACCGGTTGCGCAAGATCGACATCGCGTCACGCACGGTCACGGCGACGATCGAACTGGGCTACGGCGCGCGTCCCGCCGGCCTCGTCATCGCGCCGGGTGGCACGGCCGGCTTCGTCGCGTTGTCGGGTCGTGGTGCCATTCGTCGCTTCGACGCCGTGACGGCGCAGTCCGGCGCGCTGCTCGAAGGCACCACGCATGCGGATTCGCTGGCGCTCGACGGCACCGGCACGACACTTCTTGTTTCTCGCCTGATCAGCGCAGGCGACAGCGGCACGATCTGGCGCGTCGCGCTGCCAGCGTTCGCGTCGGCCGAGCCGATCGTGTTGCCGCTCGACGCAACGTCGCCTGATTCGGGAACCGCCGCGCGTGGCCTGCCGAACACCCTGGGTGCGCTGGCACTGGCCGATGATGGACGCGGTCTCTGGTATGGCGGCAAGAAGGACAACATCCTGCGCGGCCTGCATCGCGAGGGCCAACCGCTGACGTTCGAAAGCGTGCTGCGTTCGCTGATCGGTCGCGTCGACGTGATCGAGGCGGTCGAGCGGGTGCCGTCACGGATGGATCTGGACGACTCCGGTCGTGTTTCGGCGCTGCTGTTCTCGCCTGGCTCGAGTCATCTGTTCGCCGCGCTCGAAACCAACAACCGCGTGGTGGTCATCGACCCGTGGAACCGCAACGAGATCATTGATCTGGCGGTCGGGCTGGCGCCGCGTGGCCTTGCTTTCGATGTGATCAGTGGTCGCCTGTTCGTGCAGGATTTTCTTTCGCGAACGGTCAGCGTCTACGCCATTGCTGCACTGCTCGACGATGGCATCAGCGTTCCGCAAGCGCTCGGGGCCATTCCAACGACGCAGTTCGAAGCGCTCGGCGAGCAGGTCCTGCGCGGCAAGCGCGTGTTCTACGACGCCGAAGATCCACGCATGAGCCAGGACGGCTACACCGCCTGTGCCGCGTGCCATCTTGATGGCGGGCACGACGGGCGGGTCTGGGATTTCACCCAGCTTGGTGAAGGTTTGCGCAACACCACCGGACTGCGCGGCAGTGCCGGACTCGGTCGTGGCCTCGTGCACTGGAGCGGCAACTTCGATGAGATCCAGGATTTCGAAGTGCCGATCCGCAACCTGTTCGGCGGCACTGGTTTCATCGACGACGCCGACTACTTCGCCGATGGCCGCAATCATCCGCTTGGCCCGCCCAAAGCCGGTTTTTCGGTCGAGCTCGATGCGCTCGCCGTGTATGTCGCCAGTCTCGACGAAGACGATCGCTCTCCCGATCGTCAGTCAGACGGCACGTTGACGCCCGCGGCGAGTGCAGGTCGCATTCTGTTCGCCGAGCTGCAGTGCCAGCGCTGCCACGCCGGTGACGCATTTACCGACAGCGCGCAGGGGCTTCGTCACGACGTCGGCACGTTGACCGCGGCCAGCGGCAATCGGCTTGGCGCCCCGCTGCGCGCGCTCGATACGCCGTCCCTGCGCGGACTTTTCACCTCGGCGCCGTACCTGCATGACGGCTCCGCAGCCAGCCTCAATGATGTACTGGTCACGCGCAATCCGGACGCGGCGCACGGCGATATCAGCGCGCTCGACGCGAGCGAGCGCGCACAGCTGGTGGCGTACCTGCGCCAGATCGATGCCTCGGAGCCGGCCCTGGGAGCTGCCGCCCAGCTTGCCGTGACCTCGCCACTTGCTGGCGCGGGTTTCGAGCAGGGCGACATCGTGGACTTCACGATCGCAACCGATCTCGGCCAGATCACACGCGTGGACTATCTCCTCGATGGTGTCGCGGTGGCCAGTTCGACGGCTGCGCCGTGGTCCGCGCAATGGGCTGCAGTCGGTAATGGCGTGGTCGCAGTGGAGGCGCTGGTTGCGCATGCGCAGGGGCGCTACCGCACGTTGTCGGCGCCGATTCGCATCAGTGTCAACGGTGACCGCGTGTTCAGCGACGGCTTCGAGTCCGCGCCCTGATCGCCTCGGTTGGCTGATTCAGTGTTTGCCTTTTTCGCCGAGACGCCTGCCAAGCGCCTTGGTCAGCACGCGACTTTCACTCTTTCGTCGCATCTGCACTTCGAGGTTGTCCGCTGCGACCAGCAGTTCGTCACGCAGCTTGAGGTAGTTGTGCCAGCGTTCGGACGCGAGGCGTCCGTCGGACAGCGCGGCGCGCACCGCACAGCCCGGTTCGCTCACGTGACTGCAGTCGCCGAAGCGGCATTCCTGGGCAAGCAGCTCGATGTCGCCGAACTGGCTGCCGTCGATCTTCTCCTCGCCGGTCAGCTTGATTTCGCGCATGCCCGGCGTATCGATCAGGCAACCGCCTGATGGCAGCAGGATCAGTGCGCGCGAGGTGGTCGTGTGGCGGCCGCGGCTGTCGCTCGCGCGCACGGTCTTGGTTGCCTGTCGCGATTCGCCGAGCAGGGTATTGGTCAGCGTCGATTTGCCGACACCGGACGAGCCGACCAGCACGGTCGAGGTACCGGGGCCAAGGTAGGCGAGCAAGCCGTCGATCGTCTCGCGCGATTTCGCATTGATCGCGATGACGTCGGTGTCGGCAGGCACGCGCGCACGAACGGTGGCGATCGATGCATCGATGTCAGCGGACAGATCGGCCTTGGTCAGCACGATCACCGCGCGCGCGCCGCTGCCCTGCACGAGCATCAGATACCGGTCGATGCGCGCCGGATTGAAGTCGCCGTCGAGGCCGCTGATGATCATCACGGTGTCGATATTGGTGGCGATCACCTGGCGCTGGTGACGCTCGCCGGCGGCGGCGCGCGCGAGTTCGCTGCGGCGTGGCAGTACGCTTTCGATCAATGCCGGCGCACCGACCACGATGCGCACGAAATCGCCGACGGCGGGACGTTCGCCGGGATCGATATCCGGTTTGAGGAAGCGTGGCGCAGGCTGTGCGTTGAAGGCACGCGCGCCGTCGTGCAACTCGTAGCCGGCGCGATGCTGGGCGATCACGCGCGCGATCGATTTGCCGGCGTCCATCGTGTCGATGATATCGCCCTGCCAGCCGATGCGGACGAGGAGGGTGGCGGGGGTGGGAGATTCCGGCATGACCGGATTGTACCGGCGATGCCGCGCACGAACCGCGACAGTCGTGCGGACCCCCAGCGCAGCCCGATCAGCTGCGCGTTTTATCGGTCGCGATTGCCACCGGCGACTGCACGATCGCCGCCGGCGAGGCACTGAGCACCTCGACGAGTGCGCCGTCGCTGAGCGCGGCCTGGCCGGTGATGACCACGGTCGCGCCGGGCTCGAGGCCCTCGAGCACCTGCACCCGCGCACCGCTTTCCTGACCGAGACGCAACGGCACGCGTCGTGCGGTGGTGCCTTCGACGACGAACGCGAACGCGCTGGTGCTGTTGCCGAGAACAGCGGATTTCGGCATCAGCACCGCATTCTCGACATGCAGGAACGTGACATCCATGCGCGCGAACAGGCCGGGGCGCAGGCTGCGGTCGCGATTCTCGATACGCACCGTGACCATGACCGTGCCGCTGGCGCGATCGACCACCGGCGCAACGCGCTCGATCGCCGCCGTGAAGTGGCGCGTGCCGAGTGCATCGACCGTGAAAGAGACCGGCTGGCCACTGGCCAGCGCCACCGCGTCACGCTCTGGCACGCGCAGGTCGGCACGCAGATCGCTGAAGTCGGCGATATCGAAAACGCTAGCGTGGTCGGCGAGCAACTGGCCGCGCTTGACCCAGCGACGCGTGATGACGCCATCAAACGGCGCACGGATCTCGCTTTTGCCGACGGTGACGCGCGCGATTGCGACTTCGGCGCGACGCACCGCGTAGTCGGACGTCGATTGATCGTGGGCGTTGGCAGCGATCAGCTGTCTCGCCAGCAGCTTTTCGCCACGCTCGACATCGTTCTTGCGCCGCTCGAGGTCTGCCTCGGCCTCACGCAACTGCAGCCGGCTGCGCTCGGCATCGACACGCGCCAGAACCTGGCCCTTGCGCACGCTGTCGCCTTCCTCGACCAGCAACTCGAGCACGGTGCCCGGCACTTCGCTGACGAGAGTCGCCTCACGCTCCGCCTGCAACGCGGCCGTCGCCGCATAGCGAGCAGTCAGCGCGCCACGCTCGACCGACGCGGTCTCCACCGGCTGGGAGGCACGTTCGGGTTTTGCAGCGAACGTGTCGGCCGCCGGACCGCTCGAACACGCGGAAACAGCGAGAGCAAGCGTGAGGAGCATCAGTGGTAAGGGCGACATGGCGCGGATCATGGCCGTTTTTCTCAAGTAGTGTTGTAGGTAACTATAACACCGTTACTGATGTCGTCAACCCGGTGCGCAGTGTCGATCAGGTTTCGCGCGCGGCGCGCCTGCCGGAGGTATGGCCGGAGGCGGTCGAGACGTACACTGGACCCTCAAAAGTAGATGCAGTCGGACCGAAAAAGGTTGCGATGCGGCCCGGAAACGCACTGCAACATGAGTGGTAAACTGGCGCGAGACTGCCTGCCTTGCGTGAGCCCGATGCCGCATCGTTCCGTTCCGACCAGCTCCCGACTCGCCGAAGTCCGCTACGAGATCCGCGGCACGCTGAGCCACCGCGCGCGCGATCTCGAAGCCGAAGGCCGCCAGATCGTGCGTCTCAACATCGGCAATCCCGGCGCATTCGGATTTGAAACGCCGGCGCACATCCGCGATGCGGTGACGCGTTCGCTGCCGAGGAGCGAAGCGTATTGTCAGCAACAAGGCTTGCTCTCGGCGCGCCAGACCATCGCCTACCAGCAGGTCACGCGCGGATCGACGTCGGCGACTGCCGATCGCGTGTTCATCGGCAACGGCGTCAGCGAGCTGATCGACCTGAGCCTGCGCGCCCTGCTCGAGTCCGGTGACGAGGTTTTGGTGCCGGCACCCGACTATCCATTGTGGACCGCGGCGACGATCCTCAACGGTGGTCGCGCCGTGCACTATCCCTGTCCTGCCAGCCGTGGCCATCTGCCCGATGCCGACGAAATGGACGCCCTGATCACGCCGCGCACGCGTGCGATCGTGCTGATCAATCCGAACAATCCGACTGGCGCAAACTATCCTCGCGCGCTGCTCGAGGCAATCGTTGCCCTGGCCGATCGCCATCGCCTGGTGCTCATGACCGACGAGATCTACGATGGCATCCTCTACGACGATGCACAGTTCCAGCCGCTTGCGGCGCTTGCTGGCGATACGCCGTGCATCAGCTTCGGTGGCCTCAGCAAGGTTCACCGCGCGTGCGGCTATCGCGTCGGCTGGTTCACCGTTTCCGGTTGCGAGTCGCGCGTCCACGACATGCTGCGAGCGTTCGACCTTCTCGCCGCGTTGCGTCTGTGCGGCAACGTTCCGGGACAGTGGGCGATCCAGCCCGCTCTCGAAGGCCCTGACACGATTAGCGCACTGACCATGCCTGGCGGCAGGTTGTACGAATCGCGCAGCGCGGTGCTCGATGCGGTGGCGCGCAGCGCGTTCCTCGAGGTGGTCGCGCCGACCGGGTCGCTGTATGCGTTTCCGTCGATCGTGCCAGAGCGCTTGCCGCACATCGACGACGAGGCCTTCGCGCTGCACCTGCTCGAAACCGAAGACGTGCTGATCGTGCCCGGTTCGAGTTTCAACGTCGCCTACCGCCATCATTTCCGCATCACCCTGTTGCCCGAGGCCGAGGTGATGATCGACGTGTTCGCGCGCATCGAGCGCGCACTTGAACGCGTTGCACGCATCGCCGAGCCGGCACGCCACGTCGCCTGATCGCGGCGCACCGATGAGTCTGCGCTTTCTCGCGCTCGGCGATTCCTACACGATCGGCGAGGGCGTCGATGCGCCCGACAGCTGGCCGATGCACCTTGCGCAGCTTGCGCGTCATGCCGGCATCGCACTGGATGATCCGCGCATGATCGCGACAACTGGCTGGAGCACGGACGAACTTGCCGCAGCGATCAGCGCCGCTTCGCCGGACAAGCGTCACGATCTGGTTACGCTGCTGATCGGTGTCAACAACCAGTATCGCGGGCGTGATGCGGAGAACTACGCGATCGAGTTCGCGGATTTGCTTGGACGAGCCATCGAGCATGCCGGCGGCGATCCCGCGCATGTGCTTGTGGTCTCGATTCCGGACTGGGGCGTGACGCCCTACGCTGCCGAGTCGGGGCGTGATCCTCGCCGCATCGCTGTCGAGATCGATGAGTTGAACGCAACGGCATGCGAGCACGCGCGACGCCGAGGCGCGCGTTGGCTCGACATCACGCCGATTTCGCGTGGCATCGCGCGCGTGATGCTCGTTGCCGATCGACTGCATCCTTGTGCACGACAGTATTCACTGTGGGCGCAGGCGGCGCTGCCGATCGTACGGACGATGCTGACGCAATCGCCGTCCGGCCATGAACGTCCGGCTCGCCCGGATCGCGACTGACGTCGCTCCCACAACCTAATGATTCTGTGGGAGCGAGTTCAGTCGCGATCCAGGTCACCGTGACCATCGATGTCGACCGATCCTGCGCACGTACCGGTGCGGCACGCGCGCAGGGAGACGGCTACGTCGGGTAGATCCGCCAGACCAGCACGCGCACGACCGCGGTCGCGGTGCCGCCGTTGCCATCGGAAATCGTGTACTCGAAGAAGTCGTCGCCAATGAAGCCGGGGAGCGACTGGTAGAGGATCCGGTTGTCGGCGGTGATCGTGATCTGGGCACGTCCCGGTCCGGTCTGGCGCACGCCAGTGATCGTCAATGCGTCACCGTCCGGGTCGCTGTCGTTGGCGAGCACGTCGATGATGTCGGAATAGGTCTTCAACGCGATGCCGGTGTCATCGACCGCGATCGGCGCGCCGTTCGACGACGAGGCAGCAACGGTGATCGACACCGTGGCCGTGGCGGTACCGCCGCGCCCATCGCTGATCGTGTAGGTGAAACTGTCGGCGCCCGTGTATCCCGCCGTTGGCGTGTAGCGGATCACGCCTGCGGCGATCACTGCGGTGCCTTGCAGCGGTGCCGAAACCGCCGTGATCGTCAGCGGATCGCCGTCCGGATCGCTGTCGTTGGCGAGCACATCAATGAGGTTGTCGGTCGAGTTGATCGCAACCGTCAGCGCATCGCTGGCGGCGACCGGCCCACGGTTGAGGTAAACGCGCGGCCCGAGCGTCTCGGTCGTGCTCTCTTCCTCGAACTTGTACACGTCCACCGTGCGCTTGTGCTCGGCCGGATTGCGCAGCGCGCGTTCGATCCAGGCGGGATTCGCCTTGACCGGCTCGCGCACCCATTCGACCGTCGCCGCAGGCGCGGGCGTCGGCGCCGGCTGCACGGTTTCCTCGATGGTCAGGAACTCGACGTCGACGCGCCGGTTCTTCTGGCGGTTGTCGGCGGTGTCGTTCGGATACTTCGGCGCAAGTTCGCCTTCGCCGCGCGCATCGATCTGCTCGGCCGGTATGCCGCGGCTGACCAGATACGCCTTCGCGGTCGCGGCGCGGCGTTCGGACAGGCGCTGGTTGTACTCGACCGGACCGACCGCGTCGGTATGGCCAATCACGCCGACGCGGCTGACGCGCGAAACCGACTCGAGCTTGGCGATCAGTTCGTCGAGTGCCGCCACGGCATCGGGCCGCAACGTTGACTCGTCGAACTGGAAGAATGCATCGCCATCCATGCGCACTTCGTTGCGGATGACCTGCGGCTGCGAAGCCACGTTGCTGTCGACGCTGCTCGCTGCCGCAACCTCGACCATGCGGAACGGTTCGCGCGCGCGGAAGTTCTGGCCGATGTCGTAGCGCAGCAGCAGCCAGCCGCGCGTGTCGGACTTGTCGGTTTCGAACTGGCCGCTCTTGCGCAGCGCCTCACCCTGCAGCGTGACGCTGAAGCCGCTGTTGCGGAAATACTTGTCGACGCCGAGCGAGACCGTGGTCTGGTCAGAATCGAAATCGCCGCGCTCGTAATCGAGTCCACCGCGCACGCGCAGCAGGGCATCATCGAAATAGCCGCCGCCACGCAGGCCGACGCCATTTTCGTACGGCCGCTCGAACAGTCGGGTGAGCGTCTCGACCGTGAGTTCCTGCGTATAGGCGCCGGTCGCATCGGTCCCGGTCTGCGTGGTGGTGACCGAATCCAGCGTGCTGTCGACCAGCCGCCGGCCAGTGGTCGCGTGCGTGACATAACCGCCGAGGAAGAAGTCGTTGCGCTCCCAGCCGAGGCCGAGCGTCGCCTTGCGATCCTTGAACACGTTCTGGTCGCCGGCCGCGAACACCTTCCAGACCGCAGCACGATCGCTGTCCGCGTCGCCGCGCAGGAAGTGGTAGCCGAGCTTGACGCCGCCCGCCGCCCCTTGTCCGAGCCAAAGCTCGCCGAGCCAGGCCGATTCGTCGGTCTTGCCGAGAATGCCGAGAATCTCGCCGAGCACGTCGCCGTCGTTGTCGATACCGAGAGAGACGCGCGCATTCGAGCCAATGTAGGTGACCGGGATCGATGCGTCGGTAGCCGCCATCGTTTCCGGCGCGGGTTGCGCGTTCGCGCTGGTGGCCAGTGCAACGGCAATGCAAAGCGGCAGTCTGCGCATGATCTTCCCTTCCCCGAGTTGTCGTGAATCCCTGTGGATCCGCAGTATCCCGCATTTGCGCCGGTCGCTCCAACCGGCGTACAGCCCGGCTCCGGTATCATCGCCAGATCGTTTACTGGAGCAGCCCCATGTCCGACCCCACGCCCGTCCGCCAGCGCATCGAGTCACTGCTCGCCGCGCATCCCGTCGTGCTGTTCATGAAAGGTACGCGCCACGCGCCGAACTGCGGGTTTTCGGCGGCTACGACCGGCATTCTCAATGATCTGATCGACGACTACGAAACGGTCGACGTACTCGCCGACGAGGACATCCGCCAGGGCATCAAGGAATACGGCAACTGGCCGACCATTCCGCAGCTCTACGTGCATGGTGAACTGGTCGGCGGCGCCGACATCGTGCAGGGCATGGCCAGCAGCGGCGAATTGCAGAAACTGCTCGGCCTGCCGGAGCCGGACCGTACACCGCCCGAGATCACGATCAGCGACGAGGCGGCTGCACAGATTCGCATGGCGATCGACAATGCCGAGGGCATGGGCCTGTTCCTGGCCATCGATGCCAAGTTCAAGCCGCAATTCCAGTTGCGCGAAATCAGCGGCAGCGAGATCCGTGTCAACGCCAACGGCATCGACGTACTGTTCGATCCGGCCAGTGCCCAGCGTGCCAAAGGCGCGCGCATCGAGTGGGTGACCACCGCGCAAGGCGACGGTCTGTCGATCAACCTGCCATCCGCACCACCGCCGATTCATTCGATCGATGTGCATGCGTTCAAGCGACTGCTCGACGACGGCAAGATCACCGTGATCGACGTGCGCCCGGCCGAGGATCGCGCGCTGGCACCGTTTGCCGGTGCCCATGTGCTCGATGCGGCATCGCACGATCGCCTGATCGAGCTGCCGAAAGACACGCCGCTCGCGTTCCTGTGCCACCACGGCGTCTCAAGTCGCCGCGCTGCCGAACACTTCCGCGAGCGCGGGTTTCGCGCCGTGCACAATGTCGAAGGCGGCATCGAAGCGTGGTCGAGCGAGATCGATCCGTCAGTACCACGCTACTGATCGAGCGGTCACTACGCTGCACTGCGCCATGCGGGCATGGCGTGATCTGCCTATACTCCGGGCGCGCGGGATGCTGTGCACTGCATCACAACGCCGCGCGACCCTGAGCGCGGGCGTGCCGGAGTGTTCCTGCGATGCGCATTCCATTGATGCTGGTGATGTGTGTGGGTCTGGTGGCCTGTGGGAGCAGCCGCGAGCGCAGCAGCGCGGAGGCCTGCGTGACCGAAGCCGGCGAGCGTCTGCAAGGCAAGCGCTTCCAGGTCGAAGCCGACGCGCTCGCCGCCAGCGCAAAACAGAATGCTGCCGACACCTTCCAGCTCTCCGCCCCGATCGTCTTCGATCGCGGACTTTCCAGCGAATACAGCCAGACCCTCGAATGCCGTGTGCGTTTCGACGGCGAACAGGCGAGCGTGATCTTCCTGCAGTTCAACTGGAACATGGCGGATGTAAAGCAAGCGAGCGGTGGGTAGGGATTCGGGAAACGAAGCGTGTGTGTGTCATCTTTGCACCGGGCGCACATCCCGACCGAGCGCCACGCGCCTTTGACTTCCCCATTCCCGATTCCCGGCCCCACGAATGCCCCCCGACTATCTCAAGCGCATCCTGACTGCGCGCGTCTATGACGTTGCGCGCGAGACCGAGCTCGAGTTCGCGCCGCAGCTGTCGGCGCGTACCGGTTGCCGCGTGCTGCTCAAGCGCGAGGACAACCAGCCGGTGTTCTCGTTCAAGTTGCGCGGTGCCTACAACAAGATGTCGCAGCTCGATGCCGCCGAACTGCGTCGAGGCGTGATCGCGGCATCGGCCGGCAACCACGCGCAGGGCGTGGCGCTGTCGGCGGCTCGGCTCGGCTGCAAGGCCGTGATCGTGATGCCGTCGACCACGCCGCAGGTCAAGATCGACGCGGTTCGTGCGTTCGGTGGCGACCATGTCGAAGTGATCCTGCACGGTGATTCGTATTCGGACGCCAAGGCGCACGCCGATTCCGTTGCGCTCAAGCGCCGGCTGGTGGTCGTGCATCCGTTCGATGACGTCGATGTGATTGCCGGACAAGGCACGATCGGCATGGAAATCCTGCGCCAGAATCCGGGTCCGATCGATGCGATCTTCGTCGCCATCGGCGGCGGCGGGCTGATATCCGGCATTGCCGCCTATGTGAAAGCGGTGCGGCCACAGATTCGCCTCATCGGCGTACAGATGATCGACTCCGACGCAATGGCGCGATCGATCGCGGCCGGTCGCCGTATCGTGCTCAAGGATGTCGGCCTGTTTGCCGACGGCACCGCGGTCAAGCAGGTCGGCAAGGAAACGTTTCGCATCTGCCGCGCACTCGTCGACGAGATCGTGCTGGTCGACGCCGATTCGGTATGTGCCGCGATCAAGGATGTTTTCCAGGACACGCGCAGCATTCTCGAGCCGGCCGGTGCGCTCGCGGTCGCTGGCATGAAGCAGTGGGTCGAGCGCACGGCGCGCAAGGGCGAGACGCTGATCGCGGTTGCCTGCGGTGCCAACATGAACTTCGATCGCCTGCGCTTCGTCGCCGAGCGTGCCGAGGTCGGCGAGTCGCGTGAAGCCGTGTTTGCGGTGACGATACCGGAGGAACGCGGTTCGTTGCGCCGCTTCTGCCTGCTGCTGGCGGGCCACAGCATCACCGAGTTCAACTATCGCATCGGCGACAGCGAACAGGCGCACCTGTTCGTCGGCGTGCAGGTTCGCGGTCGCGGCGACTCGACGCGCATCGCCCAGTCGCTGCGCAGCGCGGGCTTCGCGACGCTCGATCTCAGCGACGACGAATTGGCCAAACAGCACCTGCGCCACATGATCGGCGGGCGATCGCCGCGTGCCGAGCATGAGTTGCTCTATCGTTTCGAGTTTCCCGAGCGACCCGGGGCATTGCTGCGCTTTCTTTCCGCAATGAGCCCGAACTGGAACATCTCGCTGTTCCATTACCGCAATCAGGGCGCCGACTACGGACGCATCCTGGTCGGCATGCAGGTGCCGGCGCGCGAGATGAAGGCATTCCGCGCGTTCCTCGCCACACTCGGCTATCCGCATCGCGACGAAAGCGCGAATCCGGCCTATCGCCTGTTCCTGGCGTGAGCGCGCGCGTACGCGGAAAGGTTGTCAGCGTGATGTGCTTTGCGACACCCTCGTGAAACATGCGTATGCACCCATCCGTTGCGCCGTCGGCTGTCGGACGCGGTGCCATTAGGCTAGGCTGTCGCGAGGGCGGCTCGCGTGGGCGTGGTGTTGTCGGCAGGTCAACGCGCGACGCGACTCGGCGGGGATTGGAAGAGGGAAGCGATGCAATACCGGTTTGCCGAGTTCGTGCTCGATGTGGAAACGGAAAGAGTCACCGGGCCGGATGGAGCCCTGGCCTTGCGCCGTCGCACATTCCTGCTGCTGCGTTCGCTGGTCGAGCATGCGCCGTCGCTGGTAACCCGCGACCAGATTCTCGACGACGTCTGGGGTCACGATGCGTTGTCGCCGAATGTGCTGCCACAGACCATCAGCGAACTGCGTCAGGCATTCAATGACAATGCGCAGTCACCGCGCCTGATCGAAACGCGCCACCGCCGCGGTTACCGGCTCATGGTGCCGGTCGAGCGCGTCGACACGGGAGCGAATGTCGGCGTGGTACCGCTGCCGGTCGCGCTCGAGCCCGTTGCGGTCGCCGTCTCGCCGGGCCTGCCCGTCGCGCCTTCGTCCCCACGCCGGCTGTTCGCGCGCGTCGGCGTCACTCTGGTACTGCTGATCGCCGTCGGCCTCGCCGGCATGCTGCTGTTGCGTGGTGGCGGCACCGACTCGTCCGAGGCTGCAGCGCGGCCTGCGCTCGCGATCGCGCTGTCGTCCGGTGGCGATGTTCCCGAATGGCTCGCCGGCGCCGGTGTCGAATTGCTCGCTGTCGCGCTCGCCAGCGACGACCGCATGCAGTTGCTGCGTGGCGACGGTCGCAGTGGCCAGCAATCCGGCACCGATGCACGCTGGCAGGTATGGATGCGCGAAGTGCTTGGTGCCGACTACGCATTGACCGGTGTCTGGCAAAGTTCGCCGGACGGACATTCCCTGAACTATTCGTTGGTCCGCCTTGATGATGGACGCATCGCATTGACGGGCGAGGCGCGCGATCGCGACCTCGCTGCGTTGTGCCGCGCGGTGGCAGCGACGATACGCGCCGACCTGCGCCTGATTGAGGCGAATGATGCGTGGCTCGCGCAACTGCCGCATGCGGGAGCACCGCGCGATGCGTATTACCGCGGCCTCGCCGCGCTCGATCAGGGCCGTGCCGGCGATGCGATTGCGGCGCTCGAGCAGGCTGCCGCAGCCGAAGATGCGGGCGATCGCGTGCAGCTCGCGCTGGCCAACGCGTATCGGATCGGAGGACGACTTGCCCAGGCGCGCGAGCAGTTCGCACGCGTGCTCGCTGCCGGAAAGGATCTGTCGGTGGGCGAGCGTCTGCGGATCGAAGCGGAATCGGCCCTGCTCGATTATCGCAACGCCGATGCTGCCGCTTCGTTCACTGCGCTGCACCGGCTGATGCCCGACGATAGCGACATCGCACTGTCGCTGGTCGATGCACAACTGAACGCGCGTCAGACGACAGCCGCCCAGACCACGCTGGCAAGTCTCGGCACGCTCGAGTCGGGGCAGAGCGAAGACCCGCGCTTCCACTTGGCCAAGGCACGTTTGGCCGGCTTGCAGCAGGACGTGCCGGCACGTCGCGCCGCGGCCGAGCAAGCTCTGGCACTGGCCGAACGATTCAGTCTCGATGAGTTGGCCGCACAGGCACAGCTCGAACTGGCGCAGACAAGTCGTACGCAGGGCGACCTGGCCGGCGCACGCACGCGATTGCAGGCGTTGCTCGAGCAGCCCGTGGCCGCCGTGATCAAATCGCAAGCGCAGCTGCAACTCGGCAGCCTGATGCGGGATCTCGGCGATTTCGCTGCGGCCGATACCTACCTTGCTGACGCGACGGCAGGTTTCACGTCGCGTGGTGATCGAGCCGGCGAGCTGCGCACGCAAATCGAACGGCACACCATCGACAGTGAGCGCGGCCACAGCGAAGGTGCACAGACCGAGCTGCTTGCGCTCGAGCCGGCGGTGGTCGAACTCGGCGATGCCATGCTGCTCGCGCGCTACTTCAATACGCTCGGCGTGCAGGCCGTGCGCAACAATCGTGTCGACGATGCGAACCAGTTCCTGCAGCGTGCCGCGAGCGAATCACGGCGCGCCGGGCAGCCTGCTCAGGAGGCGGGTGCCTACACCAACCTCGGCATGCTGCTCGCGCGCAATCGCCGCTTCACCGAGGCCCAGCAAGTCTGGGAAAAGGCACTGCAAGTGTTTCGCGATACCGGTGACCGTCTCGGTGAGGCCATCACGTTGGGAAATCTCGCCAGTCTCATGCGCGATCACGCGGATCAGGCGCGTGGTCGCGAGATGAACCTGCAGGCACTCGAGTTGATGCGCGGCCTGGGTGCCCAGCAACATATTGCACGCACCGCCTACAACCTCGCCCTCGGGATCGAAAGCGACGGCGATTTGCGCGCGGCTGCTGCGTTGTTCGAAGAAGCCCTGGTCGCCTATCGCGCCGGCGCCGGTCGCGACCCGGTATTGAATGTGGTTGCATCACTTGTGCGCGTGCGTCTCGCGCTCGCCGAGATCGGAGTCGCCCGCACACTGCTTGAGTCGGTCGCCAGCGATGTCGAAAAGGTGACCAATCCGCTCGGGCGATCGCACATCGCTGCAGCTTGGGGAAACCTTGAGCTACTTGCCGGCAACTTCGAGACGGCCCGTGCGAGTCATCGTGAGGCGCTCGCTCTGCGCACGCAAAGCCAGCAGGAAGCGTGGCAGTGGCTCAGTGAGCTCGACCAACTCAATCTTGATCTGGTGCAGGGCCGTTCGGCGGAGAACGTGCGTGCTGGCGCCGAGCGCATTGCTGCCCGCCAGGAGCGTGCCGGTGAAACGCGCGACCAGATGCGTGCGCACGTGCTCGAGATCAGTGCCTTGTTGCGCCTGGGCCGCCGCGACCAGGCCCGCAAAGCCATTGAAGCCGCGCGTGGGTTGTTGGCCACACGTACCGATGCCGCGCTGACCCACGAGATTGATCGATTGCGGATCCTCGCCAGTGCGGATCCGCCCGCAGCGCGCCACGCAGGGCTGCTCGTGCTTGCCCAGGAGGCGTCAACGAACGGTTTCGTGACGTTCGCCTTACGCTGTCGCCTCGACGCCATGGCTTTGTCCGCGTCGGCGACTGAGACCCATGCCGTTTCGCCGGTCGAGGAGATTCGTCTCGCCGGACTCGACGGGCTGCTCAAGATCGCGCCGTGAAGCGCGATAGGTCCGCCGTATCCCAACACCACACAGGTTTCGAAGGGTAATCGAAGGGTTTCCTTAGCCAAATTGGAAGGCTTCGCGAGCGCTGTGCTGCACGCTGCGTCGACACGCTGATCGGCTGCACACGTTGCTGTGGCAACGGCGTCCGATCGCGAATCCTCCCAGCAAGGACCCACCCACATGCAAACGAATTTTCGCGTTCAGACCGCACGCGCACTGCCGGCGTTCGTGCTTTACAGTCTCGCCGGACTGGCTTTGGCTCAGCCTCAGCCTCAGCCTGCGGCGCCCGACGATGCGTTGGGCGGCACGTGGAGCACGTTCTCGCACATATGCCCGGGCGGCAACCGCACCGATGCACTGCATCGCGACCCGAACGGCACGCTGTGGGTGGGTTGCGGGACCGCCGCAGAAGGTTACGGTCTGTTTCGCAGTGCCGACGGGGGCGCCAGTTGGCAGGCGGCCGTAGTCTCTCCGGCCAACAGACTCGACCAATTTCGGGTCAGTTCGATTTCGCGCGGGCATGACGGCGCGCTCTATGTGGCCGGCGACAACAGTGCCCCGAGCAACCTCGAAATGGTGGTGCGAGTCGACACTGCAAGTACACCCTACGCGGTCACGCCGACGCTGGTGGGCATCAACCAGAACGGTCGCGTGTTCCACGTAGGCACCTATCGCGAGCTCGCCGATGGTCGCGCCATCGCCGAGGCACTGAACGGGACCAACGTTCTCTACCGGCCGTTGCCGACTACCGGTACATCGGCTGGCTCCTGGGTGCGCGATCTCGGCACCGTGCAGATTCTCGACATGGTTGCCGCCAACGATGCGTTTTACGGCGCAGGTAGCCGTATCGTCGAGCCGCCGCGCGTCTTTCTGCCGCCACGCACGCCCGGCAACGCGCCTTGGCAGTTCGAAACCGTCGAGCTGCAGCCGGCCAACGGCTGGGAAGGGGAACTGTGGGGGATCGCCGTCAATGCGCGGCGCGTCGTTGCGGTCGGCATCGACCAGGACAGCAATGTCGGCAAGATATTTGTCAGCAGCGGCGATCCCTACCTCGCCGCGAACTACGCCGAGTTCTCGATCTCGGCGTTGACCGGCGACACCATTACCTGGGGGCGCGGTGCATGCATGCGTGGCAATCGCATCGTTGTGGTCGGTGAACGGCAGCCGCTGTCGAGCGCGACCGGCCGCGTGTTGATCTCGGACAACGGCGGCGTCAGTTTCAGTGTCATCACGCCGGCGGGTGTGAGCGGTACCGTCAGCAAATGCGTGATCGAGCCAGACGGCACGGTGGTCGTCACCGGATCGGGCGGCTTCGTCGGCGTGCGTCAGGATCCGGATTGGATCTTCGTCAACGAATTCGAGCGCGATTGATCGCACTCGGCGCGCGTCGCAAGGCGCGCGGCGGCATGCATCAGCAGCCAGCGCATCACCTACGGGTTGCCGATGGCAGCGTTGCAGACGTTGTCGAGAACGAAACCGCAGCGACCGCCACCATCATCCGTTCGGCAATACGATGATCTTGCCGCCGCGTTCGCCACTGGCGGCCACGGCGACGGCGTCCTTGATGCGTGCCAGCGGATAGGTCGCCTGGACCTTGGCTGACAGTTCGCCGCTCGCGATTGCGGCGGCGAGATTGGAAAACAGGCGCGTGCGCTGCTCGTGATCGGCCTGCTTGAGCCAGTTCGAGACCCAGAAACCGCGCAGGGTGATGCCACGGAAGATCAGCGCAGGCGGTGAAAGATGGCATGGCTCGCCGCTCATCGCGCCGTAGTTGACCAGTTGCGCGCCGTTGGCGAGGCATGCGGCGAGATGATCGGTGGCGGCACCGCCGACGGCATCGATGCCGAGGTGGATGCGCGCATTGCCGGTGGCCTCGCGCACACGCTCGGAAAGATCTGCGCCATCGACAAGCTGCACATCGCCACCGCGCAGATCGGCCAGTGCCGATGGGCGACGCACGATGTTGACGGTACGTATGCCGCGAAGTCGGGCCAGGTCGATCAGATAACCGCCGACCGCCGAGTTGGCGGCGTTCTGGATCACCCAGTCACCGGCCTTCAGGTCGACGAACTCCGACAGCAACAGGCTCGCCGTCGGTGGATTGACGGTCAGCATGGCGAGCTGCACTGGATCGGCCTCGTTTGGCAACGCAACCAGCGCGGTCGAGAGCACGTCGAGGTGCGTGATCCAGGTACCGCAACCGAGTGGCAGCAGCACGGTCTGACCGATCGGGGGTGTCGTCACTCCAGCACCGTGCGCGACGACCCGGCCGACGCCTTCATTGCCACCGACCGCTGGCAACGGCGGCAGGATGCCGTAGTGGCCGGTCAAGGTCAGCACATCCGACGGGTTGATCGGCGCTGCCAGCACCTCGACGCGCACATGTCCCGCCGCCGGCTCGGCTGCCAGTTCGAAGTCGACCGCCGCTATCACCGCTTCGGGCACCGGCCCGCGCTCGTTGTACTGCGCCTTCTTCATGGTCTGATTTCCTCGATGAACTGGGCGCCGACACTGGCCGAGCGCGGCCCTGAATACAAGATGTGGCTGCGTGCTTGCGGCGTGCGGGCAGGCCGCAAGCGGCACTTCGAAGCGAACTTGAAGGGTTTCCGAAGGGTTTCCGCAGATGTTCGCCGACGCGGCGGCGCACCGTGCAGACGTGGATCGACCGTGTTCGGTCCTTTATGAACGTCCATGGCGTGACGACACGTCGCGCATGGCCATCGACTCCGGGGAGCGTCATCGTGAAGGCATGTCACCACCGTTTCACTCATCATCGTCACGTCGGCAGCCGCATTGCGGTCGCCTTGCTGTTATTGGTGCTGACCGGCATGGCCAGTGCGCAGTCGGCGCTCGACGGCTTCAGCGTACCGTTGACCTCCGGCAGCGTGCTGGAGGTGCATGCCGATCCGGACGGTCGGGTCCTGATCGGTGGCGACTTTATTTACGGGGCACAGTCGCGGCGGCTGATCCGGGTCAAGCCGGACGGATCGCAGGACTTGAGTTTCGCAACCACGTTCAATCCGACCGGTGAAGTGCATGCCATTCACGGCAGGGCCAATGGCACCTATCTTGTCGGTGGCGACTTCAACGGCTCCGGCGTGCCGAGCCACTTCGCATGGCTGAACACCAACGGTAGCCTGTTCAGCACCTACGACCTCGCCCTCAACGGCGCCGTGTACGCGATCGCCCAGGCAGCCAACCATCCCGATTCGCAGAACTACTACATCGGCGGCGCGTTCACCGCCGTGGAAGGCGCCAATCGTCATCGCGTCGCGCGCCTGAAGCCCGATATGTCATTCGACGCGTCATTCAATCCGCCATTGTTCAACGGCACTGTGCTCGCCGTACTGCCGTTGCCGGACGGCAAGCTGCTCGTCGGCGGCGCATTCCTCAATATTCCGGGCCAACCCGGCGCCGGCCAGCGTCTATTCCGACTCAATGCGAATGGATCGCTGGATACGACGTTTGCCGTCACCTCGATAGTGGATGGCATCCAGAACATCAATGCGCTGTCGCGGCAGAGCAACGGCAAATACCTTGTTGCCGGAAGTTTCACGGCGAGCTCCGGCGGGCAGAACCGCAGCGGTGTTGCGCGATTCAACACGGACGGCAGCCTGGACCTGAGCTACGTGCCGCCGACCATCACCGGGCAACTGCTGGACATGGACATGCAGCCGGATGGTCGCGCGGTCATCGTCGGTTCGTTTGGCGTCAACCGTCTCAATGTCGACGGTGCCCTCGATGTTGGCTTCGCGTTTTTGCTCGATCCCGACGACACCTTGTACAGCGTCGATGTGCAGGGCGATGGCAGCGTGCTGATCGGCGGTCGATTCACCGAACTGACGAGCACGATCGATGCCAATCGCGTTGCGCGCTTGAACAGTCAGGGCGTGCCGGATCGCGATTTCGTCCCCGCCGGCCAGACCAATGGCGATGTCCGTGCGATCGCCGTACAGGCCAATGGCGATGTCCTCGTCGGCGGTGCCTTCACGTCACTGTCCGGTGAACCACGCACCTACCTGGGCCGCATGCTCGGCAGCAACGGCGCAGTGTCGGCGTCGTTCACGCCCACTCTCAATGGCGCCGTGCGCGCCATCGCGATCCTGCCGGACGGCAAGTTTCTCGCCGGCGGCAGCTTCACGCTGGTCAACGGTCTCGTGCGCCAACGTCTGGCACGCTTCGAATCGAGTGGATCGATCGATACCAGCTTCACTGCAGCCGTTATCCCGAATGGCGCCGTGTATGCGATCGAACTCGCACCGGACGGAAAGATCTATATCGGTGGCAGTTTCACGACCATCGGCGGCCAACCGAAGGCCTATTTCACCCGATTGCTGGCCAACGGTGCGCTCGATCCGGACTTCGTCGATACCAACGTCGACGGGCCGGTACGCGCGCTGGCCATGGAATGGGATCAGTACCGAATCTACATTGGTGGAGAATTCAACAATGTGGACGGATTTGAGCGCCGCCGTGTTGCGCGTGTGTGGCCGAGCGGTAACATCAATAATTCTTTCGATTCACCGAGCGACGGCGATGGATTTGTTGACGATCTGGTCGCGCTTCCCGATGGCGGCGTGGTCGCCGCCGGCCTGTACGCGGGCATCTACGATGGCCTGGTGAAGCTCGACGTCAATGGTGCCGTGGTCTCGCCATTCCCTCTGCTCGAATCGGGATGGGCGCAGAGCGTGGTCCTTGATCATGACGGACGGCTCTATGTGGGCGGTACATTCCTGTCGGTAAACGGCACGACGCGGCAGCGACTCGCCCGTTTCACGGCCGCTGGCGCACTCGATACATCGTTCAGTGTGCCGCTCATCCAGTTGCCGGGACAGCCCGTACCGCAAGTCTGGGCGATGGCTCTGCAGGGCGACGGGCGCCTGCTTGTCGGTGGTTCGTTCTTCACGGTTTCTGGCGAGTTCCGCAGCAACATCGTGCGCCTCGGCAACCGAAATGGCGTGCCGAATGAACGACTGGTCATGGCGGCCGGCAACGAACTGCGCTGGGTCCGTGAGAACGCACCTGCAGAATTGCGATCGCTTCCGAACTTGCAGATTGCAACCACCTGCTGCAGTTCCGCCAACTTCATCGACGTGCCAGGCACGATGGTTCGCGACGGCGTGCGCTGGTCGTACCCGAACTTTCCGGTGCCAAGCGGTACCTACTACGTCAAGGCACGCGCGCGCGTCGGCGATAGCCATGGCATGGGTTTCTATGAGGCGCCGATCCACCAGTTTCAAGGGCCTGTGAACAACGACACGATCTTCGCCAATGGCTTCGACAGCGTGCAATGAAAGCCAGGCACCGCATCGACTTTTCGATGCGGTGCCTTGCCGGTGCCATGACCATTGATGCGGCGATGTTCAATCTGATTTCGCCGTGCCAGCAATCGAATTGCTACTCAGCGCAGGTGTACGAATGAACAGGTTGCCGTGCCGATCGTGTCGATTCGCGTTTGCGCTTCTGGCAAGCCTCGCACTCGTTGCGTGCTCGAGCAGCTACAAGGTCGATTTCCCGCCGCCCAGCGGCAAGGAAACGTATGCCGAGGTACTCCCCGACAGCATTGGTGGCGCCGCGCTCGCGGTGACGCCGCTGCAGGTCGATTCCGCACGCTATCGCGGTGCGCGGGCAGAGTACGGCGATGCCGCCTCTATCGAGATCCTGCAGACACGCAACAATGGCGACATCGATGCCTACGTCGATGCAGCGGTCAAGCAACGCCTGCAACGTTACAAGACGCGCATCAGCGGCAAGTTCAATGGCGTCTGGGAGCTGCGGGCACACGATGCCGGCGGGCGCCTGTATGCCTGGCAGAATCAGCAGTGGCTATTCGTGATCGAGGCGCGCAGTGACGAGCTGTTCGACGAGGTCGTCGACAAGTTCGCCTACATCGCCGAGTAAGCCCCGACCCGCTGCGCCGGGTCGTAAAAAGACATTGACTGCCATCGCGCGAGGTTCGCCACAATCCGTCGCGCCGCGGACGCAGCATCGGGTTGCCAGGCGCCGCGTGGCAGACATCCACGCCGGCTTCGCTCACACCGTGATCGCCATCCCTCGATAGATGCGCGAGCGATAGCGGCTGTCTTCGAGGCGCGCCAGCGGTGCGCCGGCAAGCAGCACCGCACGGCTGAAGCGCTCGAGTTCCTCGGCGGTTTCGGCGGCGTTGCGTGGTTCCTCGCTGCGTGCGCGACGGGTCAGGTTGATCTGGTTGATCACCGCGTCGTGTACGAGGCGTTCGCATTCGACCGCCAGCGTGCCGGTGAAGGCGTGCAGCGTGGTCTTGACGAAGTTGGCCAGCGCGAACGGCGCGGGCGAACTGCCTTGCGGTACATCGGGCGAGACCAGCATCAGGCTCACGTCGTCGTACAGCGCAGCCTTGCGTGCGACGCGGAAGTGATGGGTCAGCTGTTCTTCGACCACCGCACGGAATGCCGCGGTGTCGAGCCAGCGACCGTCGGCGTCGTACAGCTCGTCGGGCAGTGGTGCGAACGGCGTGCACACCACGCTGGCCGGCCGGCCGCCGTCGCGCAGCGCTGCATCCATGCCGGCTTCGACATCGCCGCCGCAGGCGATCACCCGCACCACGGCCGCCTCGCTGGGACTCAGGAGTTCGATGACAGCGGCAGCAGCGGCCTTGCTGTGCGTGATGAGAACCACGCGCCCGGCCTGGCCCTGGGTCGCGAACACGGCGGCGGCGCGTGCGAGGTGCTGCACGAGATGCTCGCCGATCACCCATGCGGTGCGCCCGCGCATCAGATCAAGGCGTTCGCGCTTGACGCTGCCGAACAGCTCACGCTCGGTGATCGAGCGTTCGAGATTCAAGCCGCCGGATGGCTGGAACGTTTCGCCGCTGATCGCATGGTCGGCAAGGAAGTACACGGTCGCAAGTGCAACCTCGGTCTCGGTGGGCATGCGCCGCAAGTGCAGCATCGACAACACGCCGTCGCGAATCTTGGCGGCTTCGCTGCGCACCTGCGCAGGGGGCAGGAAAGGCTCGGGTGGAATCGAGAGCTTCGCCACGCACGCGGCAGCGACCGCAGCACCCTCGTCGCCGACAAGGTAACCCGCGCGCACCAGCCGCCCGACCAGCTTCTGCACGATCGAGACATTGACCAGAAACTGGTCCCAGCTTGCACCCACTTCTGCGTCCGCGCCGAGCGTTGCCGCGATCCGCGCCAGCGGCGCGGGCGCGTCGCCGTCGAGGACCCGCGCGACCTGGTTGACGCTGATCCATTCGAGCAGGTTTTCGACCTGCTCACCGGCGCGCATGCCGCGCACCACCGCGCCGTACACCGCGTTGAGGCGGCGGTTTTCGAGAATCAGCCGACCTCGGCGTTCGAACAGGCCGGCCTTGCCGCCCTTGCCCTTGAGCCGCTCGCCCTCGACCGGGCCCGGTGCGATCGCATTGATCTGGATCTCGGGGCCGACGAAGCGCGCAAGGCTCTCCGCCAGCGCACGCTGGCCTGCCTTCGACACTGCGTAATCGGAACGGTTCGGATACGGCGTGGCAACGTATTTCTCGCCGCCGAAGTACGACGAGACGTTGAGGATGTAGCCGCTGCCCTGTGCCTTCATCAGCGGGATCACGCGCTGCATCAGTGCATAGTTCGACACGAGATTGGCATCCAGTGTGTAGCGCCAGGCATCCAGCGGCATGTCGACCACCATGTCCTCCGCGCCCGCCACGCCGGCACAGTTGATCAGCACGTCGACACGGCCGAAGGTGTCGAGCGTGACCTTGACGGCATGCTCGACTGCGGCAAGATCACCGACATCGACGCCGGCCAGCGTCTGCACGCGCCGCCGCGCGCCCCAGTAGCCCGAGTCCTCGAGCTCGGACACGATTGAATCGCGCATCTCGGTGAGGCTCTCGGCGCCACGCGCGACCAGCATCACGCGCGCGCCGGAGGCGGCGAGGAAACGGCCGACCTGTCCGCCGATGCCGGACGAACCGCCGGTGATCAGCGCGACCTTGCCCTTGTGCAGGCCATGCAGGGTTTCGATCTCGGGCACCGCCGCGCGGCGAGCGCCGGTGGCCTCGCGGATCGAGCGTGGCAGGTAGATGTTGATCGGATCGATGCGCCGGTGGGTGAACAGCAGGCGCGCGACCTGGCGGCCGGCAAACGGCAGGTTCTCCGGCTCGTTGTTGCGCCAGCGCAGCATCTGATTGCCCCACTGCACCACGCCGGGTTCGCCCTCGCGCATGTCGGCGGCCGATTCCTGGCGCCACACGCGCAGCAGTTCCTCGACTGCTGCACGCAGCACGTCGGCGACCGCGTTGCCGGCACCATCGTCACCGTTGCTGATGAACACCACGCGCGCGCCCTGTTCCAGCCCCGAATGGTGGTGCCAGAAGCGTGACAACTCGCGCGCCAGTGCCAGCGTTCCGACAATCTCGCGCTCGATGAAGGCGCCGATCTCGGCGTCGGTCACCTGCGAGAGCGGCCCGCGCAGCGCGTGCGGCCCGGCAGTGGGCATGATGATCGCGCCGGTGAGGCGACCGCTGCCGGCCTCGGGTGCGAGCGCCAGAGCGACCGTCGCCGGCCGCGTGCGGTCGACCAGCAGCGGCTTGATGCGGCGATCCTCCGGCGTGGGGTCAAGGATTGCAGTGGCCTGCTTGACCAGCTCCGCTGTCGGCAGGCCGAGCAGCACTTCGGCACCGCAGCGCGCCTGGATGCGCGCGACTTCGAGCGCGTCGGCAAGCTGTTCGCCGGCGGCGATCAGGATCTTGCCGCTGGTGCCGTCCACGGTGCGCAGGGCCGGCCGCGACATCCAGCTGCTCTTGCTCTCGGCTTCCGCGGCCATGCCGTGGGTGACTTCGAAGTCGTGGGCATTGAAGGCCGCTGACTCGTCGCTGCCGAGAAACAACACCGCATTGGCCACGTCGCGGATCGATGGCAGGCCGAACTCCGGCTTGCCGTCACGCGCGCGCGCAAGCGACATGCGGTCGATGAATTCGCGTGCCGTCGTGCCCCGAGTGCCGTGGCGCAGCTTGTCCATGGCGGCAAACACGTTGCGGATGCGCTCGCTGTCGATTGGCCCGGGCAGCACGGTATTGACCCGGATCCCGCGAGCGCCGAGCTCCAGCGCAAGATTGCGCGAGAGTGCGTTGAAGGCGGCCTTCGGTACCACGTAGGCGGCGCGACCGAAATACTCGGTGCGCGAGAAGATCGTGGTGACGTTGATGATCGATGCGCCGGGTGCCAGGTGCGGCAGCGCAGCGCGCGTCACGTACCACGCCATGCCAAGCAGGCTGCGCGCGGCATCGAGCACGCTCTCGGTATCGCCCGAACCTGCCGCGCGCGCGGCGGCGAGGTCCGCCGCATCCAGCGGCAGGTCCTCGAGGCGCTGCTTGGGACCCGAGGAGCCCGCGTTGTTGACCAGCACGTCGATGCGCCCGAAGGCGGCGATCGCCGTGGCGATCGCGGCATGGACCTGTGCGGGGTTGGCGCCGTCCATCCGCACCGCCAACGCATGCCCGGCCGGTGCGCCGGTTTCGGCCAGCAATGCATCGCGCGCGCCTTCCAGTTTGGCCATGTCGCGGCCGACCATTACCACGCTGGCGCCCTCGCGCAGATAGAGCCGCACGATGTCGGTACCGATGTTGCCGGCCGCGCCCGTGATGAAAGCGACCTTGCCGGGAAGGCGCCCGCTGCCGAGAGACACGGGTGCAGCACCGGCATCGCGCTTCGCGGCAGCTTTCGGCGCCGACGCGTCTTCGGTCTTTGCGGCGCCTTTGGCTTTTGTTTTCGCAGCGACCGGCGCGGTCGATTTCGCAGGCGCTTTTGGTGCGACTTTCGGCGCACTGCGGCGCGGACGGCGCTCAGCCATGGTGTTCCCCTTGTTGTTCGGCGAGTTGCGTGGCCCAGGCTTCGAACAGCTGCTCGCGCGAGCGCAGGCCAGTGGCCGGCAGCGCGTGGTTGCAGACGTAGTTCGCACCGGCATGACGGTTGTCCCACATCGCCTGGTGCGCAGCGGGCAGTTCGTGCCACGGCACCACCACAGGATCGGTCACGCTGAGCAGGCTGGCGTCGACCATGCGGTTCATCAGGCTCACTTCGTAGGGATTGTTGAGGTGGGTGCCGCGAAGCGTGATCGTCGGACACAGCACCTGGCGATGCCGATACCAGACCTGCGGCGCGTAGAAGGTATAGCGGCGATCGGCCATGTCCTCGAAGTAGACGACGCGACCGGTGTAGGGCATCACCAGCGACGTCGATACCGCCAGCGCGTCGTGGCCGGAGCGTTCGATGACGACTTCCGGCTGACCGCGCGGGTTGTCGGCCGAGCGCAGGAAACGTCCCACCGCACTCGCCACCGGCTTGAGCGTGCGTTCCTGGAAGGCACGCACGGCCTCGCGGAACTCGGCGATCTTGGTGCGCGTGTCAGGCAACTCAGGCATGCCGTCGGGCCATTCGAAATCAGCGCCCGCGCGGCGCGCGATCTCCTCGATCGAGGCCACGCCACGTATG
>JBBSOU010000038.1:0-27306 GCA_038259445.1 Lysobacterales bacterium | reverse complement strand
CCGATGGTCGACGGCATGCCGAGTGCCGTGCAGGAATCACTGAGCGCCTCGATCCCGTTCCCGTCGCGCCTCGGCACGCCCGATGAGTTCGCCGACCTGGTTGCCTACATCCTCGGCAACCGTTATCTCAACGGCGAGACGATCCGGCTTGACGGCGCCGTGCGCCTCGCCCCGAAGTAGCAATAGAGCAGGGGCTAGGGGTTAGGGGCGAGGGCGCATCGCTGTACTGCTCGCTCGAGATCCCTTACCCCGCCGATGCCATTCGTCGTTGCACCCTCGCCCTTGGTCCCTGGTCCCTGAACTCTCCCCACAATTTCCCGGCGCCCCCACAATGAAAGCCTCCGAAATCAAGCGTGGCAACGTCGTCGAGCACGACGGCAAGGTCTACCAGATTCGCGACATCGAACGCAGTTCGGCGCAGGGCCGCAGCGGCAACGTCACGTTCCGCTTCATCATGTACAGCGTGCCGGGCGGCATCAAGTCCGAGCTGTCGCTGCGCTCGGAGGACGAGATCAAGGAAACCGAAGTCACGCGCCGTGCGGTCAACTACTCGTACAAGGATGGCGACGCGTTCGTGTTCATGGACAGCGAGGACTACACGCAGTACACGCTCGACGCCGATGTGGTCGGTGATGCGGCGGGCTATATCGTCGACGGCATCGAAGGCTGTTTCATCCAGATCATCGACGATCTGCCGATAGCCGTGCAGTTGCCGGCAAGTGTCGTCCTCGAGGTCATCGACACGGCGCCGGAAATGAAAGGTGCGACCGCGACCAAACGGCCGAAGCCGGCCAGGCTGTCGACCGGCATCGAGATCCAGGTGCCGGAATACGTGCGCGTCGGCGAGAAGATTCACGTCAGCACGGTGACCGGGGAGTTCGGCGGCCGCGCATGATCGGTCGATCGAATTGATTGAAGGCCGTGCCGGTCACCGGCTGAGCCAGCGCTCGGCCATCCGGCGCAGCGATTCGTCGGCACGCGAATCGGCAGCGATATCGTCGATGCGACGCCAGGCGAGATCAATCGATTCCTCGCCGACCGCAAACGCTTCGCTCGATGTCGCACGCACGACAAAGCGCACATCGAAGTGCCAGTGACCGGGTTCGTCCTTGCGTTGCGGGATCCAGTGCCGGTCAAGGTCGAAGATCGTGCGCTCGACCATCAGTGCCGAAAGCCCCGACTCTTCTTCGGCCTCGCGCAGCGCAACGCCAGCGAGATCGCGCTCACCATCGGCATGCCCGCCGAGTTGCAGCCAGCGCCCCAGTTTGCGGTGCTGCGTGAGCAGCACGCGCTGTCCGTCGGCGCTGACCAGCCAGGCGGAGCCGGTGAAGTGACCGGCCAGCCGTTGGCGGACGAACGGGTCGGACGGATCATCAGCCAGCGCCAGGAATTCCGTCACCTTCGTCGAATCCTGCGGCAAGCGCGTCGCGTATTCGCGAAGATCCTCAATCAGCGTGCTGCTGTCGTGCATTGTGGTCCACGGTTGTCGATTCTGTGATCCGTGTGCGGGTCGGCATCGCGACCCGCGCGGCGCTTGTGCATCAAGCCAGTGAAACGGTACTGTCAGCGCGTTGCGCGCCTCACGTTATGAAATCGTCGTCACGTCGTCACTGTTTGTCTCCGGGGAGATCGTAAATGTCGTACTGGCGTGTCAAGTCGCTCGAGCAGATTCTCGAAACCGCCGAGCGCAAGTCCTTGAAACGCCAGCTTGGCGCCTTCCAGCTCACGATGCTCGGCGTCGGCGCCATCATCGGCACCGGCATCTTCGTGCTGACCGCCGAGGCTGCGCAAAAGGCTGGCCCGGGAATGATGATCGCATTCGTCATCGCCGCGGTGGTCTGCGCGCTTGCCGCATTGGCCTACGCCGAACTTGCCTCCATGCTGCCGGTCTCGGGCTCTGCATACACCTACACCTATGGCGTGCTCGGCGAAGGCCTCGCCTGGGTCGTCGGCTGGGCGCTGGTGCTGGAATATGCGGTCGCCGCAGGTGCGGTGTCGGTTGGCTGGTCCGGTTACATGAACGGCCTGCTGATCAGTGCCGGCATCCCGATCCCCGAGGCGCTGCGCGCCGGGCCCTACGATGGCGGCACGTTCAACCTGCTCGCGTTCCTGATCGCGCTGGTGGTCACTGTGCTGCTGGTGGTCGGCACGTCGAAGTCGGCCAAGGTCAACACGGTGCTGGTGGTGATCAAGGTTGCCGCGCTGATCGCGTTCATCGCGATTGCACTGCCCGCCGCCAAGGACGTCAATTTCGAGCCGTTTCTGCCAGGCGGCTATGTCGGCGTCTATGCTGCTGCCGCGTCGATCTTCTTCGCCTACGTCGGCTTCGACGCGGTCTCCACTGCCGCGGAGGAAACCAAGAATCCGCAACGAAACCTGCCGATCGGACTGATCGGATCGCTCGCGGTGTGCACGATTTTCTACATGCTGGTCGGTTACGCCGCCGCAGGCTCGGTCGGCGCCCAGCCGATCCTCGGTGCGGATGGCATGCCGCTGGCCACCGGCAGCCCGGAACTGGCTGCCGCCTGCGCGGCATCGGAAGCACTGGTGTGCAGCAAGGAGCCGCTCGCGCACGTACTGCGCCTGCTCGGATTCGCCAGCGTCGGCAACGCGATCGGCATCGCCGCCGCGCTTGCGCTGCCGTCGGTGATCCTGATGATGCTGTTCGGCCAGACGCGCATCTTCTTCACGATGTCGCGTGATGGGCTGCTTCCCGAAGTGCTTTCGCGCATACACCCTACCTTCCATACACCGCATGTCGTGACGTTGATCACCGGTGCGGTCGTATCGATATTCGCGGCGCTGTTTCCGGTCGGCATCCTTGCCGACATCTCCAACTCGGGCACGTTGTTCGCCTTCGCGCTGGTCGCGGTCGCGGTGCTGATCCTGCGTCGCACCCAGCCGGATCGTCGCCGTCCCTTCCGCACGCCGTTGGCATGGATCGTCTGTCCGCTGGCGATCGCCGGTTGTGCGTTCCTGTTCTACAGCTTGTCCGGTCATGTACCTGTCGCGGGTGTCGGACCGGTGCGCACGCAGGTGTTTTTCGTCATCTGGGCCGTGCTCGGCCTCGTGATCTATTTCATCTACGGCTATCGCAAGAGCCAGATGGCGCCGGGCAACGCGGCAAAATTCGCGGCAACGAACCCGCTCGAAAAGCCGCCAGGCTTCAACGAAGGTCCGGGCCCTGGCCCATGAGCGACTGACGAAGCACGAACGAACGCAACAAGCGATCAGGCCGGGCGGCAATGCCCGGCCTGATGCGTTTCATGGCTCACGTGCGGGACGCAATCACGCCTGCGGTTGCTCGTCGTCCGCTGCTGGCAGGTCCTCGGCCGCTGCCGCGCCGGCGCTGTCGAGCAGATCGGTCGATATCGCTTTCTTCGTCGGCACGCCCATTTCCGCGAGGCTTCGCACCTGCAGGACGATGCTGCCCTTGCCGCCTTCGGTGAGGCGGCGCATGGCACTGCGTTGGGCAGTCTGCGCCTTGTCGAGCTGGCTGCCCAGGGTCTCGAGCTCGTTGGCAAGCAACACGAAATTGTCGTGCAGGTTGGCCGCACGCTTGGCGATTTCGACGGCGTTTACATTGCGCCGCTCGATGCGCCAGAGATGCGCCACCGTGCGCAAGGTCGCCAGCAACGTGCTCGGACTGACCAGCGAGATGTTCCTGCCGAGTGCGTAGGTGTAGAGGTTGCCGTCGGCGCGTACCGCCTCGATGAACGCCGCCTCGATCGGTACGAACAGCAGGACGAAATCGAGCGTGCGCAGCCCGTCGATACCGTCGTAGTTCTTTCCCGACAGTCCATCGACGTGGCGGCGCAGCGAGACCAGATGCTCACGCAGCGCGACCTCGCGATCAGGCTCGTCGGCGCAGGCGACCGAGCGCTCCCACGCCACCAGCGAGACCTTCGCATCGATCACGATGACCTTGTCCTCGGGCAGTCGCACCAGCGCATCGGGGCGTTGGCGCGTGCCATCGACGTCGCTGAAGCTCGCCTGCATGTCGTATTCGCGACCCGGCTGCAGGCCTGATGCTTCGAGCACGCGTTCAAGCACCATCTCGCCCCACGCGCCCTGGCTGCGCGCGTCGCCCTTGAGCGCACGCGTCAGGTTGATCGCATCCTGGCTGATCTGCTGGTTGAGGTCACGCAACGAGCGGATTTCCTGTGTCAGCATGCCGCGCTCGCGCTGTTCATCGGCATAAGTCCGCGTGACCGTTTCACGGAATTCCTTGAGCTGCAGCTTGAGCGGATCGAGCAGACCGCCGAGCGCTTCGGCGTTCTGCTCCTTGAAGCGCTCTGCCCTGGCCTCGAGGATCTGGTTGGCCAGGTTCTGGAACGACTCGCGCATGCGCTGCTCGGCGGTATCGATGAGAGCGAGCTTCTCGGCCGCGCTGCGCGCCTGCTCGATCGCACTCGCCTTGTGCGCGGCGTGCTCGCCGCCGAGCGCGTGCAACGACCGGACAGCATCGTCATGACGTGTGCGCACATCAGCGAGCTGGCGCGCGAGCTGCTCGGCTTCGGCGCGCCGCTCGGCAGCCATGGTCGCCACCGCTTGCACGCGCTGCTCGAGTGCCGCGCGTTCACGTTCGAGGCGTTCGCGGTGCTCGCGCAATTCCGTTGTCTGGCGCTCGAAACCGTCGCGTTGTTCACGCAGCATCGCGCGTTCGGGCTCGCAGCGCATGAGCGCATCCGCAGCCGCCCGGCGCGCCCAGCGCTTGCCGAATGCTCCGATCAGCAGCGCGCCGAGCGCGAATCCGAGCAGCACGGCGAGTACGAGATATAGGGTCATTTGTTCGGACACGTCCTCTCCTGCATCGCCGATCCGGGCCGGCATGATCGCAGACCGCCCGTCTCATCGCCCGCGAAAAGTCGGCATCACGTCCAGCCTTGATTCGCTCCCGCGCGACTCGCGTATAGTCGTGCCGCCCTTGAATCGCCGGTCACTGCGTACCCGTGAATACGTCCCTTCCCTACGATACCGATGCCTTGCGCCATTGCGCGCAAACGATTGCCGACACCGGCCGCGAACTCGCAGCGCTGGGCTGGACACCGGCCACCAGCAGCAACTTCTCGATGCGCCTGGACCCGCGGCATATCGCGGTGACGACATCGGGCCGCGACAAGGGCCGACTCGGCGTCGATGACATCATGGTCGTCGATAACGACGGGAATGCCGTCGCGACGAAAGCGCGGCCCTCGGCCGAGACCGCTTTGCACGCACAGGTCTATCGTCGCTTCGCAACCGCGGGCGCGGTCCTGCACACGCACTCGCGCGCGCAGAGCGTGGCGTCGCGCCTGTATGCGGGCGAAGGCCTGGTGCGCTTTGAGGGCTGGGAGCTGCAGAAAGCCATTTCCGGCTACACAACGCACGACAGCGTGCTCGAACTTCCGGTATTCCCGAACACACAGGACATGCGCGAGCTCGTTCTCGCCATCGACGCCTGGCTCGATGCCGGCAAGCCGCTGCACGGCTATCTGATCGACGGCCACGGCATCTATGCCTGGGGCGTTGATATGGCGGAAACGAAACGCCATATCGAAGCATTCGAGTTCCTGCTGAACTGCGAGTTGGACCTGAGGAGACTCTCGACATGAGCCAGTTGCGCATCTTCAACGAGCATGAGGGCGACACAGTCGTCGCCACCTACACGGCGCACGCGGACATCGCGCGCGAACTGGCCGCGGTGAACGTGCGTTTCGAGCGCTGGCAAGCGCAGAAGGCGATTGCCCCCGGCGCCAGCCAGGACGAGGTCATCGCCGCCTATCACAACGACATCGAACGCCTGAAACGCGAAGGCGGCTATCAAAGCGTGGACGTGATCAGCCTGGCGCCCGATCACCCGGATCGCGCGGCGTTCCGGCAGAAGTTCCTCAGCGAACACACGCACTCGGAAGACGAGGTGCGTTTCTTTGTCGCCGGCTCCGGACAGTTCACGTTGCATATCGACGGCAAGGTCTACGACGTGCTGTGCGAAAAGGGCGATCTGATCGGCGTGCCCGATGGTACGCGCCACTGGTTCGACATGAGTGAATCGCCGTATTTCGTTGCGATCCGCTTCTTCACCAACACCGACGGATGGGTTGCCAACTTCACCGGCGATGAAATCGCCTCGCGGTTTCCGCGCATGCTTCCGATCGGAAAAGCCGAAACGGCCTGACAGAAACAGAGCACGCCACGCACCTTGGGGTGTGCATGACGTGCTCCACAACTCGCGCGAGCCAGCAGCTCGTGCGAATTCCCGCTCGGCTGCAGTGACTTCCTGCGGCCTGATGTCGCCAGCAAACGCGATCATTTGCTACAAATGGATAGACGCATGCCGAAGCTGCAACCGGTCACCGTCACATCCTGAGCATTTCGAAAACGCTCCTCAGTGCAGAAGACGATCCGTTTCTCCCGTTCGCTGTTACCCTCGCATTGTCCTGTTTCAATTCGACGACCACGATGTCAGAAATCCGCGCCATCCTTACCGATATCGAAGGCACGACGAGCTCGATCCGCTTCGTCAAGGACGTGTTGTTCCCATTCGCGCGACAGCGCTTGCCGGCGTTTGTCACCACCCACGCCGATATGCCCGAGGTACAGCACTGGCTGCAGGAGGCTGCGCGAGAAGCCGGCCTGGTCTCGGCAAGCGAAACCGAGATGATCGACCTGCTGATCGGCTGGATCGATGCCGACCGCAAATCGACCGCGCTCAAGGCGCTGCAGGGAATGATCTGGGAAGAGGGCTATCGCGAGCGCGCATTCACCGCCCACATTTATGCCGACGCCGCACGCCAGCTACGCCAGTGGCACGCGCGTCGGCTGAAGCTCTACGTCTACTCCTCGGGATCCGTACCGGCACAGAAACTGCTGTTCGCGAATACCGAAGCGGGAAATCTCGGCGACGTATTCTCGGGCTACTTCGACACGGTCACCGGCGCGAAGCGCGAGGCAGAATCCTATGCTCGCATCGCCGCGGCAATCGGCGAGCCGGCACAGTCCATCCTGTTCCTTTCCGACATCATCGAAGAACTTGACGCGGCCAGAATCGCCGGCATGCAGACGATCCAGCTGGCACGCGCACCCGATCTCTGTCCGGTCCCGGCGCGTCATCGCTGCGTCGCTGATTTCGATGCGATCGATCCGGCCAACGGCTGAGCGATGCACAGCATCTCCGGTACGCTGATCGACGGCATCCGTGCCACATTCCTGCTGCGTCCCCGCGCGGACGCACGGCGCGCCGACGCATCGACATTTCTGGCAATCGCACTGGCCTACCTGTGGTGTGAGGCGGTTAGTGCCTGGGTCGGCGTGTCCGCGCCACGCCAGTTCCTTGCCTACGGCGTGGTCACGGTTCTGGCTGACACACTGCTGACCTTCGTCGCATCCTGGGTGCTTGTTACGCTCAGTGGACGCGACCGCATCGTATGGCATGTGGCGAGCATCGCGCTGGTCGCCACCGCGGTCAGCACCCTGCTCGTGCAATGGCCACTGCAGCAGATCATCGAGGTGACCTATGCCAAAGGATTCACCCCGGTGGCGCTGGTGCTGGCTTGGTTCGCGCGTGTCTGGTGGCTGCTCGTGTTGTTCGGGCTGGCACGCTGGCTGACCCGAGCGCGCCTGCTGCATGCGATTCCGGTGGCGCTGATCGCCTTCGCCGTATCGGCACTGCCGTGGTACGTGCTGCCCGGCACGCCGATGTTCGGCGTCGACGGCGCTGCCATGGCGAGACAGCGAGCGGCTGAAGCGATCGGCGAGCCCATCGAGGTGGTCCCGGCGATCGATGCCGAACAGGTGCTCTACGACCAGTCACGCATGCTCGAAGCGGCCCTCGCGGGACTAAGGCCGCGCACGCCAGACGCGACCAACCTTTACTCCATTGCGTTCGCCGGCGATGGCAGCGAGAACGTCTTCGACAACGAGAGCGAATACGTCGAACGCCTGCTGGCCGGGCGCTTCGGCGGCGAGGGTCGTACCCTGGTGATGTCAAACAATCCCGCCAGCGTGGCAATGCGCCCGCTCGCCACGCTGACCAACCTGCGCCGCGCGCTCGCCGAACTTGCGCGCCGGATGGATACCGAGAACGACCTTCTGCTGGTCTACCTGACTTCGCACGGCTCCGAGCAACACGAGTTCTACATCAATTTCGAAGACGCGCCGCTCAATGCGATTTCGCCCCGGGACCTGGCCGACGCGCTCGAGACGACGCCATCGATCCGCTGGAAAGTGATCATCGTCAATGCCTGCTTCTCCGGTGGTTTCATCGATGCGTTGCGCAACGACTCGACCCTGGTGATTACCGCAGCACGCGCCGATCGACCGTCGTTCGGCTGCGGCAGCGAATCCGACATCACTTTCTTCGGCCGCGCGCTGCTGGCCGAAGCACTCAACGAGACGACATCGATACCGGCCGCGTTCGAGCGTGCACGCGTGCTCGTGGCCGAATGGGAGGTCGAGGAATCGATCGACGAACTATCCGAACCCCAGATCGCGACATCGTCCGGTATCGAAGCGAAGCTCGAGGCATGGCGCAGCACGCTCCCCGATGCACCGGCGGTACCGTTCGAGCCGACAGATCGATCGATGCGGATCAAGCCCGCATCGGACTCGCCGACTGGGCAGGACGTGCCCGGCACCGATTCGGTGGCACCGGCATCGAAGTCTCCGTGACAGTCGACCTGGCGGTCGCCCGCAATGCTCAGCCGAGAATTGCCGGCAGATCCTTCTCGATCGATTGCGGCGTATCGGTCGGCGCATAGCGCTTGACGACCTGACCCTCGCGATCGACCAGGAACTTGGTGAAGTTCCACTTGATCGCGCCAATGCCGAGCAGCCCCGACTTCTCTTTCTTGAGCCACTGGTACAGCGGATGCGCTTCGGCGCCGTTGACGTCGAGCTTGGCGAACAGCGGGAAACTCACATCGTAGGTGAGCGTGCAAAAGTTGCGGATCTCGAGTTCGTTGCCGGGCTCCTGATGGCCGAATTGGTCACACGGAAAGGCGAGTATCTCGAGTCCCTTGTCGTGGAAGCTGCGATACATTGCCTCGAGTCCGGTGTACTGCGGCGTGAAACCGCATTTCGAGGCCACGTTGACGATCAACAGCGCCTTGCCACGGTAGTCCGCCAGCGGCTTGTCGTTGCCGTCGATATCGCGTGCGGAAAAATCATAGGCAGTGGTCATCACGTCTCTCCGGGTCGGGGCCGACTAGCCTAGCGCATGCCTGCGTTGGGTTGCGGTTAATCGACGAGGGACACAATCACGCCCCGATCGAACCCACTCAGCCGGAGGTTTCCATGAAACATGTCGTCGTTGCATTGATCGTCGTGAGCATCTCTGCGACCTCTGCATTCGCCCAGTCGACGTCACGCGAGACGCGCTATGCGCGCGCGGGCGGCGAACTGATCGTGCGTACCGGCGAAACCGGTTACCGTCCTTCAGGTCCGGCCCCGGCGCTCGCCGAACTCGATCGCAATGGCGACGGCAGCATCAGCGTCGACGAAGCGAATGGTTACGCCCTGCTCGCCAACGATTTCCTCAAGGCCGACGGCAATCGCGACAAGCGCATCTCGTCGCGCGAATACGCAAACTGGGTTGCGCAGCCGTAGCGATCAGGGTGCGTCGGCGCCATCGGCGAAGATGCGGTCAGAGGCGCCACTCAACTGCGCAATCGCAGCGACGTTCATGCGCAGGATCGCACCGCCGATCTGCTGCGAGTGAATGCCCAGATTGGCCGATGTGTCGGTGGTCTTGTGATAGTGGGGATAGGACGAGTAGTTCTTGTGGATGCTCATCACTGCCGGCACACCGCGATTGAGATACGGCACGTGATCCGAGCAACAGGCATTGCTGGTTGTCGTCATGATCTGCAGGCCCGGTGCATAGGTCGCACCGGCGTCCGCAAACAACGTCATCGTTTCGGCGTGCTCTGGACGGGATTCGATCAGTGCTCCGAGCGAGGCGTTCGCCGACCAGCCGATCATGTCCATGTTGGCGACCGTGACAACCCGCGAGAGATCGCCCGATGCCTGCAACTCCGCTGCATGTGCGTTGCTGCCGCGCAGGCCCTGCTCTTCGCCGGCGTAGCACATGAAAATGACGCTGGTCTGCGGACGGAAGCGAGTCAGTATACGTGCCGTTTCGAGCACGCCGGAGCAGCCCGTCGCGTTGTCATCGGCGCCCGGTGAATTGGCCGGATTGGAAATGGCCTCCTGGCGTGAATCATAGTGGCCGCCGACGATCAGCCACTCACCGGCGCGCGTCGTGCCGGGCAGGAAGCCGATCACGTTGCTTGCGCTGAACGTGCCCGAGCCATTGGTGAACGAGAACGACGGTTCGCTGACCTGCAGGCCGAGGCCGGAAAACTGGCTGGCGATCCATTGCCGGGCAAGCACGAGCTCACTCGAATAGGTTGAGCGGCTCCAGCCCGTCAGTGTGACCACATCGTCGAACCAGCGTTGCGTGTCGATCGCATCCACAAGCGGCTGCACGAGTGGATCAGCACCACGCGGTACCGGCCGATCGAGGCGGAACTGACGCGCAATCACGCTGTTCGGTTCGACCCGCGACCACCGCTGTTCGCCACCATGATCGTGATCGAACTCTGCCATGCGCTGCGAATCCGGCTTGATCAGCAGATCATGTCGCTGGCCCGGCCACACCAGCAGGTCGGCCGGTGCGTTCTCGCTGCTGCATCCTCGAGCGTGCAGCACGAGGTCATCCACATCGAGCTCGCCAAGGTCACGGACGACGACGTCCGTATCGATTGCCGAATGCATCGCCGACGCATCGCCCGAGAGCAGCAACTCGTCGCCGAGCTCCAGCCACCAGTCGACCCCATCCGCTTGCTTCCACGCCTCGACCTCGCTCGCGCCGGCCTCGCGGATATCGACGAGCACGGCGCGATCCTGCGCTGCGACCGGGTTCGCCAGCATGGCGAGAAGAATGGACGAGGCGAGCAACGAGCGCAGAATCGGCATGGACGGAACCTTGCGTGATACCCAGCCAACTATGGTTTGCGACAGCTCGAGAAGCAACTGCCACGGCCGAGTTCGACGCCGCTGCGGTTGCTGTCGAGGTCGTGTCGGATTTCCGCCAACGGGCTGACACGTTCGCCAGCGGGCTTTCCATGCAGTTCGCTGAGCCGACTCCAGCACAGGCCATGCTTCCACGAATGCCCTTGCGCCGACGACTGGCGATACTCACGCGGTTTTCTGGCCACCGACCACCGGCAACGTATCGACCGCGACGCGTCCTTCACGACGTCGACGCTTCGAGCTCCTGCCAGCGCGCATAGGCGACATCGAGCTCGGCCTGCACGCGGGCCAGCGTGTCATTGGCGGCGACGATCGCCGACGCTTCCTGCTGGTAGTACGCCGGCTCGTTCATCACCGCGGTGAGTTCGGCCACACGCTTTTCGAGTTGCTCGATCTGCACCGGCAGCTTTTCAAGCTCGCGGATTTCCTTGTAACCCAATTTGCGCCTGGCTGGCACCGGCGCCAGCGGCGTGGCCGCGGCCGCCGCGGCTTCGTTGCGCGGCCGCATCGACATCGCCTGCGGGCGCTGACGCAACCACTCGGCATACCCGCCGATGTACTCGCCCACCCTGCCCTCGCCTTCCAGCGCGAGCGTGCTGGTGACGACGTTGTCGAGGAACTCGCGATCGTGCGAAACCAGCAACAGCGTGCCGGCATAGTCGGCGAGCAGTTCCTCGAGCAGTTCAAGGGTCTCGACATCGAGATCGTTGGTCGGTTCGTCCATGACCAGCAGGTTCGATGGCTTGGCGAACAGACGCGCGAGCAGCAGGCGATTGCGCTCACCACCCGACAGCGCCGAAATCGGTGCGCGCGCGCGCTCGGGCGTGAACAGGAAGTCCTGCAGGTAACCGATCGCATGCTTGCGGCCACCGTTGATCTCGATGTATTCGCGACCATCGGCAACGTTGTCGAGCGCACTCATGTCTTCGCGCAACTGCGTGCGGTGCTGATCGAAGTAGGCAACCTCAAGCTGCGTGCCGACAACTACCTCGCCGGCTTGCGGCTGCAACTCGCCAAGCAGCAGTCGCAACAACGTCGTCTTGCCGGAACCGTTCGGACCGATGAAACCGATGCGGTCGCCGCGCAGGATGGTGGTCGAGAAGTCGTCAATCAGCATGCGGCCCGGAATGCCGTAACGGATGGCCTTGGCCTCGATCACCTTGCGGCCGGAGTTCTGCGCGGTCGCCGCCTGCATGCGCACGTTGCCGGTCAATTCGCGACGCTCGCTGCGTTCGCGACGCATGGCCTCGAGTCGACGCACGCGGCCTTCGTCGCGAACGCGGCGCGCCTTGATGCCCTGGCGGATCCACACTTCCTCCTGTGCGAGTTTCTTGTCGAACAACGCACTGGCCTGCGCCTCGGCATGCAGGCGTTCCTCGCGGCGACGCAGGTAATTGGCGTAGTCGCCCGGCCAGCTGGTCAGCGCGCCGCGATCGATCTCGAGGATGCGCGTGGCCAGCGCGCGCACGAAACGACGGTCATGCGTGATGAAGACGACACTGCCGGCGAAACCGCGCAGGAAATCCTCGAGCCAGGCGATCGCCTCGATGTCGAGATGGTTGGTCGGCTCATCAAGCAGCAGCACGTCAGGATCGAGAACCAGCGCGCGCGCCAGCAGCACGCGGCGTTTCATGCCGCCCGACTGCGCGGCGAACTCGGCGTCCTCGGGCAGTTCGAGCTTGCTCAGCACCTGGGTCACGCGCAGGTCGAGATCCCAGCCATTGGCCGCTTCGATGCGCGACTGCACTTCGGACATCGCGCGCATGTCGCTGTCGTCGACGAGGTGATGGCTGATGCGGTGGAAATCGGCCAGCAGCGTGCCGATCTCGCCGAGTGCGGCGGCGACCACCTCGAAGATCGTGCCAGCCGTGCCTTGCGGCACTTCCTGCGCAAGCCGGGCAATCTTGACGCCCGGCGACACCCGCACTTCGCCGTCATCCGGACGGATGTCGCCGGCCAGCAACTTGAGCAGGGTCGATTTGCCGGCGCCGTTGCGACCGACCACGCACACGCGTTCACGCGCCTCAAGCGCGAAGTCGACGTCTTCGAGCAACAACGGGCCGCCGACGCTGTAGTCGAGTTTGCGAACTTCAATCAGGGCCATCGTGACTCACGGAATAAGTGGGATTGCCGCGCGCCGTCCGCAACGGAGTGGTGGCGCGCGATGGGGAGTACTGATGGCACTGTGCGCGCATTCGTCGCAACGACACTCTGCACGGGAAACCGCCCGGCGCAGCGTGCGTCGACCCAACCGCGAGAACGTCCGCCATGCCGATCAGCCGCCGCGATCTTATCAAGTTCGGTGCCCTCGCCGGCACCATCGGCCTCACCGCGCGCGCCGGTGTGAGCTTCGCCGATGTTGCCGCGAGCGCGCAGCCGCTGCGAATCCTGATCCTCGGTGGCACCGGTTTCATTGGTCCGCATCAGGTCCGCTACGCGGTCGCGCGTGGTCACAAGGTCACCGTATTCAACCGCGGTCAGCGCGAAGCCGACCTGCCCGACGGCGTCGAGTACCTCAATGGCGACCGCGACAAGGGCACGCTGGCGGCACTGAAAGGCCGCGAATGGGACGTCTGCATCGACAATCCGACCAGCATTCCGTCGTGGGTGCGCGATGTCGGCAAGGTACTCAAGGGCAAGGTCAGGCAGTACGTGTTCGTGTCGACCATCTCGGTGTATGCCGACAACAGCGTGGCCAATGCCGCCGAAGACACGGCACTGGCGCGATACACCGGCAGGAACCTCATGAAGGAGACGCGCGAGTCCTTGCGCGCGAACATGGCCCTGTATGGTCCGCTCAAGGCGGCCAGCGAAGCCGAGGCGCTCAAGCAGTTCAAGGGCATCACGACGATCGTGCGGCCCGGGCTGATCGTCGGCCCCGGCGATACCACCGACCGCTTCAGCTACTGGCCGGTACGCATCGCCCGAGGGGGTGACGTGGTCGCGCCCGGCGACGGCAGCGATCCGGTGCAGATCATCGATGCGCGCGACCTCGCCGAGTGGATGATCCGACTCTGCGAGACGCGAACCTACGGCACCTTCAACGCGACCGGTCCAAACTATCCCGTGACGATGGCCGCGCTGCTGTACGGCATTCGCGCGACGACGACTGCCGGCGCGAATTTTCACTGGATTCCGACCGACTTCCTGGCCGAGGAGAAGGTCTCGCCGTGGAGCGACATGCCAGTGTGGATTCCGGCACAGGGCACGAGTGCGGGCTTCGGTCAGCGCGACGTGTCACGCGCAGTCGCCGCCGGGCTGACGTTCCGCGCGTTGGCGACCACGACGGTCGACACGTTGACGTGGTTCGACGCGCAACCGGCCGAACGCCAGGCCAAGCTCGGCGCGGGACTGAGCGCCGAACGCGAGGCAGAAGTGCTCGCCGCGTGGAAGGCGAAGGCCAAGCCTTGACTGCAGTCGCGGGGTTTGTTGGCGTTCCGCCACGGACGCTTCATTGGGCCAGGGTGTACGGGCCGCCCCGCGCGAGCGCGCGCTGATAGGCCGGTCGTGCGGTGACGCGATCGAGCCAGTCGCGGGCCGCAGGCGCCGAGCCGAGCTCGCCGCGTGCCGCGTAAGCCTCGACCGGCAAACTCATCATCACGTCCGCCGCGCTGAGGGCGTCGCCGGCGAACCAGGCCGAGCGGCCAAGTTCGGCTTCGATATAGGCAAGATTGCGGCGCAACTGCGGATCGACGAACGTATCGAGAACCTTTGCGCTGATGCCCTTGGCGATCGGCTTGACGAAAAACGGCATCGGCGCCTTCGCGATGCGCGCGAAGATCAAGCCGAGCACGAGCGGCGGCATCGCAGAACCTTCTGCGAAGTGCAGCCAGTAGGCGTAGCGGAGTCGCTCGGGCGTGCCGCGTCGCGGTGCCATTGCGTCAGGCGAATAGTGTTCCAGGAGGTACTCGACGATCGCCCCCGATTCGGCAATCGTCAGGTCGCCGTCGGTGATCACCGGCGACTTGCCGAGCGGATGTACCTGGCGCAATGACTCGGGCGCGAGCCTCGTCTTCGGGTCGCGCTTGTAGTGCACGATCTCGTAGTCGAGCCCGATTTCCTCAAGCAGCCAGAGCACGCGCTGCGAACGCGAATTGTTGAGGTGATGCACGCTGATCATGCGCGGACACTCCGGAAGGATGGGAAAACATTCACAGAGCCGGGCAGACATATCCGCGCAGGACCATTCGAAGCGTCGCCAGTCATGGCAAGCTGTCGTTGCATTCTCGCCGATCAACGTACATGACCGTCAATCGCTACCATCAACTCGATGTATTCACCGAACGTGCCGGCGGCGGCAATCCGCTCGGCGTGGTCATTGCCGCCGATGACTGGAGCGACGCAGCGATGCAGGCGTTCGCGACCTGGACCGGTCTGGTCGAAACAACGTTTCTGCTCAAACCGACCGACAGCAAGGCCGACTACCGCGTGCGCATCTTCACCCCGCAGCGCGAAATCGCGTTCGCCGGCCACCCGAGCATCGGCAGCGCACATGCCGCACTCGAATCGGGCGCAGCTTCGGCGCGCAATGGCATTCTCGTGCAGCAGTGCCAGGCCGGACTGCTGCCGATCCGCGTCGAGACCGACCGTTCCGTGCGCCAGTTGTCGGTGCAGTCGCCGCAGTCACGCATCGTGTCCCTCGGTATCGATGCCGACCGACTGCTCGAAGGCATTCTCGGCAACATCGGAATCGGCGCGCTCGGTCCGGCTCTGGTCGAAGGCGGAAGACGCTGGTGGCTGTGCGAACTCGCGAGCGAGGCGGAACTGCGTGCGTGGCACCCCGATCATGAGGCGATCGGCGCACTCGCCATGCGCACCGACAGTCTCGGCCTGTGCGTGTTCGCGCGCTCCGCGTCGGGCACACATGATGTGTGTGTGCGCGCATTTCCGGCAGGGGTCGGTATCGTCGAGGATCCTGCCTCGGGCGCGGCCAATGGCCTGATCGCCGCGACGATCGCGCAGCGCGAACCACACGGCGCGCTCGCCCGCGGGTACGTGGTCAGTCAGGGCCGCGAGATCGGCCATGACGCGCGCATCGTCGTCGCCATCGATGCCGATGGTTCAACCTGGGTCGGCGGACAGACGCAGACCGTCGTGGTCGGCGATCTGCAGTGGTCCTGACGATAGTCCGAGCAGGTGCATTCGCGGTAAAAGCCGCTCTCTCAAAAGCCGCTTCGACGAAGGCCGCTCCCACAGAAACCGCTTTGACAAGACCAGGACGCTGAGGGGAGAGGCTTCGCCGTGAGGGCGCGCTGAGTTGTGAGGTCAGTGTGTGGTGGGAGCGACTTCAGTCGCGATTGCGGGTACTCAGACGGTACCAGCGATGACTGTTTCGGCGCGCACCTGCACTGCGGAATACCTCGTCAACGTCCCCGATCCAGCCAGATGCCGAGTCCCTGAGCGTTGAGTTCGATGTCCATCGCCAGCAGTTCGAGCACGCGTACCGAGGGCAGGTTCACGCCATGCGCCCGCGCGCGATCAACGTACAGTGCCGACAGACCCGCGTGGATGCGTGCGTGCCGGTCGGATGACTGCGCATGCGTGCGGGCGAGTTCGGTCATTGCATCGATCTGCACGATCAGGTCGGCGGCGCAGCGTGAAATGTCGGTAATTCGCCCGTAGTGCGTCAAATGGATCGTCTGCGGGGAGTACGTCAGCAGGCGCTGGATCGACGAACGCAGTTGGTCCGGGTCGAACTGCGAGGGCGTGGTCGTCGGCAGAATGAACGCGCGGCTGTCCGTGTCGAACTCCCGATAGGAAAGTCCGAACGTGTCGCCAGTGAAGAATGACCGGCTGCGTTCGTCCCATACGCACAGGTGGTGCAGTGCGTGACCGGGCGTATCGAGGCAGAGCAGCGCACGACCGGCAAGATCGACACGGTGTCCATCGGTCGCCTCGATCACGCGCTCACGTGGAACCGGCACGAGGTCGCCGTAACTGCGGCGCACTTCCTCTTCGCCATACACCGCAATCGCGGCATTGACGAGCTTCGTTGGATCAATCAGATGCGCCGCGCCGCGCGGATGCACAACGAGCGTCGCGTTCGGCAGTTCGCGCATCAGCGCACCGGCGCCGCCGGCATGATCGAGATGCACGTGGGTCGGGATGACCCAGTCGACCGCATCGATGCCGACACCGGCACCTTGCAGTGCCGACAGCAGCAACGGCACCGAGTGATTCGTACCGGTATCGATGAACGCCGCTCGCCCGTTTTCGATGACCAGATAGGCAGCGTCGAATTGCGCTCGATGAAACCCGGTGTCGATGATGTGGATGCCGTGAATTTCCGTCATGTCGAGTTCCGCCGTTGGGCCAAACCATGATTATCGACGCGATCGGCGATCAACCGCACGGCGCGGTCGCACGACCCTGCACGCGCGATCCTCATGGTCATCGTTTCAGCGCACTGCGCAGCAGCCGTGCGAACGCGCGCGGTTCGCTGCGCCGGATGACCACGTCGGGTGTGCGATGCCAATGGGCACAGGTCTGGATGGTGCCGGCAAGTGCCTCTGCCAATTCCGGCACCGGCTCGACCGCACTTTCGAGGTGAAGTACGTGCACCTCGAAAACCCCTTCCCTGCGGTGCGCCTTGGCATCGAGCCGGCCGACCAGTCGGCCACGATGCAGGATCGGCAGCACGAAATAGCCGAATCGCCGTTTCGGCGCCGGCGTGTAACACTCGATCGTGTAGTCGAAGTCGAACATCACGCGTGCTCGCGCCCGGTCCCAGACCAGCGGGTCGAAAGGCGACAGCAGCGTACTGTGCGTGGCGCGCAGCTTGCCTGCACGGGCAGCGTCGACCAGCGCGGCATCAAGGCGGTGCACGTAGGCGGGCACGTCCCATCCACGCACCTCGATGCGCATCAGATCACCGCGCGCCACGTGCGCATCGAGGTCCGGATCGCGGATCTTGCGGCCGCTGCGGAAATAGTCGGCAATCCAGCGTGCCTGGGTGATGCCGAGCGCGCGAACCGAGCGTTGCACCAGGTCGTCGGCGACATCGATGCCGACCTCGACCGAGGCGGTGAGTTTCGCGATAACGCGTTCGCTCAGCTCGTAAACGCGCTGGAACCGCTCGCGTCGCGTGACCATCAGTTCACCTCGCGCGAACAACGCCTCGAGCCAGCGCTTTTCGTCCTTCCAGCTCCACCAGCCGGACGCAGCTGCGGGTCCCGAACGCTGGAAATCCAAGGCCTTCACCGCGCCACGAATACGAATGTGTTCGAGCAACCGGTCCATGCCGTCACGCTGGGCGATGTGCGTGCGCACGGCATGCTTGTGCGACCAGTGCGACGCGCGGGCGCCGCTGTCGAGATGGGCGCGATGCAGGGCGAAGTCACGGCTCGGCACGAAGCACGCTTCATGCGCCCAGGCCTCGAATACCTTGCCGGCTTCAAGCGCTTCGTCGAGCCATTCCGGGCGGTACTCGCCGAGCCGCGAGAACAGCACGAGATACGGACTGCGCGCGACCACGTGGATGGTGTCGATCTGCAGCAACTGCATGCGCTCGATCGCCATCAGCAGGGTCTCGCGCGTCGCGCGTGGTGAAGGTCGGCGCAACAGTCCCTGTGCTGCAAGCTGGATGTTGCGCGCCTGCTGCAAGGTCAATGGAACGGCACAAGCCATGCCGTCACCCGTCGATGCGCTTCACGCGGCGACAAAGATCACGGAAACACGACTTCGAAACCGTCACGAAAAATGATCTCCTCGAGTTCGACGGCGCCGATGTCGCAGCGACTTCCCTGTGGCCGCAAGACACCGCGTGCATCGGTGATTTCACACGCGCCCTGTGCGCCCGCTGCAGCGTCGCTGCCGCGCTCGACGGCTGGGCTGTTGGGAAGTGGCGGATAGGTTTCGACTGGCCCTCCGTACATGCCGAAGGGCTGCAGCCGCGGATTGATGGCCAGCAGCGGGTTGCCGATCTGGTCACTGGCCGTGGCGTCGATCGTGCACGCCGGCACGCCGCCAGCGCGCGTTGTTCCAGCGTTTCCGATCAGATTGTGGCCGCGCGACACGAGCGCACCGGCACCGTTGCTCACACAGTCCGGATTGAGCAAGGCACTGCCGCCGAGACTGAGGTCGATATTGCGCGCGACGATCGTGTTCGAGATCGTGACGATCGCGTTTGCCTCGATCGCGCCATCGCCGATGTCGTCCAGATCGCTGTCGGCGATGTTCTGGCTGATCGTCACGTTGTTGAGTGTCGCCGGCGCGTTGAAGCTCAGCGCAGATCCGGACTGCGTGCTGGTGTTGGCGTCAAAGGTGACATTGCGCAGCATGGTCGTACTGTTCGGGGCAGTCCAGATCGCACCGCCACTGACGGCGCTGTTGGCATGGAATACCGAATTGCGGACCTCGAGCGCGCCCTGCGAGGCGATCGCTGCGCCGAAATCAGCAACGCTGTTGACCACCGCCGAGGACAGCACCAACACCTCAGCGCCTGCACCGATCCAGATCGAACCTCCGGTGCTCGCGCCACCGTTGCGAATCAACAGACCGTCCAGCGTGACCACGACAGGCATCGACATCACGCCGGGGCGAATGTCGAAAACGCGATCGACCAAATCCCCGCGCACGCGCACCTGATCGGCACCGGCGCCCTGGATTGTCATACTGCTGCGTATATCGAGGTCGCCCGTCACGTTCGAATCTTCGTCGACGCCGTCGATCTCAAGGCGATAGTCGCCGGCCGGCAGCACGACGACATCCGTGCCGCTGCCGGCTGCACAGCCGGCGAAGGCGACATCGGTATTCGCTGCCGTGATCGCCTCGCGCAGGCTGCACTGCGCGTCATTGGCCATCGTGTCATCTTCGGTCGTCACCGTGATCGTGGCGGCTCGCGCCGGCATGGCGATCGTCGCGAACAAGCAGCAAGCCAACACCGTCTTCATCGCCGAGCCCCTTGCAAGCGGAGTGATTGCCGCAACGTCCGATGTTCGGGCAGAACCGAGCGATTGCCTCTGCAACCTGCGGCGCCCGGCCGCGAACAAGGCATCGTGACATAATCCGCAGGCTTCCGCCGGCGCCTCGAACGCGTCGGCCAGCCCAAAATTCCCTGGAGGTTTCAGCATGTCGGACATCGTCATCGTAGGTGCCAAGCGCACAGCCATCGGCTCCATGCTCGGTCAGTTCACCGGCGTTCCCACCACCACGCTCGGTGCCACCGCGATCAAGGCCGCGCTCGCGCAATCGGGAGTGTCCGCCGCCGACGTATCCGAAGTCATCATGGGTTGCGTGCTGCCGGCCAATCTCGGCCAGGCGCCGGCGCGCCAGGCCGCGATAGCGGCGGGCCTGCCGACATCGGCAGCATGCACGACCATCAACAAGGTCTGCGGATCCGGCATGAAAGCCATCATGCTCGGCCATGATCTGATCAAGGCTGGATCGGCGTCGATCGTCGTCGCCGGTGGCATGGAGTCGATGACGAATGCACCGCACATGGTTTCGGCACGCCCCGGCCTGCGCTATGGCGATGCCAAGCTCGTCGACCACATGGCCTGGGACGGACTGACCAATCCCTACGACGGTCTGTCGATGGGCGTGTTTGCCGAGGCCACGGCCGACAAGTACGGCTTCACGCGCGAGCAGCAGGATGCCTTCACGATCGAATCGGTGCGACGCGCACAGGCGGCCATTGCGTCCGGCGCATTTGCCGATGAAATCGCGCCGGTCACCGTGTCGACGCGCAAGGGCGATGTCGAGTACGCCACCGACGAGCAGCCCGGCAAGTCCGATATCGCCAAGATCCCGACACTGAAAGGCGCCTTCCGCAAGGACGGCACGGTCACCGCGGCCAGCTCGTCGAGCATTTCCGATGGTGCCGCGGCGACCATCCTGATGAGCGCCGAGGATGCCGCGAAGCACGGCGTCACGCCGATCGCGCGCATCGTCGGCCATGCCACGCACGCGCAGGAGCCGGAGTGGTTCACAACGGCGCCGGTCAGCGCGATCCGCAACCTGCTCGCCAAGGTCGGCTGGAAGGTCGAGGACGTTGATCTGTTTGAAGTCAACGAAGCGTTTTCGGTGGTGGCGATGGCGCCGATCAAGGAACTCGGCATTGCGCACGAGAAGATCAACGTCAACGGCGGCGCAACCGCACTCGGTCATCCAATCGGCGCCTCCGGCGCACGCCTTGTCGTCACCCTGTTGCACGCGCTCAAGGCGCGCGGCGGCAAGCGCGGCATCGCCTCGCTGTGCATCGGCGGCGGCGAAGCGACGGCGATCGCCATCGAGATGCTCTGAACCAGCGCGTTGGCTGCGTGAATAGGGGTTTGCAACACGCACAGGCAGCTGTCGTGGCGGGCTGCCTGTCCGAACGCGTTGAACTGCCACCATTCACTGAGGGGAACATCATGAACATCAAGACCGCGGTTCTGGCTTCGGCCGTCGCACTCGCACTCGCTGCCTGCAGCGACGACACAAGAAACAGCGCCCAGGAAGCGGCTGACGCCGCCAACAAGGCAGCCCAGGATGCCTCCGCAGCCACACAGAAGGCCGCACAGGAAGCCGCTGACGCGGCAAAGAAGGCCGCAGATGCGACCGCTGCAGCGGTCTCAGATGCAAGTATGGCCACGCAGGAAAAGGTCGATCAAGCCAATACGGTTGCGGTGAGCGCTGCCGAAGAAGCAAAAATGAAGGCCGGCGAAGCCGTCGACGCGACCAAGGAAGCGGCGAGCGCGACCGGCGCCGCCATCAAGGAAGGCGCGAAGGAGGCATGGGAAGCGAGCAAGGCGGCCGGCCGCGAAGTGAAGGAAGGCGCCAAGGACGTCGGCGCCGAGATCAAGGAAACGGCGGTCGATGCAAAAGACGCCGCCAAGGAAGAACTCAAGAAAGACTGATCGACCGCCGGGACCTCGTCACACCGTCCGCCGTGCGCGGCCGGTGTGGCGCCGGTCAAGCGGGTGGCACGTGCTGCTGCGCTGTGGTTTGATCGCGATCCCCGCACGTCCGGCTTGGCCATGCCCCAGATCATTTCGCAGATCGATACGCGTTCTCCCGACTTCATCGCCAATCGCGACCATTTGCGCGCGCAGGTCGAAGACCTCGGCCATGAACTGACCCGTACCAGCCTGGGTGGCGGCGACAAGGCCCGCGCCAAACACACCGAGCGCGGCAAACTGCTGCCACGCGAGCGCATCCGCGCGCTGCTCGATCCGGGCTCCCCGTTCCTCGAACTGTCGCCACTTGCCGCGCACGGCATGTATGACGGCGCGGCACCGTGCGCCGGTCTCGTCACCGGCATCGGCCGCGTGCGTGGCCAGGAAGTCGTGGTCGTAGCCAACGACGCCACGGTCAAAGGCGGCACGTATTTTCCGATGACCGTGAAGAAGCACCTGCGCGCGCAGGAAGTTGCGCTCGAGAATCGCCTGCCGTGCGTCTATCTGGTCGATTCCGGCGGCGCGTACCTGCCGCTGCAGGACGAAGTGTTTCCCGATCGCGAGCATTTCGGTCGCATCTTCTACAACCAGGCGCGCATGAGCGCGCTCGGCATTGCGCAGATCGCGGTGGTCATGGGTTCGTGCACGGCTGGCGGCGCCTACGTGCCGGCCATGAGCGACGAAACCATCATCGTCAAGGAACAGGGCACGATCTTTCTCGGCGGTCCGCCACTGGTCAAGGCGGCCACCGGCGAAGTGGTCGATGCCGAATCGCTCGGCGGCGCCGATGTGCACACATCGATCTCGGGCGTGGCCGATCATTTCGCCGAGAACGATGCGCATGCGCTCGCCATCGCGCGCGATCTGGTCGGCAACCTCAATCGCAGCAAGCGTATCGATCTCGCCCTCAGGCCGGTCGTCGAACCGCGCTATGCGCCCGAAGAAATGTACGGCGCGATTCCGCGCGACACGCGCATCCCGTTCGACATCCGCGAACTGATCGCGCGCATCGTCGACGGCTCGGAACTGGTCGAGTTCAAGGCGCGTTACGCGATGACGCTGGTCACCGGCTTCGCGCACATCCATGGCTATCCGGTCGGCATCATCGCCAACAACGGCATCCTGTTCGCCGAGTCGGCACTCAAGGGCGCGCACTTCATCGAGCTGTGCAACCAGCGCAATATTCCGCTGGTATTCCTGCAGAACATCACCGGCTTCATGGTCGGGCGCAAGTACGAGAATGCCGGTATCGCCAAGGACGGCGCCAAGATGGTGACTGCGGTCGCCTGCTCGCATGTGCCCAAGTTCACCGTCGTCATCGGCGGCAGCTTCGGCGCCGGCAATTACGCGATGTGCGGTCGTGCCTACGGCGCGCGCTTCCTGTGGATGTGGCCGAACGCGCGCATCAGCGTGATGGGTGGCGAACAGGCCGCCAGCGTACTCGCCACGGTCAAGCGCGACGGCATCGAGGCGTCCGGCAAGACCTGGTCGGACGAGGACGAAGCCGCCTTCAAGGCACCGATCCGCAGCCAGTACGAATCGCAGGGCCATCCGTACTACGCCAGCGCACGACTCTGGGACGACGGCGTGATCGATCCCGCCGATACGCGTCGCGTACTCGGCCTCGGCATCTCGGCCTCGCTCAATGCACCGATCGAGCAAGGACGGTTTGGTGTGTTCCGCATGTAACGTGTCGCCACAAGAATGCATGCCCTCGTTGCGTACCGCAGATATCGTCTCGCAGAAAACCGGGGGCCAGTGAGGAGCTGCGATTCGACGTCGCCGACGACACGCTTCTCCCGAATCAGCCAGCTTCACGTTTTGAGTTTCGTGGAATCCTGATCAACGATCATCGGAATCGAGTCCTTTGTCCCGCACCCGACGTCGCACCATCGCTGCGCTCCTGATCGGACTCGGCGCAGGCACGATCGCCAACGCCAGCGAACTCGGCTTGCTGCCAATTCGCGACCAGAATCCTTTCGTGCTCGGCAGCGGACTTCCCGCAGCGCCGCTGATACCCGGTGCAGAACGATGGCAACTCAACGCCACCTTCACCCTCGCCAACACCGAACTCGCTGACACGCAGGATGATGCGTCGTTCGTGTTCGATGCGGAAACGCGCGAGACACGCATCGCCGCTGCCTACGCCTTTAATACGCACTGGAGCATTCGCGCCACGACATCGCACGTTGCAATCGGCGACGGCGTGTTCGATTCATCGATCGAGGACTTTCACCGCATCTTCGGGTTGGACAACGGCGATCGCGGCCAACTCGGCACCAACGCACCGGCGATCGAGGTCCGTGACGACGGCGCATTGCTTTACGCGCTGCACGGCCGACGATCGGGCATCGGCCCGACGCTCGTCGACGTGACGCGAGCGTGGCGTGGGAATGGCGCCGATCTCACTGGAATCTCTTTCGGCGTCAAACTGCCGACCGGCAGCGAGTCGCGGCTCAGCGATACCGGCAGCACCGATCTATCGATGGCGGCCTTCGCGCAGCGCGCGTTCGGCGATCGCTGGCTGATGGCCGGACAGGCCGGCGTCCTCCATCAACTCGACAACCAACTGCTCGGCGAAGATCGCGCGCGCGACTGGGTGCCGTTCGCAAGCGCCATGCTCAGCTATCGACTCGGTGCGAAATGGGGCGCGATCGCGCAAATCGACGCGCACGCCGGGCTGTACCGCGACCTGCCCGATTTCTTCGGCGACGCCGGCACACTCACCTTCGGATTGACACGACGCACCGGCGACCACGGCAGGCTGCACATCACGCTGACTGAAGATGTCCCTGCCCTGCAAACAACGGACATCGCGCTGCAAGTCGGCTGGCGCTACGGATCGCCTTGACGCAATGGCACCGGCTCGGATTCGACACCTCGATATGGGACAATCGAGCTTCCCCAAGGCAACCACACGACTCCGTAGCTCAGCTGGATAGAGCGTCCCCCTCCTAAGGGGAAGGTCAGCAGTTCGAATCTGCTCGGGGTCGCCATTGCGTCATAGAAGACGTGCCGATTCTGGCGGCGCAATCAACGTTGGTTTGGCGATCCGTGTCGTCATCGTCGCTACTCTCGCTGCGGCCAAAAACAGGCATAGAAAATGAATCCATTCACCGGCTCTTTACTTGCGCCGCTGCTCAGCGCACTGCTGACGTGCTCGACAGCGCCCGCGCGCGCCGATGCCGGAGTGGTCCAGCCAACCGATCGCTACGCCCGCGCGCCAGCCGGCGCAGATGGCATCGGCAAACGCTACATGGGCCGCGACATCTCCGGCGTCATGGGCTGGCAGGGTGCGGGGTGGCTCGAGCGTGAGGAACGCGAGCGCGAAGAACGCACCGATCTGCTGGTGCAGGCGTTGCAGCTGAAGCCGGGCATGGTCGTGGCGGACATCGGCGCCGGCACCGGTTATCTGGCGCGTCGCATGGCGCCGTCGGTGATGCCCGATGGCTCGGTATTCGCGGTCGACGTGCAGCCGCAGATGGTAGCGATGCTGCAGGACATGGTGCGCAGCAGTGGAATGACGCAGATCAAGCCCATGCTGGGAGCCGAGGACGACGTCAAGCTGCCTGCGGGTTCGGTCGACCTCGCCATCATGGTCGACGTCTATCACGAGTTGGCGTTCCCCTACGAAGTGCTGGCGAGCATCGTCCGCGCACTCAAACCCGGTGGACAGATCGCCTTCGTCGAGTATCGCGCGGAAGATCCCGACGTGCCGATAAAGGCCCTGCACAAGATGAGCGAAGCGCAGATCAAACGCGAAGCGGCGGTGCACCCGCTGGTCTGGGAACGAACGGTGCCGACCCTGCCGTGGCAGCACCTCGTCGTGTTTCGCAAGGGCCAGGACGACGGATAGCACACCCGGACCGGCACTCTCGACGGCCCGGCAAGCGCCTCGTCCGCATCACGGTTTCTGCGCGAGGGCCTTAGCGGATACACTGTGCGGCTGCGATCTGCGACTTCGCACCGGCTTCCAACGCGTGCGGCACATCGCTTGACGCTGGCACCACTCGGTAGCACCTGGCCCGGCTCCGCGTCGATCAGTGCCGCTGAACCGTGGGGTGCCGATGCACGCCACTCCCCGAACTGGAGTTTTCATGTCCAACCACATCTTCAAGGCGCTCGGCCTCGGCGCGAGCAATTCCGGCAGCTACCTCGGCGCTGGCGAATGGTCGACGACCACCGATGCCGGCACCTTGCGCTCGATCAATCCGAGCACGAACGAGTCGATTGCCGAGGTGCATGCGAGCAGTGCAGCGGATTACGAGCGCATTGTTGAACGTGCGCAGGCGGCATTCGCGATCTGGCGCACGACGCCGGCGCCGCGCCGTGGCGAGGCGGTGCGCCTGTGTGGCGAAGCGTTGCGCAAGCACAAGGATGCGCTCGGCTCGCTGGTCGCGCTCGAGATGGGCAAGAGCAAGCCCGAGGGCGACGGTGAAGTGCAGGAAATGATCGATATCGCCGACTTTGCGGTCGGCCAGAGTCGCATGCTGTACGGCTACACGATGCATTCGGAACGCCCGGGCCATCGCATGTACGATCAGTATCACCCGCTTGGCCTGGTCGGCATCATCAGCGCATTCAATTTTCCGGTGGCGGTGTGGGCGTGGAACGCGTTTCTTGCCGCGGTGTGCGGTGACATCTGCATCTGGAAGCCGTCGAACAAGACGCCGCTGACGGCGATTGCATCGATGAAGGTCTGCAACGAGGCGCTGCAGGCAGCCGGCTTCCCCGACATCTTCTTCCTGTTCAACGATGCCGGCACCGAACTCGCCGAAGCATTTGTCGAGGACAAGCGCGTCCCGCTGATCAGCTTCACCGGCTCGACGCGGGTCGGGCGTACGGTCGGCGAGCGCGTGGCCCGACGCATGGGGCGTTCGCTGCTCGAACTCGGCGGCAACAACGCGATCATTCTCGATGCGAGCGCCGACCTGAAACTGGCGATTCCGGGCATCGTGTTCGGCGCCGTCGGCACCGCCGGCCAGCGCTGCACGACGACGCGCCGGCTGATCGTGCATCGCTCGATCCACGACGATGTACTGGCGACGCTGATCAAGGCCTACACGCAGGTCGAAAGTCGCATCGGCGATCCGACCGATCCGGCCAATCTGATGGGGCCGTTGAACAGCCCGGAGGCGGTACAGCAGTTCCTCGAGTCAATCGAAAAAGCGAAAGCCAGCGGCGGCACGATCGAGACCGGCGGCACGGCGCTCGATCGCCCCGGCAATTTCGTGCTGCCTGCGATCGTCAGCGGCCTCGCCAACAGCGACGCCGTGGTCCAGCATGAAACCTTCGCACCGATCCTCTACGTGATGCCGTTCGACACCATCGATGAGGCCATCGACATGCAGAACGGCGTGCCGCAAGGCCTGTCTTCATCGATCTTCACGCAGGATATCCGCGTCGCCGAGCGCTT
>JBBSOU010000037.1:0-27804 GCA_038259445.1 Lysobacterales bacterium | reverse complement strand
GATTCAGCACGGCCCCGCAATACCTGTTCCCGATCCGGTGCCAGCTCGTCAAACTCGACTTGCGTCAGGATCGCGATTGCCCCGGCAACCGTTGCAGGCAATGTGCCGTTTGAGTCGACCAGCTCAGACAGAGGCACGCCCATGAATGACTCGACGTGACCCTCTGCGGTATTGATCGCCAGTTGCAGGACAGCTTCCAGCGGATCGCCGTTCGAGTCGGCAGCATCGCGGCGCAAGTATTCGCGCATAAACGTGGTGGTGATCGTGCTCATGCTGCCACCGCCTGCGCATTCTGCGCGGTAAGCCAGCGGTCGAATGCGTCCACGTCGATATAGACGCGGCGGCCAATGCGAAGAATTGCACCCGCATCAGCAAGGCCATTCGTGCCAGCGTTGAAGATCCACCAGCGGACTTGATTTTCGGTGAACGGGGATTCAGCGCAGAATTGCGCCACAGATTGCAGATTGCGTTTCATCGTGCGTCCTCAATAATGGCCGTTGTTGCTGGCCGGTGTGAGGACTATGGGAACGAAAGTGCGCGCCTACTTAGTTGACGCCGACTTTTCCTTGATGCCAGCCTTTATCAGTAAACGGTCGATTGTCGATCGATCATACGAAAAGCGATCCACTAAGATTGACGGTAAATCTTTCGGCTTTTTACCAGAAGCAAGCATTAAGCGCGCAGCGTGCAAACATGCCTCGTGCCATTCGGGAGTCGGCTTGTTCCTCCCCCCGTCAGACCGGGCCTTGCTCATGGGCTTCCCAATACGTGCGAGCGGCAACAACACTTCGTCACGTTGAATCGCCTGCATCCTCAACAGCATGAACTCAAGGTGTCGTTTTTCCGCGTCTTCATTGTTTGATTTCAACGCATCAAATGCGTCGGCACGTCGCTTGAGTAGCTGTGTTTTTGCAACACACGACGGGAGCGCAGAAAGCCACATATCAAAGCCCGGCAGGCTGAATCCGCTCAATTGACAGTCCAGCCCGAACCCCATTTGGATCGGGTCATCGTGAACCCACAAGTCCCTTTCGTCTTCTTCCTTCTCCCAGATCGGGAGTCCGTCCGCGTCGTACTTGGCTTTCATTCGTCATCCCCCAAGTACGCCGCCGCCATGCGGTCAAGCGTGCCGCGCACATGCTCGCCGGTCTGGTGCGAATATCGCTTTGCCATGACCAGCGTTCGGTGTCCGAGTGCTTCGGCGACTTCAGCCAACGATGCGCCGTTCATCGTCATATAGCTTGCCGTGGTGTGCCTCAGATCATGCCAGCGGAAGTCTTGAAGTTCGGCAGCTTTGCGAACTTTCCGCCATGCGCGATCAAGGTCGACGGGTGCATCATCGCTCCGGCCCTTGAAAACGAAACCCACGCCGGTCGGATCACAATCAAACTGCGCCTGCAGGATCACTTGAGCCGGGCCCACTACTGGCATGTATCGCGCTTCGCCGTTCTTGGTCGTCTTGAACAACAGCGTCCAGCGATCAAGGTCAACATCGGCCCACGTCAGGAAACGAATGTTCGAGTATCTCGCCCCGGTCGCCAGCGCCAGCATGACCGCGCAGTATATGTTTGCATCGTCGCTGGCCTTGCAGACACGCAACAGCGCCTTGCGCTCGCCATCGGATAGGAACCGAATCACGCCGGTCGATTCACTGGCCTTGCTGACACTCAGGATCGGGTTAGACGGCAACCAGCCCAATTCTTTCCACGCCCATTTTGTGACCGCGCTCAGTGACGCCAGATGCCGGTTCACGGTTGCCCCGCTGAGGGGTTCGCCGTTCTTCTTCTTGCGCCCTGATAGCTTGCTCTTGAATCCCGCAATCGTCGCCGGGGTCAGCTTGTCCAGCGTGACGTATCCGGCTTGATCCTTCCACCAAGCTAAATGTGATTGGATCTTGTCCGCGCTTCGATTGTTCGGCTTGATCGGCAGATACTCGACCAGGAACTTGTCGATAAGCTCTGACAAGGTTCGGCGACGGTCTGCCGTCGTGGCAACGTAGACGCCATGACCCAGATCGGATTCAATCTTGTTCGCCCACTTTTGTGCGTCGGTCTTTCGCAGGAACGTCTTGGTGCGGGGAGCCTCACCACGCACGCGAACCTTGGCGCGATAGGAAACAACGCCCTTTGAGTTTTCACGCCGTTCAATCGTCGCCATTGTTGGGACTTCTTGGTGGTTGTGTCCCACTAGTGTCCCACAGGGTATTCCGTGAATCTAGCGCGTGGCTCTTTTCGGCTCTAACTCGTTGATTTTACTTGGTGCCCGGAGCGGGAATCGAACCCGCATGACCGAAGTCGAGGGATTTTAAGTCCCTTGCGTATACCAGTTTCGCCACCCGGGCGGGACGCGGCCGCCGACGCACGACAGGTCGTGCGGCAGCGCGGATGACGAGGATGCACCAAGCAGGTGCGTGCGACCAGCGCCGCAGGAAGGCCGCGCTTATCGACTGCATAAACCGTGAGGCAGAACGGCTTCAGTGCGGTCGTATGACGCTCACTTTGAGGAACGCGAGGCGGTTTTTCTCACCGGTGCTGTGCGTCTAGCAGGCGTCGATGAGCCATTTGCACGCGCTTCCTGCAGGCGCCGCACGACCCAGCCAATCGCGAAGGCGCCGGCAGCGACAAGCAGAACCGTCTCGGCCGGACGCTGCTGCACGATCTGGCGTGCCGACCGTCCGACTTCCCGCGAGGTACTCAAAACGTCATTCGACAGCGACCGTGCAAGTTCGAGCCCGGCATCGCGCTGGTGCTGCAGGGTCGTGCCGGTGTCACGCAGGGTATCGGCGATACGCCCTGCTGTAGCAGACGCGTAATCAGCCGGCACCTTGAAGCTGAGCCATTTGTAAGCCATTCGAGTTCTCCGTGGATTGCGCAACCATGTCGTTGCCAAGACTGTTTCGCTACAACGCCATGATGAAGGCCACTGAACACCACGACGCCGGCGAATGCTGAGCGGATTAGACCGCAACCAATCCCAACGGCACATGAGCGTGGCGTGCGGACAAGCCGGTCACAACGTCATCCACGCCGGCATTGCACACGCGCAAACCACACGCCTGCGACGCCGCTTCTGGCCGCGCGCGCCGTCACGCAAATGCAATGTCGGCGCAATAGGGTTGCGCCTCTGACGCATGCGTACGCGTGCCCGCCATCCCGACTACAGAGATCAACCATGAGCCGACTCACGCGCGCATTTCCGCCGCGATGCCTTCTTGCCCTGAGCATCCTCGCGCACCTTTCAGCCGCGCAGGCGCAGGAACCGGTGGTGGAACCGGAACCGGAAGCCAGCATTCCCGCCGAAGACGTCGACCCCGGATCGACCACGCTCGAAGGTGTGCGCGTGCAGGGAACGGCCAACACGGGAGCGGAGGCGCTCTACCTCGACGAGAAGCGCGTTTCCGCCGTGGTCACCGAAGCACTCAGCGCCGAGCAGATCTCGCGCACCGGCGATTCCGACGCGGCAACGACGCTCAAGCGCGTGCCTGGACTGAGCCTCATCGATGGCCGCTACGTCTATGTGCGCGGCCTCGGCGAGCGCTATTCGAGCGTGCTGCTCAACGGCGCACAGATACCGAGCCCCGATTTCACGCGCCGCGTGGTCCCGCTCGACCTGTTCCCGACCGAGTTGCTCGACGGCATCATCGTGCAGAAGTCCTATTCGCCCGACATGCCCGGCGAGTTCGGTGGCGGCACGGTACTGTTGCGCACGCGTGAAGTACCGCGCGGGCCGATTTTCCGTGTGCAAGGCACGCTCGGCTACGCCGACGGCACCACCTTCGAGGACGGACTCAGCTATCGGGGTGGCGATCAGGACTGGACCGGCTACGACGATGGCGCGCGCGAACTGCCTGGCTCGCTGGCGGCGGCCATAGCCAACGGAAGTTATCTTCGGCCGCAATCAGTCACCAATCCCGGCGGCGCCACGTCCGGGCAACTGCAGACCTACGGGCGCGACCTCGCCAGCAAGGGGTTCGGCACGCGCGAAAAGGATATCGGCCCGGAGACCGGGTTCGCGATTGCGCTCGGCAACGGCTACGAGATCGCCGAGGACGTGCGCTTCGGCATCGTCGGGTCGTTCCGCTACAACAATGAATGGGACATCCGCGAAGAAAAGCGCAATACCTACGCGGCATCTTCAGCCGGCCTGAGCGAGATCGGCAACCTCGACGTCGACACCACCCAGCGATCGATCGATGCCAGTGGATTCGTCGCCATGGGCCTGCAGTTCGGCATGAACCACCGTGTCGGCCTGAACCTCATGAAACTGCGCCAGACCGAGGATCGCACGCGTATCAGCGAAGGCACCGTCGACAGCGTCGATTCGACCTTCTACGAGCTGCGCTGGATCGAGAACGAACTCAGTGCGCAGCAGCTTTCCGGACACCACGAGTTTCCGCAATGGCTCAACCTCGCGCTCGACTGGCAATACACCACCGCCACGGCCGGTCGCGAAGAGCCGGGACGGCGCAGCTATCGCTACGACCGCTCGGGCGAATCGCTCGAGTACTCGCGACGTTCCGATGCCAATGCGACCACATTCGGCAATCTCGACGACGAACAGGACGACGGCTCGGTCAAGCTGACCTTGCCGATCGACTTCGACAATGGCTCCACGCTGACCTTCAGTGGCGGCGCGGGCAAGACCACGCGCGAGCGCGATTCGTCGATCCGCACGTTCTCCTACCAGCTGGCATCAGGCTCGCCGCTCAATGCGATTGCGGGATTCCTCACGCAGCCGATCGACCAGATCCTGTCGCAGGAAAACATCCGTTCGGACGGCTTCGTGCTGCGCGAGGTCACGCGGCCGACCGACAACTATTTCGCCGACCAGACCGTAACCAGTGGATTCCTCAATGCGGATCTCAACCTCGGCACCTGGCGTTTCGTTGCCGGTGCGCGGCGTGAGAGCAATGACCAGTCGGTGACGACCTTCGATGTCGGCAACTCGAACTTCGACCCGGTCGTGGCACGGGATGACAGCAGTGCATGGCTGCCGGCCGCCGGCATCACCTGGGCCTACAGCGAAAACGCACAACTTCGACTCGGTTTCGGTCGCACGCTGTCGCGCCCGGATTTCCGCGAGCTTTCGAGCGCGCCCTATACCGACCCCGACCTCGACATCGACACGATCGGCAATCCGGACTTGCGCACCACGCGCATCCGCAACCTCGACCTGCGCTGGGAATACTACTTCAACAGTATCGACAGCATCTCGATCGCGGCCTTCGACAAGGAGTTCACCGATCCGATCGAGAAGCTGCGACTGCCCGGATCGTCGCCCCTGCTGCAGTTGGCCAATGCCCAGCAGGCGAACAACTACGGTATCGAAATCGACGCGCAGAAGAATCTCGGCTTCGTCAGCGAACGCTGGTTCCCAAGCATGCCACTAGACAACTTCCAGATCGGTTTCAACTACGCGCGCATCGAGTCGACGATCGATCTCGATCCCGAGAGCGCGAGCTTCCAGACCAATCTGTCGCGGCCGATGCAGGGACAGTCGCCGTATGTGGTCAACCTGCAGCTCGGTTACATCGGCGAGCGCCACGAAGCCAACCTGCTGTTCAACCGTTTCGGCCGACGCATTTCCGAAGTGGGCGTGCAGGGACAGCCGGACATCTACGAAGAACCGTTCGGCAGCCTCGACTTCCTGTGGCGCACGAGTCTTGCCGAAGACTGGCGCGTGACGTTTCGCCTGCGCAACCTGCTTGACCCACAAGTCCAGTTCACCCAGGGCGGTCTCGACACGCGCACATTCAAGCGCGGCCGCGAGGCGCTGGTCTCGCTCGAGTGGCGCCCGGCGCGTTGAGCAACGCGTCGGCGCTCACGATTCACGAAAACGTCACGCGCACGCAAGTCGGCTGTCATCTGCATCTGTGCATTCTTGTTTTTGGGGCCGTTGCTGCAAGGCGCGTGACGGTGATCCTCTTGTTCAACAGAAGGAAAGCAGGCATGACCAAGTTTCTCGCACACGCAACGCTCGCGGCGTGCATCGCCGGTGGCCTTGCCGCCGCGCCGGCCAGCGCAGCGCTGATCGTTTCCGATGTGTTCTCCGGCAACTGGACCGATGCCGATCGCCCGAACCGCGGTTGGGATGTCGACGTGCTCACGCGACCGAATGGCCAGAAGATCCTGTTCCTGTATTCGTCGTCGTATGACAACGACGGCAACCCGTACTGGATCACGACCAACTTCGACATCAACGAGTTCGAAAACGAATGGACCGGAAAGCCACTCGTCACCTTCGAAGGCGGCAGCTTTGCCGGCTCGGAAACGCCGACGCGCGTCGACATCGGCACAATCAACGTGAGTTTCGCCAGTTGCGGCGAGCTCAACATCACGGTCAATCCGAACGCTGGCAGTGGCTTCCAGCCGGTCACGCAGCGTCTCTATCCGATCCAGTCTCTCGCTTCCGGCATCCAGGACAAGGGCCCGCGTTGCGTCTACAAGTCGGAATTCACTGCATGCCCGACCGGTTCGACCCCTGGCCCGGAGCCACGCAGCTGCCGCCTTACCGGAGCCATCCTCAGCGATCGCACGCTGACCAATGACACCACCTGGTTCATCGATGGCCTGGTGCGCGTCGGTGGAGACAACACCAGCCCGACGGTGCTGACGATCGAGCCCGGCACCCTGCTCAAGGGCAATGGCGCGACCTCGGACTATCTGTACGTGCAGCCCGGCTCACGCATCAACGCTGACGGCAAGGCCTATGCACCGATCATCTTCACCAGCGCCAACGATGGCGTTGCCAGCGCCACGCCACCGGAACCGAAAGACTGGGGCGGCGTCGTGCTGTCCGGCAATGCGCCGAACAACAAGTGCGTGGTCGCACCGTTCAACTGCCGCAGCGAGTTCGATCCAAGCCTGCGTTACGGCGGCAACAATCCGACCGACAGCTCGGGCATCATGCGCTACGTGCAGGTGCGCTATGCCGGCTACATCTTCACCGAAGGTCGTGAAGTCAACTCGTTCACGTTCCAGAGTGTCGGTTCCGGCACGGTGCTCGAATACCTGCAGTCCTACAAGGGCGGCGACGACGGCTTCGAATGGTTCGGCGGCACCGCCAATGCGCGCTATCTCGTCGCGACCACCGGTGGCGACGATTCGTTCGACTGGGATGAAGGCTGGAGCGGCAAGGTGCAGTTTGCGTTGTCAACCGTCGGCAGCGGATTCGGTGAAGATCACGGGTTCGAGGCGGCCAACCAGGCGCAGAATCAGGATGCGAATCCGCGTGCACGTCCGACCTTTGCCAACTTCACGATTCTTGGCAATGCAACGAGCGGCGACGGCATCCAGTTCAAGGAAGGCACCGGTGGGCGCATGGTCAATGGCGTCGTCAGCGGCTTTGCCCGCAGTGGACGCTCGTGTCTGGCCATCCTCAATCTGCCGACCTTCGCCGCCGCCGGCACACCGGCTGCACTCAACGGAACGCTGACGGTTGACCACACGTTCATCAACTGCCCATCGAACTTCCGTCAGGACGGTGCTGCGCCGTGGACTGCCCAGGCGTTCTTCGAAGCACAGGCCGGCAACAGTACCGCTGATGCACTGCTCAACGGTTATCTGCCGGCAGCCAACTCGCCGGTCCGTGATGGCGGCCGTCTGATCCCTGATTCGTTCTTTGCACCGGCACCGTATGCCGGCGCATTCAGCGGTCCGGATGATGATTGGACCTTGGGCTGGACTTATCAGCCGGAAGAGTGATCGGGCGATTGCAGCACTGACCATGACCACGCCGCCGCAAGGCGGCGTGGTTTTTTGTGTTGTGGCCAGTGCCGGCCGGGCATGTCATGCAGACGCCGCGTTCACGTCCAAGCCCATCGCCTGCAACGCGCAAGCGCGTGAGAGCTCTGCGCGACGCAGCCATTCATCGTCGCTCGCGACCGGAGCAATGCGCCACTCGTTGCTCGGTGAATTGCCGATCTGCAGGCCCGTCCAGCAAGGCCCGTTCACGCCTGAACTCGCCGATCGTGGCATCTGCGCCCACAACAGAGGACACTGCAAGACCCCCGCAGTCACAGGCGAGCGTCATGGATCCTCGAGTCCTCAAATTGCAGTCGCAGCGAGATTGCGAAGTTTTCGCCAAGAACGCGCGCGATCGCGGCATGGACGATCTCGCCGAACAGGCGCGCGCGCGCAGCCTGCAGGTGCTGGCGGCCGGGCACAGTCCCGCCACCGATGCGGAGCGCGAAGCCCTCGAGGCGGTCTACGCCTATGAGGCGATCCTCTCGGCCAAGCGCGGCAAGAAAACCTCAGCCAGTCGCACGTGGCCGATCATCAAGCAACACGGTGTGATTGGCGCCGTCGAGCGCGTCGTCAACCGCAAGGATGCATCGACCGCGTACCGCGACCTTGTCGATGGCGGACTCGGCAACTACTCGTTCGAGTCCGTGATTCTGCGCCACCCGTCGCTGTTCTCGGCAGAAGCAGTCGAGCGTTCGCGTGAGCGCATTGCCGAAACGCCGACTGCGGCCGCTTGAGCGGACGCAGTCACTGCGCAACACCATCGCCCGTCAGCACATCAGGCGGCCAGCGCTGGATAGTCCGTATAGCCCTTCGCTCCAGGCGTGTACAGCGTCGCCGGGTCGAGCGGATTCAGTGCAGCGGAACGTGCGAATCGCTCGACCAGATCCGGGTTTGCGATCATCAGGCGACCGTAGACGATCGCATCGGCCCGGCCCTCGGCAACCGCCGCTTCCCCGGATGCCTGATCGAAGCCGCCGTTGAGCATGAGCACCCCGTCGAAATTCTCGCGCGCAATGCGTGCGAGCACGATCTCCTCAGGCCGATCGTGCTGGTCATGGCGGATTTCGAGAAAGGCGATCCGGCGCTGTGACATCTGTGTCGCAACGTAGCGGACCAGCTCGCGCGGATTCGAGTCGAGCATGTCGTTGAATGGCACCAATGGCGAAATGCGCAATGCGACACGCCCTGCGCCGAACACGCCGATCACTGCATCGACCACTTCGATCAACAAACGCGCGCGATTCTCGAGTGAGCCGCCATAGGCATCGTCGCGATCGTTGGCACCGTCGCGCAGGAACTGGTCGATCAGATAGCCGTGGGCGCCGTGGATCTGCACGCCGTCGAATCCTGCAGCCCTGGCGCGCTCGGCGCCGGCACGGAACAATTCGACGATGCGGGGCAACTCGTCGGTGCGCAACGCCCGCGGCGCTTCATAGGGTTGCTTGCCGGTCGGCGTCTGGATCGTGTCGTTGCGGATGGGCCGGCTGGTCGACGAGATCGACTGCACGCCATCGTTGTTGGCCGAATGCGCTGCGCGCCCCGGATGCCAGATCTGCATGATGATCTGGCCACCGCGGGCATGCACCGCATCGGTGACCTTGCGCCAGCCGGCCGCCGTGACGGCATCGAAGATGCCGCCTTCGCCGATGAACGCACTCGCATCGGCCGCGACCATCGTGCACTCGGTCATGACCAGGCCGGCGCTGGCGCGCTGCGCGTAGTACTCGACCATCAGATCATTCGGCACATGGCTGGGGCCCGCTCGTGCACGCGTCAGCGGCGCCATCACGACGCGGTTCTCAAGGGACAACTGACCCGCCAACAGCGGGGCGAGCAATGGGGACGTCATGGTGTGGACCTTTGCGAAATCAAGGGTACAGATGCTTGCTCGGGCGATCGCCTGGCTGCGCGCGGAGCTGATCTGTGCCCGATTGCGACGTATTCAAGAGGCTCGATCGCGTCGTTTAGCCGATCGCCGGCGCGGTCTGCAGCACTGAAGCAGCTTCGCCTGATCCGGCAACGCAATCGTCATTGCGGCCGATGGTTCGCCACTGCGCGAGCGGTGAATCGACGTCGCCTTGCCGCGATCGTCAGGCCACGATTCATCGAGCATGGCCTAGCCTTTCCTGACACCGAAGCTAGCGTGTCTCATTGCCCAAAGGAGAAACCCCATGCGAACCCTCATTTTTTCAGTCCTCGCAGTGGCAAGCGTGCTCGCCATGCCGAGGGACGCGCGTGCGCAATCGGACGAGCGTTTCGCTGCGAGCGTGGCCGAAACAACCGAGGCGCATGTCGTGCTTGGCGAACTCGCCTTGCAGATATCGACCGACGAGCCGACGCGCGCCTTCGCGCGCCAACTGGTCGACGACTCGAAGCGGATCAATGCCGACCTCGCCACCAGCGCACGCTCGGCATCGATTGAGTTGCCCGCCGACCTGCCACCACGCAAGGTGACCACCGCGGAAACCTTGTCGACACTGCGCGATGTCGAGTTCGATGCCCAGTTCGCCAAGGTCGCGAGCGAATCGACGGCCGCATTGCTGCGCAGTTTCACCGAGGCATCCCAGTCGGTCGGTGATGCGCGCTTAAAGTCGTTTGCGACGGCCAACCTGCAGGTGCTGCAGGCCCATCTCGATGCTGCCAACGCGCTGCGTGGCGATGCCACGGGAGAATCCGGCTAGCTTTCCGGTGCCTTCCCACTCGCGGCGCGCAGGCGCTACGCTTCACCGAGGCAATGACCTCGAGGCGACCATGCACAGGAGTCGATTGGCCGGTTTCATCATCGATTGCCAGACCGAAGATCTGGACGCCGCTTCGCGTTTCTGGAGCGATGCACTCGGCATGCCCGCGCGCCGGCCGCCGGGCGACGAAGGTGGAAAGTACGTGAAGCTCGACGACCCTTCGGCGCGCCTGCACGTCGAGGTGCAGAGCGTCAGCCATCCGAGCCGCGTCCATCTCGATATCGAGACCGACGACATCGACGCCGAAGTGCGCCGGCTCGAAGCCTTGGGCGCTCGGCGGATCGCGCAGGTGCACACGTGGTGGGTGCTCGAGGCACCGACCGGCCAGCGCTTCTGCGTGGTGCGACCACAATCGCCGACGTTTGCCGAAACTGCTTCGGTCTGGCCGTAGTGCTTCCGCGTCACGCTAAAAAGTACACGCAAAGATCCGAACATTGCGATCGACACAGCAGACTATTGCCGGCATCCCTCTGATCAAGGTTCTTTCTGTCATTCCGGCGAAAGCCGGGTTCTGAACAGACAAATTCCGGTCATCCAGCGCCGTCGATCGCTTTATGGGTCAATGGATCCGGACTTTCGCCTGTGCAGACTTGATCAGCGTATCCCTAGCGCGGCTTGCGCGGCCCCGGCGCCGAGCGCAACCCCTGTGCGGCATCGAGCGCATCGATCCAGCCGGCGCGGGACTCGACATGGGCGTCGGCATACGGAATGTAGGGCTTGATGTCGAGGATCGGCGTGCCATCGAGCAGGTCGATGCCTCGCACGCGCAGGCTGCGCGCGTCGACTGCAACGAGCTCGACGACGGATAACCCGATCGCATTCGGCCGATGCGGCGAGCGTGTCGCCAGCACGCTGCGCTTGCCGCCGCCGCGCGGCGGTCGCACCTCGGCCTTCCAGCCCTCGCTGCGATCGAAGACGAACACGAGCCAGATGCGCTCGATGCCGATGAGATCGCGGAATGCTTCCACAGGAATCGAATCGACGAAGGCAATCGATGCCTCGACCGCATCGCCGCTTTCGGTACCGACGACCACGCTCGACTGATGCGGCGCGTCGATGCGCTTCGCATACGGCGAATGCACGGTCGCGATCGGCGTGAAGGTGAAGGCAGCGCTATCGACCATCGATGCAATCCGGTGTGGCCAGAAGATCAGCCACGTTACCGAAAGTGGACCGCCACAAGTAGGATGATCCGGGCGGGCGCATGATCGGCGATGCATCACTTGTTGCCAATCCAGCACCTGCATTCGCGCGATCAGCGGGAAACAGGCAGGTTCGCATGCTGGCCGGGAACACACCGACTCCGACTCCAATATCACTGCAGCGGGGGCGACGCCAGCCTGCCCGATCGGCGCATACTCGATCGTAGGATGGCAGCCGACGAATGCCATCCGCAACCGCCAAAGGCATGCCAGGAATGACATCTTCCACTTCCTTGCCAGCGTGGAACGCTGCCACGACCGAGCGACTCAACGCCCGATTCGCCCTCGTGCCCGACGATGACGTGGGCACCGAGGACTGGCCTGCGGCCATGGCAGATCCTTCGATCATCGATGCAGCCCTCGGCCACTACGACAGCGCGGCAGCCACCAACGACGAACGCGCACTGCTCGTCGAGCTGCTGTTCAACACGTTCGAATACTGCGCGATCGATCTCGACGGCAACCCCGATTGGCGGCGATTCCTCGACCGCATCGAACATGACCTCGCCGAGCACAAAGCCGCCGTGCGTCACTGGGCGGAACCGCAAGACGGCAACCCGTGGCTGATCAGTGATGACCTCAAGGTAATCCTCGGGCGGCGTCGACTTCCGTACTGAGCGCGCGAGCCATCGTCGCCGCGTCCCGTGGACAGGGCAACACCAGGGGACAAGAAATTTCGGGGCACATCGATGATGTGCATGGAGGCCTGGGTCGGAATCGAACCGGCGTACACGGCTTTGCAGGCCGCTGCATGACCACTCTGCCACCAGGCCGGTGGGACGGCGAGCTTAGTGCGTCGCCATCAAAAAACAAAACCTCGGCGGACCGAGGTTTTCGCTACGGCAGGGCAGGACTGCGATCTGACCGTGTTCCGGCGACCCCGCCGCGCGGCGGTTGGGTCATCGACAAACTGGAGCGGGAAACGAGACTCGAACTCGCGACCTCAACCTTGGCAAGGTTGCGCTCTACCAACTGAGCTATTCCCGCGTGGGACGCGCATCTTACGTAATGCACCGCCATAGTCAACCCTCGCGCATGCGCGCGCCGGTCTATCGCGCGTCAAACCTTGCCGCTGTCGGCGTCGCGCATGGCCGGCCAGGCCGCCCTGACGTAGACCAGCGCCGACCAGATGGTCAGCACGGCGGCGACCACCAAAAGGCCTTCGCCGATGCGGTACAGGCGCAATTCGGGCAAATCACGCTGATACAGGCAGACCACGATGGCAACGATCTGCATGATCGTCTTGAGCTTGCCGACCCAGGCGACACCGACCTTGTGCCGTTGGCCGAGCCCGGCCATCCATTCGCGAAGTGCCGAAATGCTGATCTCGCGGCCGATGATGATGGCGCTGGTCACGGCCATCAACGGGGTCGGGTTCTGCTGCACCAGCAACGCGAGCGCGGTGGCGACCATGAGCTTGTCGGCGACCGGATCTAGGAATGCGCCGAATGCCGATGTCATGTTGAAGCGACGCGCTATCCAGCCGTCGAGCCAGTCGGTGAGGGCCGCCGCGACGAAGATTGCCGCGGCGGTGATGTTCGACCAGCGCGCCGTGTCGGGGAAGTATTCGGGCAGGTAGAACACGACCACGATGACCGGCAGCAGGCCGATGCGGAACAGGGTCAGGATGGTGGGCAGGGTCAGACGCATGCCGACAGTCTACCCATGCAGCGCGGAATAAATCCGCTCGGCCAGTTCGCGGTTGATGCCATCGACCTGCATGAGCTCCTCGACCCCGGCGCGCGTCACGCCGGCAAGTCCGCCGAATTGTCTCAGCAGCGCCGAGCGCCGTTTGGCACCGATGCCGGCAACGTCCTGCAGGCTGCTGGTCTCGCGTGCTTTCTCGCGGCGCGCGCGGTGACCGGTGATCGCGAACCGGTGCGCCTCGTCGCGCACCGACTGGATCAGATGCGAGGCCGGCGAATCCGGGCCTGGCCACACGCTGCGGCCGCTGTCGCCGAGGATCAGGCTCTCGTGGCCCGCGCGGCGCGATTCGCCCTTGGCCACGCCGACCACGCGCACACCCTCGATGCCGAGCTCGCGCAGGACATCGATGGCCTGGCCGACCTGCCCGGCGCCGCCATCGATCAGCAGGATATCGGGCAAGCGTCCCTCTTCCTTCTGCACACGCCGATAGCGGCGATCAAGTGCCTGGTGCATCGCCGCGTAGTCGTCACCACCGGTGATGCCGGTGATGTTGAATCGCCGGTACTGCGATTTTTCCGGTCCCTCGGGACCGAAGACGACGCACGAGGCTACGGTCGCCTCGCCCATCGTGTGGCTGATGTCAAAACACTCGATGCGCTGCGGGCTGTCATCGAGTTCGAGCAGTTCGCGCAGAGACTCGAAACGCGCCAGCTGGGTCTGTTTGCTGGCCAGTTTCGACGCGAGAGCTGCAGTCGAGTTCTTCAGCGCCATCTCCAGGAAACGCGCGCGCTCGCTGCGTACCGACGATTTGATATCGACGCGATGTCCGGCGTGGGCCGACAGCGCTTCGGTCAGCACCTCGAGGTCGTCGACGGCATGACTCAGGATCAGTTCTTCGGGTACCGGTCGCTCGAGGTAGTACTGGCCGAGGAACGAGGCGAGCACGGCCGGCTCGTCGGCATCAAGCGCGAGACGCGGGAAAAAGTCGCGAGAGCCGAGGCTCACGCCGTCGCGGAAGAACATCACGCTGACGCACGCGCTGCCATTGGCGATCGTGCAGGCGATGATGTCCATATCGCGCCCGGCTCCCTGTACGTAGTGGCGCGCCTGCACGCGACGCACGAGCTCGATGCGGTCGCGCATGATTGCAGCGCGCTCGAAATCAAGCGCGGTACTGGCCTGCCCCATCTGCGCGACCAGCTCCTCGAGCAACGCATTGCTCTTGCCTTCAAGGAACATCAGCGCGTGACGCACGCTGGTCTGGTAGTCGGCGGCGCTGATCAGGTCGACGCATGGCGCGCTGCAGCGGCCAATCTGGTGCTGCAGGCACGGACGCGAACGATTGCGGAAGTAGCTGTCCTCGCAGTTGCGGATACGGAACAGTTTCTGCAGCAGGCTCAGCGTCTCGCGTACCGCCACGGCGCTCGGGTACGGACCGAAATAGCGGCCGCCGCCGTTGCGCGCACCGCGATGGAAGGCCAGCCGCGGATGCTCGCCGGGGGTCAGGTGGATGTAGGGATAGCTCTTGTCGTCGCGCAGCAGGATGTTGTATCGCGGTCGCAGCGTCTTGATCAGCTGCGCCTCGAGCAGCAGCGCCTCGGCCTCGGTGCGCGTAATCGTGACCTCGACGCGCGCGATCTGCGCGATCATCGCGGCGATCCGCGTGTCGAGCTTGGGCTTGAGGAAATAGCTGCCGACGCGCTTCCTCAGATTGCCGGCCTTGCCGACGTACAGCAGTTCGTCGGCACCGCCGAGCATGCGGTAGACACCAGGGGCGCTGCTCAGGTTGCTGACGAACGACTTGCCGTCGAAGGAAGGTTCCTGCATGACGGCGATTGTCGCGCGGATCGGGGTGTCGCGACACCTTCGCCGGCTTCGGTGCCTCTGCGTGCGCTGATCCATCCATGGCCCGCCATGACCGGCGGATCGCAACGCAGCATGCGAACCTCGTGTCGTGCGCTTCGCGTGGCCGAAACCCTGCCTACTCGCCGATCGCGATGTGCTTGCCGATGCCGGTCGACAAGTCGATGCGGACGATTTCATGAACGTTCGTGTTGGCGACCCAGAGCGCACCGGCAGCCACCGACAGCCCGCCCGGTTCGGCCAGGCGATAGTTCACGTTGAGCGGACGCACCATGCTGGTCTTGAGGCTCAGTGCCTTGAGCTTGCCGTTGTAGCTGTCGGCGATGAACACGATGCCGCGCGGATCGAGCGCGAGCGCCAGAGGATTCTGCAGGCGCGCAGTATCGCGTCCGCCGCCCGCGTCGCCGAATTCGTAGAGTCCGGCGCCGACCAGCGTGGTGACGCGTCCATCGGCCAGCCGAACCATGCGCACCGCCGACGCTGCCGAGTCGGCCACCAGCAACAGCAGGCCGCTCGCCGTGATCGCACTTGGTTGCGCGAAACTCGCCTCCAGCGCCAGTCCGTCGTCGATACCGAACTTGCCGCTGCCGGCGTAGATGCTGACCGCACCGCGCGCCGCGTCTAGCTGCCAGATCTGGTTCTGCGCGCTGGCCAGCACATACAGCGTGTCACCGATCAGGCAGAGATCCGTCGGCGCGCCGATCGGCGTCTTCGAGGCATCGGCATCGTGCGGACGCACACGCCCGAACTCGCCATTGCCGAGCACGGTTTCCACTTCGCCGCCATACAGTCGTATGCGGCGGACACTGTGATTGCCGCGATCCGCGACGAACAGCATGTCGTCCCGTAGCGCCATGCCCTGCGGATCGCGCATGCCGCATTCACTGTTGCGGCCGTCCCAGAACCCCGGGTCGCCGGAGCCGAACTGGCGCAGGATGCGACCCTCGTGGGTGCACTCGAGCACGCGGTGATGACCGCTGTCGGCAATGTAGAGCAAGGTTTCGGTGGCCAGCAGCTTGCCGGGAAACGACAGCGGCAGGCGCGGCTCGGGGCGCGAGGCAGGCATCGACGGACCGTATTCACGCAGGTCGCGCTCGGCCGCCTCGTCGAGAAGACGGGTCACCCAACCTTCCAGATCCCGGCGGCGGCCCTCACCCGGCATGACCGCCGCGATTTGACCCTCGGCATCGATCACCACCACGCTCGGCCACGCATCAATCGCATAGCGCTGCCAGAGCACGAAATCGGCATCGCTGGCGACGGCATGGCGAATCTGCAGTCGGTTGACTGCCTTGAGCACCTCGCCGCTTTCGCGCTGGTGCGGATACTTCGGCGTGTGGATGCCGATGACGGTGACGCCATCGTGATACCGGCTTTCGAGGAAAGCGAGGTCCGGCAACACGTTCCAGCAGTTGGTGTTGTCGTAGGTCCAGAACCAGAGCAGGACGACGCGGCCACGCAGCGCCGAGAGCGTCGGTGCTTCGCTGACATTGACCCATTCCAGTCCGGCCGGAAACTCCGGCGCCGGCAATCGTGCGTCCATTGGTGCCTCGAGCCTCCCCCCGCTGAAGCAACGGCCGACCATGTTCCGCGGTGCCGTCAACCGTTCCGATTATGGCGCAGTCGCCGCACCAGTGCGTCGATTCCGTGACGGGAAAGTTCGAGCGCGCGGGCAAAGTCGGCCGGCTTGCCATAGTACGGATCGGGCAGTTCCTCGACCGACTCGACGCCGGCAAACGGCAGGAACAGGTCGACGCGCGTGCGCGCATCGGCTGGCGTGCGCTCCAGCAGCGCACGCAGGTTGACCCGATCCATGACCAGCAGATGGTCGTAGCGCGTGAAATCCTCCGCCAGTACCTGGCGCGCGCGATGCTGCGCCATCGGATAGCCGTTCGCCTCAGCCAACGCGATCGTGCGGCGATCGGCCGGATCGCCGATGTGGTAGCTCTCGGTGCCCGCCGATGCGACATCAATGTCGAAACCGGCCTTGGCAAACTCGACGCGCGCCACGGCCTCGACGGTCGGCGAACGGCAGATGTTGCCCATGCACACAAAAAGGAAGGACGTTGACGCCGGACGAGTCACCGCAACAGCCTCCTCAAGCGGGAAAGATCATGATGAGGATGCCGCTGGCCACTGAGGCGAAGCGTCGTATCAACGCAAGCAATGTTGCGATTCACACGGAATGCCATCGCCATCTCCGTCCATTTCCATGTTGGGGCAGTGCCTCAGATACTGGGTTGCCTCGGCACACGAGCGCATCTGTGAACAGTGGATCTTGCCGGGCTCGCAACGAAAATCCGGCTGCGTCCGCGAACGGTCCTCTGCGCGATTGATCTGCGCATTCTCACCGAACGCGCCGCGCGTTTCGGGTTTCGGAACCGTCACATTCCGCGCATGATCTTCCATGACCAGGTCGAAGCGCTGCCAGGCCACGGCGATTAGTGCCAACACCGCAACACATGCGACAACGCGCGCAAGCCATCCTGCCCCGCCGGTGTGCTCATTGCGTCGGTGAATGCGTGCAGCCGGCTCGTCGCCCACGAACAATGCATCAATCGCCTGGAGACGACCGCGTCCGTCCTTGCCCTCGGCCCAAGTCAGCAAATCGCCAACCTGCGGGCGCCTCGTGTGGCGCCTTGGCAGGGCGCTGACGTGCAGGAAGACCTTGCCGTCGTCCCCGTTGCGCGTGACGAATCCGTAGCCCTTGTCATCGTGCCAGGCAATGATCTTTCCCTGATAACGCATTGCTTCGCGCCCATGGCAACGGTGCATCAGTGTAGTGGACGCGTACCGACGCAGTCCGTGCGCGACCTGATCAACGACAGATACCGTATGACCCCGTATCAAAATGGAAATGATCGCGGTGGGCGGCGTTGTATTCGGGGCCGAGCGTTGTGTCGAAGCTGCTGCAGGCACCGGCATGGATCGCACGCAGGAAACGTGATTCGGCGCTTTCCCCGTTCCAGTCGCTGACCACGCGGATACGCTTGCCGTTGCCGAGCACGAAGCCGGAAACATCGAAGGCATCGGCCGTGGCATGCCGACTGCGGCGGGCGTTCTCGCGGCCGTACACATTGCGGCACGCGTAGCTGCCAAAGTGCTCGATGCGGCGGACCGGACGCCCGAAGTGCTTGATAGCTTCAGGCTGCAGCGAGTGCTGCTCCCACATCGCCAGAGCCACGGCGGTGCGGCAGGACAACGAGAAGGCCGGACCCACTTGCGCGCTCGTGGCGCCGATGCGCACGGCATTGGTGAAGCCACAACCGGGACCCGTCGCGCGATCGGGCAGCGGATCAAAACGCATGGTCGCACTTGCCAGCACGTCGAGACAGAGGTCGCGGTTTGCACCGAGCCGCGCCAGCTTCATCGGCGTCAGCATGTTTGGTGCATCGACGATGCGCAACGGCGCCCATGGATTGAATCGATCCTCGATTTCGATGTCGCCGCGATGGACACCCCAGCCTGCCAGTCCGACCGCGCCAAGCACGCTGGCAAACAGGACACGCGTGATCGAGATCCGCGCGATGCCGCTCAACGCGCGGCTTTCCCCGCGGCAGGTCCGCGCTCGGATGCTGACGAAAAATCGAGCACCGGACCGATCGGCACGATGCCCGAAGGATTGATCGTGCGGTGGCTCTCGTAGTAATGGTGCGTGATGTGCATCCAGTCGACCGTGTCGGCGATGCCGGGCTCGCGGTAGAGCTCACGCGTCAGCGACCACAGGTTCGGGTAATCGACGAGGCGCTGGCGGTTGCACTTGAAATGCCCGTGGTAGACCGCGTCGAAACGCACCAGCGTCGTGAACAGGCGCCAGTCCGCCTCGGTCTGCACGTTGCCGCACAGATAGCGACGCGTGCCGAGCACGGCCTCGAGCCAGTCAAGCTTCTTGAACAACGCGTTCGCGGCGCTGTCGTAGGCAGCCTGTGTGGTCGCAAATCCAGCTTTGTAGACGCCGTTGTTGACGTTGTCGTAGACGCAGGCGTTGATCATGTCGATCTCGCGGGCGAGATCGGCCGGATAGTAGTCGACCGCGCGCGCGCCAAGATGGTCGAAGGCACGGTTGAACATGCGCAGGATGTCAGCCGACTCGTTGCTGACAATGCGGTCAGTCTGACGGTCCCACAGCACCGGCACCGTGACCTTGCCGGTGTAGTGCGCCTCGGACGCCGTGTACACGTCGCGCAGGAAGCGGTGTCCGCCGATGCGATCAGCGGTCACGCCGGCACCCTCGGCGAAGGTCCAGCCGTCGTCGCCCATGTACCAGTGGACGACCGAGTAATCGATCATCGACTGAAGTCCCTTGAGTGTCCGCATCACCATGGCCCGGTGCGCCCACGGACAGGCTCGCGCGATGTAGAGATGGTAGCGGCCCGCTTCGGCCTTGAAGCCGCCTTCTCCGGTCGGCCCGGGCGTGCCATCCGCGGTGATCCAGTGGCGCAACTGGCTGTCCTCGCGCTCGAACGCGCCGCTCGCTTGCTCGTCTTTCCGTGTCTGCCAGATGCCGTCGACGAGCTTGCCCATGCGTCTGTGCCTTACGCGTCTTCGTCGTCGAACTCGAGCGCCACGCCGCGGTCGCGCGCGAACGCCTCGGCAAGGTCGCGCACGCGCCGCGCTGTCGTTTCATTGGACGTTTCGACATCAATCGAATGGAAACCGGGGCCGATATCCTCGACCGAGCCGGCCGAACTCGAATCGTCGTCATCCATGTGCGGCATCAGGTCGGCGATCTCCTCGGCGCGCTCGATGCCCTCGAGCGAACTGACGAGGTTGATCAATTCGGCGGCGACATCCTCGTCGGCAGTCAGGCGCAAGCGCACGGTCGGCATCGGAAAATCCTCATGGCAAGAGCAAAGAGGCACAGTAGAAACCACGCACACGGAATCGCAGCCAAACGACAATCGCGCGACTGAAATGTCGGTCGACCGGGCGCACGCCGCAAGCGCACCACGACGAAATGGAGCGGGTGGTGCGGCGACCGAACCGATCGATGAGCCGAGCAGATCGACGTGGCGCGCGACCACGTGGACTCGCTGCCGACCCGCACATCGCGCCCGTCAACAGCGTGCGCGGCACAGATGACATGGCGATGGCACGGCGGCATTTATCGAGGGCGACTACACTGTGTGGCTTGTCGACCGGGAATCGCGAATGCACCACCAGCACGCGCGCGCCACCTGCACCTGCGCATGACCGATACCTGCGACGTCGTCATCATCGGCGCGGGTGCCGCCGGACTCATGTGCGCGCTCACCGCCGGACAACGCGGCCGCAGCGTGCGTGTGATCGAACATGCCAATCGGGTCGGCAAGAAGATCCTGATGTCAGGCGGCGGACGCTGCAACTTCACCAACCTTGGCACCACGCCGGCGAACTTCATTTCGGCCAATCCGCACTTTTGCAAGTCGGCACTGGCGCGTTACACGCCGCATGAGTTCGTCGGCATGGTCGAGCGCCATCGCATCGGCTACCACGAGAAGGAACGCGGACAGCTGTTCTGTGACATCTCGTCGAAACTGATCGTGCAGATGCTGGTCGACGAATGCGTCGCCGCCGGCGTGCGCATCGAAACCGACTGCCGCATCAGTGCCGTGTCGCCGATGGCCGAAGGATTCAGGGTCGAAACGGCACTCGGGCCGGTGCAGGCGTCATCTCTGGTCGTGGCCAGCGGCGGCCTGTCGATTCCGAGCATGGGTGCCAGCGGCTTCGGCTACGACCTGGCACGCCAGTTTGGTCTCGACGTGCTGCCGGTTCGTGCCGGACTCGTGCCATTGACGCTGAGCGGCACGCACCAGCAGCGTCTGCAGGACCTGAGCGGCGTGGCATTGCCCGTCGAGGCTCGATGCAGTGGTCGGCGGTTCGAAGCCGACATGCTGATCACGCACCGCGGTGTCAGCGGACCGGCAATCCTGCAGATCTCCTCGTACTGGGAACCCGGCGACGACTTGCGCCTGGATCTCGCCCCCGGCCGCGATCTGTTCGGGCATTTGCTGTCGCAGCGGCGCGACCACGGTGCTGCCGAGTTGCGCACCGTACTCGGCGAATGGCTGCCACGCCGCTTCGCCCAGCGGCTCTGCGAACTCTGGCTCGGCAGCAAACCGATGAGACAGTACACCGACGCTGAACTGCGCTCGGTAGCAACCGCCGTGCACGATTTCGCACTCGTGGCGAGCGGTACCGAGGGCTATCGCACTGCCGAGGTCACACTCGGCGGCGTTGCCACCGATGCACTGTCGTCGACGACGATGGAAACGCGCAGCGTGCGTGGCCTGTACTTCATCGGCGAGGTCGTGGATGTCAGCGGCCATCTCGGCGGCTACAATTTCCAGTGGGCCTGGGCCTCGGGTCGCGCGGCTGGACGGGTTGCCTGAATCCAAAGCACCAAAGACCCGACGAACCGATGCACACGCCGATGCTGCGACTGAACGAACTCAAGCTGCCGATTGCACACACTGCGGACGATCTGCGCGCGGCCGTGCTCGCCCGGCTCGACATTCCGGATTCGGCACTGCTCGAGATTTCCGTGTTTCGCCGCGGCGTCGATGCACGCCGGCGCGATGCAATCGTCTTCATCTACACGCTCGACGTGAGTACGACTGTCGACGCAGAACTGCTCGTGCGTCACGCGCAAGACCCGCACGTGCTCGAAACACCCGATACGAGCTACCGCTTCGTCGCCAGCGCGGCGGCGCTGACGCACGCGTCTTCGCCCCGTCCTGTCGTCATCGGTACCGGGCCATGCGGCATCCTCGCCGCCCTCGTGCTCGCCCAGATGGGTCTGAAGCCGCTGGTGCTCGAGCGCGGCAAGGCGGTCCGCGAGCGCACGCGCGACACGTGGGGATTCTGGCGCAACCGCAGGCTCGATCCCGAATCGAACGTGCAGTTCGGCGAAGGCGGTGCGGGCACGTTTTCTGACGGCAAGCTCTACAGCCAGATCAAGGATCCCAACCACTACGGCCGCAAGGTGCTCGTCGAGTTCGTCAAGGCCGGCGCGCCGGAGGAAATCCTCTACGTCAGCAAGCCGCACATCGGCACCTTCCGGCTGGTCAAGATGGTCGAACACATGCGCGCGACGATCGAGGCGCTCGGCGGCACGTTCCGTTTCGGCAGCCGCGTCGACGACGTCGACATCGTTGACGGCCACATTCGCGGTGTCGTGCTGGCCGACGGCGAGCACGTACGCAGCGACCATGTCGTCCTCGCCATCGGCCACAGCGCGCGCGACACGTTCGCGATGCTGCACGCGCGCGGCGTGCATGTCGAAGCCAAACCGTTCTCGATCGGTGCACGCATCGAGCATCCGCAGTCGGTGATCGACCGCGCACGCTACGGCGTGCATGCCGGACACCCGCTGCTCGGCGCGGCCGATTACAAACTCGTCCATCACGCCGAAAACGGTCGCTCGGTGTACAGCTTCTGCATGTGTCCCGGAGGCACCGTGGTGGCGGCCGCGTCGGAGCCGGGCCGACTCGTCACCAATGGCATGAGCCAGTACTCGCGCGACGAGCGCAACGCCAATAGCGCAATCGTGGTCGGCATTACACCCGACGACTATCCCGGCGATGCGCTGGCTGGCATCGCGTTCCAGCGCCAGTGGGAAGAATGCGCGTTCCGGCTGGGCGGTGGCGACTACTCGGCGCCCGCGCAGCGCGTCGGGGATTTTCTCGAAGCGCGCGCGTCGACCTCACTCGGCGCCGTTGCGCCGTCGTATACGCCGGGCACCAGGCCCGTCGACATTGCCGACTGCCTGCCCGGTTTCGCCACGATCGCCATGCGCGAGGCGCTGCCGGCGTTCGCGCGACAGATCCGCGGATTTGCCGACGACGATGCGGTACTGACCGCGATCGAGACACGCACGTCATCGCCGATCCGTATTCGTCGCGATGACAACAGCCTGCAAAGCATCAACACGGCAGGTCTGTTTCCGGCCGGTGAAGGTGCCGGCTATGCAGGCGGAATCCTGTCCGCCGCTGTCGATGGCATCAGGGTCGCCGAAGCGCTTGCTCGCGAGATGCTGACGGGAACCGGAAGCCGAAATTGAACATGCAGGCGCGCACAGCGGTCTGACGGCCAACAATGTCTGCAAGCAGCCTCACGGTGCCGCGTTGGCCGACGGCGCAGCGCCGCCGCGCATCTCGGCAATCAGGGCGTCGCAGCGGTTCGGATCGCCGCGCTTGCTCGGCGAAATCAATGGAATCAATGCGGCCGCCGGTGCAGCGAAGGCGGCAAGCAGGATCGCGCCGGCGCCGCGTGCGAGCAGGGGTCCCTTCTTGACGCCGACATCAGGATCGCGAAACGTTCCCTGCACATACAGCGGCGAGCGCAGGCTCAACACACGCAACCCTTTCGACTGCGGGCGAACGGTCAGATCCATGCGCTCGTTGCCGAGGTCGACGTGCCCGTTGATGTCGATCAGCGCATCTTCGGTGTCGATGATGAAGGCCTTGGCGACCAGGTCGCCATCCGTCGCCACGAAATGCGATGCGGCACAGTGGATGCGCACTTCGCGATCACCGAACAGTCGTGCAATGATCACGTTGCCGATATTCAGTCCGGCCGTTTCCAGCAGGCTCTTGCTGATCGCGCCGTCGTCGATGAGCATGCCGAGTTCACCGTTCGCCGAGCCGAGCACGGCGGCAACCGAATCGCCATTGCCGACGAGGTCGAGCCTGGCGTTGATCTGGCCGAAGGTGGCCTGCCCTTCCGGCACCGGCAGCAACTGCTCGATCTCGAGGTTGCGGGCGGTGATGTCGATCTCGCCACGCAACGGCTTCTTCGATCCGTCGAGTCGGATCGCCGAATCGACGCGGCCGCCGGCAATGCCGAACCGCAACGGCTCCAGGCGCAGGAATCCGTTGTCGAGCCCGATTTTCGTCACGACCGTGTCGATCGGCCATTCGTCGGCCGCATGCACGATCTTGCTTCCGGCAAAGTCGACGTCGGCGTCCATCGCGTTCCAGCGATCGGTGCGAAACTGTGCATTCGGTATGACACGGCCCGAGTTCGGCGTGACTTCACCGGCCTCACCGGCGGCCGGCATGCGAGGCTGGTCGGCGCCGACCAGCGGCGCGAGATCGACGAACTGCAACAGGTTCGACTGCACCGCGCCACTCAGCAACGGGCGCGGTGCGCGCTCACGCCAGGTCAACGAGCCGCCGAGATCGCTGCCGCCGACACGACCGGTGAACTTTTCGTAGGTGTATACACTGGCATCGGGCTTCAATTCGCCAATGAGACGACCCTCAGTGGCGAACGGCGGCGTATCCGGCAAGGTCACGCGCGCAAGTCCGTAAAGGTCCGACATGCTCTTGCCCGAAACCCAGAGTCGCATGTCGAGTGCAGCGAGATCGCTGGGATTGGTCAGCGTACCCACGAACGCGATACGCGACGTTCCGGAGCGCAGGCGTGCCTGCACAGGAAACGGATCCTCGGCATCGCGCAGGTCGAGAATGCCACCGGCTCTTCCGCGACCCTCGAGCGGCGAGCCGCGAAAACTGCCCTCCATGGTCCAGCCGAACTCGTAGGCGCGAGACGAACGCCGCGTCCTCGTACGATCACCTTCTGCACGCTCCGCCGCCGCGCCGAACTTGCGTGCGGCACCCTCGCCGATCGTCTGCGCACTTTCGGCTCGTGATTCGGATTCAGCGCTGCGCATGACGTCCTCGAACCCGACCGGCGCCTTGAGTGGCGTGATGTCAACGGTCAGGTCGGCTCGCTCGATCGCGTCGAGGATGCGGACCTTGCCTTGCTCGAGGACGAGGTCGCCGAACTCGACATTCCACGTGCCGCCGCCGGCCAGATCGAAGGTCCAGTTGTTGCGGCCATCGGCCAGCCGCTCCACATGCACGTCGATACCGGTCAGGCGCATTGCCGGCACGTTCACGGATTTACCGAGCAGCGGCCAAGGCGATATCGCCAACGCGAGCTCCTCGACACTGATCATCTGCGATTCGCTCGACCACTGCGGATTGCCGAGAGTGACATCGCGCGCGAATACGTGCGGCCACGGCAACCACGATTGCTCGCCGTATCCATCGCGCACGCGCACCCATTCGACCGACAGATCGCCGTTGATCGCGAACGGCCGCTTCAGCACGCCGGACGCCCGCTCGCCAATCCAGCCACGCTGGGCGTTCCAGTCGAGGTTGGCGATGATCACGATCACGATGGCAACCAGGACCGCAAATGCCAGTACAAGCCATGCGAACAATCTCGCCACAGCGACGCCAGGCGTCCGCCGCTGAGCAATGGGTGCAGAAATCGAATCTGTCATGGTCTGGCACTCGATCAGGACGCGAAGCTTAACGTCAACACGCTGAACATGACGCGCGCGATCACGTCACAGCGATTTTCGATCAGCGCAATGGACGCCCTCGGGTCAGCACAACGGGATCATGGTCTTCTGTGCCGATCAATGTTTTCACTGCTCACATTCTGCCCGCCCGGATTGCGCCAGACTGACGTGCCTGGAGCTGGGGATACTCTGATCAAGTGTGCAAATCCGCCGTCCTCCCACCGCATCAAGAGCAGGCATCCGGATCGGGCTTGGCTTCGCCAAACGAACGTTGCCGGGATGAAGTCTGCTTTACGCTAGAGCACCGACTGCTTGGGATAGTGGATGCGGTGGATGCCGAGTTGGTGGTATCGGCGCGCGTAGATCGGATGCGCGAGCTTGAGCAGCTCGATCGCGCGATCGGTGGTTTCGTCATCGGGCGTATAGACGAGCAGGAACCCTGCACCGCGCTCGGCAGTCTTGCGGTCGTCCTCGATGTAGCCGAACTCGGTGCCGACGAAGCTGACGATGCCCTGCTGCACGCGCTCGAGGATGTTCGATCCGTCAGTCGACTCGAGCCGGTTGACGAGAAACGGACCATCGATCGCGGCGACGTCATCACTGGCGAAACCTGCCTCGACGAATCGGGCCGCAATTTCCTGCGCACGCGCCTCGCTGTCGAACGCAGCGAGCGTGTAGTGCAACGGATAGAACACCCCCATCGATGTGTCGGAAGTCTTGAAGAAGTCCCATTGTTCACGCATGGCATGCCTCCTGATTGTCTCTTCGCACTGTATCGATTGCCGGCCAACCGCTGAATGAACGGCAGGATGCAGGGATTCAGCCGATCTCATCCCTCTGCTGGATCGGACGCCCTCCTCAAGGTCCGCACGGGGCGACGTATCGCGAACGTGGTCTATGCAGCGCGCACCCCGCGACGCTGGCTGCGCTTGCGCACCGCGTCGGCGAGTCCATCAAGGACGTTTCTCGACGTATCCCAGTCGATGCAGCCATCGGTGATGCTCTGGCCATAGGTCAGCGCGCGCCCGGCAATCAGGTCCTGGCGGCCTGCGCGCAGGTGACTCTCGATCATGACGCCCGAAATCGCGGTATCGCCGCTGGCGATGCGAGCAGCGATATCGGCGACGACGCGCGGCTGGTTCTCGGGCTGCTTGGCACTGTTGGCGTGGCTGGCATCGATCATCACGCGCGGCGGCAATCCAACCGAAGCAAGCATGTTGCCGGCCTGCTCGACACTGGCGCCGTCGTAGTTCGGTTCGCGTCCGCCGCGCAGGATCACATGGCAATCGGGGTTGCCGGTGGTGGTGGCAATCGCCGAACGCCCGTCCTTGGTCACTGCCATGAAATGGTGCGACGCTGCTGCCGCCATGACCGCGTCGACGGCGATGCGCACGCTGCCGTCCGTACCGTTCTTGAAGCCGACCGGGCACGACAAGCCCGACGCCATCTCGCGGTGCACCTGGCTTTCCGCTGTGCGCGCGCCGATCGCACCCCACGCCACAAGATCGGCGATGTACTGCGGCGTCACCGTGTCGAGGAATTCGCAACCAGCCGGCAGGCCCAGCGCATTGATGTCGCACAGCAACGAGCGCGCGACGCGCAGGCCCTTGTCGATGTCGTAGGACCCGTCGAGATCCGGATCGTTGATGAGGCCTTTCCATCCGACCGTCGTACGCGGCTTCTCGAAATACACGCGCATGATGATCTCGAGCGCATCGCCGTGACGCTCGCGCTCGACCCGCAGTCGCGCCGCATACTCGCGCGCGGCCTCGACATCATGGATCGAGCACGGCCCGATGACCACGACGAGGCGGTCGTCCCTGCCGTTCAGGACCTCGTGCACGGCGCGGCGTGCCGAACGGACCGTATGCGCCATGCGCTCGCTGCAGGGCGCTGCCGCGATCACTTCTGCAGGCGTACTCAAGGTGCGGATGGCGCGGATGCGCAGGTCGTCGGTGTGCACGTTCATCGCGAATCCTGATTCGATGGGTAAAGTGGTGATGAGCCGGAAACAAAAAACCGCCCTTGCGAGGCGGCTTGTGCGGGAGATTCCAGTGGCACGATTCGATCAGCTCGAGCGTGCCCTGTGCTCCGCCAGCCGCGCGGAATCGGTGCGATACCAAGAACGGAATCGCGGCTGATGAACACTTATGGACAACCACATATCACTCATGGACGAACAGATATCACACCGCGCGGCCGAACACCTACAGTTGCTTTTGCAACGAAAGCTTAACGAGGTTGACTCGAACACGATCGGAAACACGCATTGCGCCGAGCGGCAGCGCAGAATGCGCGCTCCGTTGCAGAGG
>JBBSOU010000036.1:0-28077 GCA_038259445.1 Lysobacterales bacterium | reverse complement strand
TGTGCGCGCATCGGCCAGATCCACGGCATGACGCACGGCGATGCCGGCGAACGCGCGCGCGACGCTGCGTGCGAGCCAGTCGCGGCTCGGCGCGAGGTCATCGACGATCAGCGCGCTCGCGAACGTTGCGCTCATGCGCCCTGCCCGGCCGCTTCGATCGGCATCTCGAGCAACACCTTGGTGCCGCCTTCGGTGCCCGTGACCCAGGCGATGTCGCCCTCGAGCGAACTCGCACGGTCGCGCATGTTGCGCATGCCGCTGCCACTGCCAATGCCACGCGCCGCGGCGGGCGGTCCGTCACCATCGTCGGTCAGTTCGATGCGCAGACGCGTGCCGGAGTGGCCGACACGGATGCGCAGCCGCTGCGCGCGCGCGTGGCGGATCACGTTGCTGATCGCTTCACGGACGATGCGGTGCATGTGCAATGCGCGTTCATGGTCGAGCGGCGGATCGGGCATCGCAGCCGCTTCTTCCCAGACCACCTCTATCGAAACGGCGGCGAGCCGCTGGGTCATCTCCGCGCGAATTTCGGCGAGCACGTCGGCGAGCGTACCGGGCGTGCCGCGCGAACGCGTGACGACGTCGCGCAGATCCTGCAACACGGCACGCGCACGATCGGCCTGTTGCGGCGATTCGGCCTCATAGACCAGTCCGAGCAGGCGCGCGCCGAGATCGTCGTGCAGGGCGGCGTAGATGCGCTCGCGTTCCGCATCAACGGCTATCGCACGTGCCTGCATGGCGGCCTGCTCGAGTTGTGACGCCATCTGCGCACGCGCCTCGACAAGCGTGAGGCGTGCCCGCCACCACGCCAGCGCAAACAGTGCAGCCGGCAGCAATGCCAGGCCGATCAGCCACGGTGTCACGGTGTGGACGCCTGTGCGCGCAGGCGCGCCGCACCATCACGATCGCCGAGGCGCGCGAGCACGTCGGCGCGTCGCTGCGCGGCGGTGCGCGTGCGCGCGTGCTCGGGTCCGAGCGATGCAGCAAGCTGCGCATGGCTGGCCTCGAGCACCGCGCTCGCCTCGGCGTCGCGTCGCAGGGTCGACAGACAAAAGCCCTCGTTGCTGCGAAAGATCGCAACGGTCGCGTGCGTATCGCCGAGCTCGGCCGCGGCGGCGGCAACGAGCGTGCGCAATTCGATCAGCGCGAGCTCGGCGCGACCGTTGGCGAGCAGCAGCATGGCGAGGTTGTTGCGCGGCGCGAACGTCGCCGGATGCGACGTTCCGAGCCGTTCGGCGATACCGAGCACGCGCCGATAGAGCGCCTCGGCCTCGTCGATCTGCTGGCGCTCTTCGAGCAGATAGGCCAGTGCGTTCATGGCTGCCAACGTTTGCGCATTGCTTTCGCCGAGCAGTTGATCAAGGCCGCTCAGCGCTTCGCGCACGAGTTGCTCTCCTTCGTCCAGCGCGCCCTGGCCGAGGCGTATGGCGGCGAGTGTCTGCACACTCGTCAGCGTGCTGACGTGCGCATCGCCGAGCACGCGCCGCTGACCGAGCAACGTCTCGCGCGCCTCGGCTTCGGCAGCGGCCATGTCGCCGCGTGCCAACAGCAGCGAGGCCAGCTTGTGGCGACCGGCGAGCGTGCGCGGATCATCCTCGCCAAACCGCTCGCGACGCGCGGCGACGCTGGCGCGGATCAGCGCGCCGGCTTCATCGAACTCGCCGCGCTCGCGCAGGATGCCGGACAGATTGCCGCGCGCAATGTCGAGCACATCGACCAGCTCGGCGCGAGCGTCGGCATCCAGCGCGTCCGCAGCGATCGTTTCGGCATCGGCGATCACGCGGCGATAGGCCGCGCCGGCGTCGGCGGCTCGACCGGCTTCCTCATGCAGACGCGCGGAAGTAAGGTCGAGGCCGAGTCGATCCACCGGCACCGGATTCGGCTCCGCTTTCCGCGCCGAGGCAATCGCTGCGCTGGCCTCTTCGAAACGTGCGAGCTCGGTCAGCGTGCTCGCGCGGCGGCGCAATAGCTGCGCAATTTCGCGCGGCGACAAGCCGGCATCCGCGGCGCCGGCGAGTGCGCGATCGATCAGGGCCAGCGCCGGCAGGTACTGGCCGAGTCCCGCCCGCGTGGCCGCTAGTGTCGACACGACCGAGACCTGCGCGCGCGGTTGCGCGGCCAGCGAACCAACTGCCAGTTCGGCGCGCTCGACGACATCGGTGACGCTCAGCTCGCGGCCACGCGCAATGGCCGGATCGGCGGAGGACAGCATCGTGCCGAGAAACGCGTTGACAGCTGCGGTCTCCGCTGCGCGCGCCTCGGATTCGGCACGCGCGCGCGCCTCGCCCATGGCGTACTGCAAGGAAACGACGGTAGCGAGCACCAGCGCGAGCGCGGTCGCTACCCCGGCGACAGTGAGCGCGCGGTGGCGACGCACAAAACGTCGCGCCAGATAGGCCGCGGTCGGTGCGCGTGCCTGCACGGGCCGGTGCTCGATCGCGGCGACCAGATCGTTGGCGAATGCATCGGCCGAGGCATAGCGGCGCGCGGGTTCGGTCTCGAGTGACTTCATCACCACCGTTTCGAGATCGCCGCGCGCATGCGCGGCGAGTGTGCCGAGCGGGGGCGGCCGTTCGTTGCGCACGATGTCGACTGCAGCGAACAGGGTCGAATCGGTCAGCCGTGGGTGCGGCAGGCGACCGGCAATGAGCTGGTAGGCGAGCACGCCGAGCGCGTAGACGTCGCTGCGCGCGTCGATGCGACGGCTGTCGCCACCGAGCTGTTCGGGGCTCATGTAAGGCACGGTTCCGAGAATCTGGCCAACTTCGGTCATGCCGGGCCCGGCATCGTCGACCAGTCGCGCGATGCCGAAATCGAGCACGCGCACCTGGCCCGAGCTGTCGACGAGGATGTTGGCTGGCTTAAGGTCGCGATGGATGACGCCGCGCTGGTGTGCGTGCTGCACGGCGCCGCAGACGTCGACCAGCAGATCGACGCGTGCGCGCAGATCGAGTGCAAGGGTGTCGGCATGCGCGATCAGGTCGATGCCCTGCACATACTCGAGCGCGAGCCAGGGCCACGGCATGCCGCCAATCTCTGCTTCGCCGGCCGCGTACAGCCGCGCGATATGCGGGTGCTCGAGTTGCGCGAGCACGTCGATCTCGCGCAGCAGCCGTTCGCGTGCGGACCCGGTCAGGGCGCGCACGACCTTGAGCGCGACGGTGCGGACGGGCTCGGTCTGTTGGGCAAGATAGACACGCCCCATGCCGCCTTCGCCGAGCAGGCCGAGGATGCGGTATTGACCGATCGTCGCTGGCAGTGCGACATCTTCGGCAGCCGCATCCGCGATGCCGAGCGTGGTCTTGCTGGACGACTGCATGTGCCTCCCCCCGATGGCCGCGGCGATCGTGCCATAGACGGCGCCATCGCGGACATCGCCGCGATCACGTCGTGCGCCGTTCAGCCCTGCGGGCGATCGAGCCGGCGCAGGAACACGCGCATTTCCTTGGCCGCCTGTTCGTCGCCGCGCGCACTGGCGACCTCGATGCCGCGATTGAACGCCTCGCGTGCCGCCTCGGCATCGCCGTGGTCGACGAGCGCACGCCCGAGCAGCTTCCACGCCGCCGAATAGTTCGGATCGTATTCGACCGCGCGACGCAGTTCGACGATCGCCTCGACGCGTTCGCCGGCACCGACCAGCGCGTTGCCGAGCGAGAAGCGCAGCAGCGCGCCGTCGCGCGGACCGTCGATCTGCTTGCGCAGGTTGGCGATCAGGCTCGCGTTCACCGGCGCTGTGTCGCGGCAATGCATTCGCTCACTGCATGTGCCAGCCGTGGCTGACCGTGATGCTTTGTCCGGTCAGTGCATTGGTTTCGAACGCGGCGAGGAACAGTGCGAGGTTGGCGACGTCATCGACCGTCGTGAACTCGGTGTCGACGGTGTCCTTGAGCATGATCGTCTTGATCACCTCGTCTTCGCTGATGCCGAACTCCTTGGCTTGCTCGGGAATCTGCTTCTCGACCAGCGGCGTGCGCACGAAGCCCGGGCAGATCACGTTGGCGCGCACGCCTTTCGGCCCACCTTCCTTGGCCACCGTGCGGGCCAGCCCGAGCAAGCCGTGCTTGGCGGTCACGTACGGCGCCTTCAGTTTCGAGGCGAGGTGCGAATGCACTGATCCCATGTAGATGATCGCGCCGCCATCGCCGCGCGCGTACATGTCCTTGAGGCAGGCACGCGTGGTCAGGAACGCGCCATCGAGATGGATCGCGAGCATCTTCTTCCACTCGTCGTAGCTGAACTGCTCGACCGGCTTGACGATCTGGATGCCGGCGTTGGAAATGAGGATGTCGACCTTGCCGAATGCCTCGATGACGCTGGCCACACCGCTGTCGACATCGGACTCGCTGGTCACGTCCATCTTCACGCCGATAGCCTTGCCGCCGGCGGCAACGAGCTCGGCGGCGGTCGCGTTGGCGCCGTCGAGATTGAGGTCGGCGATGGCGACGGCGGCGCCGTTCTGCGCGTAAACCTCGGCGATGCGTTTGCCGATGCCGCTGGCCGCGCCGGTAACCAATGCAACCTTGCCGTTGAGTGTCATGGGGGTCTCCGCAGGGATGGAAATCTAGGGATGGCGCATGCGCCGATGAAGGCATCGAACCACATCGTGCGCAGCGCGGCCATCACAGCAAAGGACTATTCGTCGCGTGGCGACCCTTTTGGATCGACGCCGAGATCCTTGAGCTTGCGATACAGGTGTGTTCGTTCCATGCCAACCATCTTGGCCAGCTTGCCGACGCTGCCGCCGGCTTCGTTGAGCTGGTGCAACAGGTAGGTGCGCTCGAACTGTTCGCGCGCCTCGCGCAGTGGCAGCGAAAAATCGATCTCGAGGCCGCGACCAGCCGGAACCCTGACGGCCGTGTTGGTGTTGGCGTTGGCACTGCCGAGCGCGAGTTCGACTTCGTCGAGCGAGACCTCGGGCGCGTTGCCGAGGATCAGCAGGCGCTGCACGAGATTGCGCAGTTCACGAAGATTGCCGGGCCAGGGATGATTGCGCAAACGGTTCTGCACGGCCACCGGAAACAGCCGGAACGGCAGCTTGTCGCGATTGGCGAAGAAGTCGGCGTAGTAGCGCAGCAGTTCGGGAATGTCCTCGAGGCGCTCACGCAGCGGCGGCACTACCAGCGGCACGACACGGATCTGGTAATACAGTTCTTCACGGAAGCGGCCGGCCTGCACGGCTGCCTCGAGATCCTGCGAAGTCGAGGCGATCACACGGAAATCGACCGGAACGCCCTCGTGCGCGCCGCAGCGGAGCAGGGCGCGCTGCGCGAAAACGCTCGACAGGCGCAACTGCAGTTCGGGATCGAGATCGGCCACTTCCTCGAGGAACAACGTACCGCCATTGGCCTGCTCGATGAGGCCGTACTGGATGCCGCCATTTTCTTCGCTGCCGAACAACGCGATCGCCGCGTGGTCGCGCGCGATCGAGCCCGGCGCGACGGTCACGAACGGACCGGCGCGGCGCGAACTCTTTTCGTGCAGCCAGCGTGCAAGCGCTTCCTTGTCGGTGCCCGGTTCGCCCTGCACGAGCAGCCAGGTGTCGTGCGCGGCGAGGCGCTCGAGTTGTCCCTTGAGCGCCTGCACCGTTCGACTCGTCGCAACCGGGTCGAGCGGCATCAGCAACTGGCTGCGCAAGCCCTCGTTCTCGCGCCGCAGCCTGCTGGCTTCAAGCGCGCGCTCGATGGTCAGCAGCAGCTTGGCCAGCGAAATGGGCTTCTCGACGAAGTCGTAGGCGCCCAGGCGAGTCGCCTCGACCGCCGTCTCGACCGTGCCGTGACCGCTCATCATGATGACCGGACACGGCAAGCCGCCGCGCTCGTTCCATTCGCGCAGAAGGCTGATGCCATCCAGATCGGGCATCCAGATATCGAGCAGCACGACATCGGGCCGCTCGCCGCGACGCGCTTCGCGCGCCTCCGCGGCCGAGGCCGCGATGGTCACGAGGTAGCCTTCATCCTCGAGGATTTCCTTGACCACGCCACGGATATCGGGCTCGTCGTCGACCACGAGAACACGTGCAGGAACCATGCATGTCGTCCGTTGCGCAAAAGAGACACGAGCATAGCGCATGCGTGCGGCAACGCGGCCTGGAGACGCAGGTGCGAGAGGTGCACGCACAGCTCATCGTCGATGCGGTTAAATGGGCAGCTCCCACATCCTGGAGATGACGATGACACGGCCCGTGCTGCTTGCTGCGGCGATTGCCACCCTCGTTGGCTGCGGTTCCGGTGTATCCGCCGATGCAGCCGGTGCCGGAGGAATGACGTTGGCGACGGCCAAGGGTGAAATCCGCGTCAGCGAGATCGCCACGGGACTCGACTCACCGTGGGCGGTCGCTTTCCTTCCCGACGGGCGTTACCTCGTCACCGAGCGTCCCGGCACCTTGCGCATCGTCAGTGCCGACGGAACGCTTTCAGCGCCGATTGGCGGCGTGCCCAAGGTGTTCGCGAAGGGCCAGGGCGGCTTGCTCGATGTGGTCCTGTCGCCGACGTTCGCGACGAACGCCCTTGTTTACCTTTCCTATGCCGAGGCTTCCGAGGATGGCGGCTCGCCCGCCTCGACCGCCGTTGCACGCGGCAAGCTCGAAGGCAGTGCGCTGACTGACGTGCAGACGATCTATCGGCAGGCACCGAAACTCTCGACCGGCGCCCACTTCGGCTCGCGCCTCGTGTTCGACGACAAGGGTTACCTGTTCATCACGCAGGGTGACAACAACGAGCGCCCGACCGCGCAGGCTCTCGACAAGCTTCAGGGCAAAATGGTGCGCCTCAATGCCGACGGCAGCGTACCGAGCGACAATCCGTTCGTCGGCCGCGACGGCGTGCGCACGGAAATCTGGTCATATGGCCACCGCAACATGCAGGGCGCGGCGCTGCACCCGGTCACGCGCATGCTGTGGACCCATGAGCACGGCCCGCGTGGCGGTGACGAGATCAATATTCCGCAGGCCGGAAAGAACTACGGCTGGCCGATCATCACCTACGGCATCAATTATTCGGGCCTGAAGATTCCCGAGGCAGAGGGCACGTCGAAGGACGGCATGGAGCAGCCGGCTCACTATTGGGAAGTGTCGCCGGGCCTCAGCGGCATGGCCTTCGCGACGACCGATTCGGCGTGGAAGGGAAATCTGTTCGTCGGTGCCATGGCCACCCAGGAGTTGATCCGTGTCGAGCTCGACGGCAATCGCGTGGTCAGCGAGGAGCGTCTGCTCAAGGACCTCAAGGCGCGCGTGCGCGACGTGCGCGAGGGACCGGACGGCAATCTCTACGTGTTGATCGAGAACACCGGAAAGCTGCTGAAGATCGAACCGCCGCGCGGTTGATCCAACGGGCTACTCAGTCCGGCGCCTCGGCGCCGGACGGCGTCATCAGTGCGCGATATGGCCAGTAGTCCGGCGGCGAAAGAACCGCACTCTGCGCAGGCGGCGCAAGCGGTTCGCCGCGGCGTCGCAGCACCCAGCGATCGGCGCGTTCGATGATGAGCCAGTCCGAACGGAATGGCTGCACGAACTCCGCGTTGCGCAGGTCATCGGCGGTGAGTGGCTTGGCGTAGTGGAGCACGCGCCCGTCCGGATTGGCGCGCGCCCATGCCTCGATGGAGTGAGGGAAAACGACCGCGACCGGCCTTTGCAGCCGGGCGAGAAACTGCAACTGTGTGTGGTAAAGGTCAAAGTGCGCGAGCGGCACGCCGGCCGCCTCCAGTTGCGCGACGCGAGCCGCGACAGGACGCAGGTCGAAGCGTAGCCAGATCGTTTGCGCGAAGAGTGCGTAGACGAGCACCACGGCGGCGATCGCGGTGCTGCTGATCCAGCGTGTTGCCGCGATATCACCGCGCGGCGACAGCACGAACGCGATGCCGAGGGCCGCGGCGATGGCGGCGAACCACGGACTGGCCATCGAGAGGTCGACCAGCCAGACCGAGTCGAGCGTGCCACTGGCGACCCACGCCGGCAGTCGCCACATGGCGAAGGCCATCGCCAGCATCATCGCGCCAAGCAGCCAGCCGCCACTGACGACGGAAGCTTCCGTCCCGCGTGCGCGCAATAGCGCGAATCCCGATGCCAGCAGCATCGCGCCAGCGGCCGCTTCCGGCAACAGGTAGTAGACCTGCTTGCCGCTGATCAGCGAGAACGACGCGAAAACCGGCAGCAGCCAGCAGGCGACGAAGCGCATGCCGATCGATCGGTCGTGCATCACGGCGGCAGCAAACGCGCGCCACGCGCGCGGCCACAGCAGCCACGGCGCCAGCAACGCGGGCGACATCGACAGGTACCACCACCAGGGCTCGGCGTGGTCGAAACTGTCAACCACGCGGCCGGCGGTCTGCATGAAGAAAAGTTCGCTGCGATAGGCCTCGCCACCGATCGCCGCAGCCGTCAATGCCCAGCCGACCAGCACGGCGAAACCGCCGGCGATCGCGAGTGCGCCATTGCGGTACCAGCGCAGCCGGTGCGTGGCGGCCCACGGATGCCACAGGGGGCCGAGCAGGAGCGGAAACGCGACATGCAACAGCATGACCGGTCCCTTGGTCATGAGACCGGCGGCAACGGCCACGCCGAACCACAGGAACGCGGGACGCGCGGCAATCTCGTGGCGCACCAGCGCATTGAGCGCAGCCAGCACGCACAGGCACAGCAGCAACTCGTACATGATCTGCAGGCTGAAAAGAAACGCGTAGCTGAAGGCGGCGAGTATCCACGGCACCAGCACAGCCACCGTGCGGTGCTGCGGCCACAGCACATGCGCGAGGCGTCTCGCCAACAGCAGCACGCCGAACCCGGTCAACACCTGCAGCAGGCGCGGCCAGACCTCGCCCACCCCACCCACAGCCCAGCCGGCATGGATCAGCCAGAACAGCAGCGGCACCTTGTGACTATACGGCTCGCCGTTGCTGTAGGGGACAATAACGTTTCCACTGTTCCACATTTCCCATGCCACGCCGAGCGTGCGCGTGGAGTACATCGGGATGAAGCCTGTCTGGAAGATGCTGACCAGCGCCGCGAACAGCCACAGCGGAGCCCATGAATTCTCGAGCATGCGCTTGCCGCGCAGCATTTCACTGACCCGCGCCATCAGTCGGGATCGGAGCGGTTGAGCCGACGGTGGTAGCGCATGCGCGCCTGCACCTTGCGCCACAGATTGAGCGGCTTGCGCGCGAGCCTTCCGAGTTTGCCGTCGACCAGGGCAATCGCCGCATCGAGTACACGCTCGGCCGATCGGCCATCGCGCCAGGGATGGATGTGCATCGAATAGTCGTCAATGCGCTGGAGCAGATCGTCTGGCACCGTCAGCGCCGTGCGCAGCGCTGCCTCAAGCGCAGCCGGCTCGACGATGTTGAGCATGTGCGGTTTCGGCTGACGGTTGCGGAACGTGACGACCGGCTTGCCCTGTGTCACGAACTCGGAAATCACCGATGAGGTGTCGGACACGAGAACGTCGGCAGCGCGCATCATCGGCACCAGGTCGACCGCTTCGAGAAACCGCGCATTCGGTCCGGCCAGTGCGCGGAAACGCACGACAGTCTGCGCATCGGTCTTCGGGTGCAAGGTCAGCAGCCAGTAGTGGTCGCCGCGCCGAATGTGCTCGCTGATGTGCGCATGCAGTGCGCGCGTCGAACTGAGACCTTCGGTGAAGGTTGCCGCGTACATGACCACCGGCCGTCCATCGGATGGGCGCAGGTCGGGCAACGTGTCGATATCGTCGACGAACAAGGGATCAAGCTTCGGCCAGCCGGTCTCGACCACGGCAAAGTGGCGGTGCTGGCTCGCCAGCACCCGGAACGGTTCCGTGGTCGCCGGTCCCTGCGTGCAGTACAGGTCGAACATGCTGCGGATGCGGAAGTGGCCGCGGTGCGGCTCACGTTTCTCCACATTGAAGCCATGGAATACCTGGATCTTCTTCCCCGGGAAGAAGTACGGCACCCAGTTGTTGGTGCTGAACACGGCTTCGGGATTGAACGCGCGGATGTCGCCTACGCGATTGATGCGTGGCTCGTCACCCCGCAGGTACGGCCCCAGCTTGGCCGATACGCACCAGTAGACCTGATCGCCACGCGCACGCATCGCCTGCGCCAGTGGGCGCATGATCGGCAGTGCATACAACGCTGTGGCAAACAGAAGGTAACGCCGCATGAGCTTCCAGTTGCTTGGGCACCGGAACGGGTCACGTACACGGGTCGCCAAGGATCGCAACAAACGAGGGAGCAGGTAAAGACGCTTGCTCCGCGGAACGATGCGCGGTGGTCACGTTGGCTCGAGACCGACCGACGTTTCCAGAGCAGCGCTCGGCGAATGGTGCATGGGTCAACGCGGATCGGACGCCGTGGCGAGACCCTCCAGCGGCAACCGCAACGTGAACTCGGCACCGCCACCGGCACGGTTCTGCGCGCGCACCTGACCGCCATGCTCCTCGGCAATCTTCTTGACCACGGCCAGCCCAAGGCCGGTGCCGCGTTGCTTGCTCGACGTGTACGGCTCGAACCAGCGCTCGCCGAAACCATCAGGCAAGCCGGGGCCGTTGTCGGCAACGCTCAATTCCACCCAGGCCGCTTCGTCGACGCGCAGCACCCGCGTGGCGACCTGGATCTGTGGCTTGCGCAGATCGCCGATCGCCTCGAGCGCATTCTTGAGCAGGTTATGCAACGCCTGGCGCAGCCGCACCGCGTCGACCTTGACCATCGGCTCGCCGTCGGCGAGCTGGCGCGTCAACGCGAGACGCTGGTCGTTGCCGTACAGGTCGAGCACGTCGTCAAGCAGCGCGTGCAGCGACAGCGGACGCGCGTTGAGCTGCGGTGGGCGCGCGTAGTCGCCGAACGCGTTGACCATCGTCTTCAGCGCTTCGACCTGGCTGACGATCGTATGTGTGGCGCGGTCGAGCAGTTCGCTGTCGTCAGCGGCGAGTCGACCGATGAAGCGCCGACGCAAGCGCTCGGCTGCAAGCTGGATCGGCGTCAGCGGATTCTTCACCTCGTGGGCGAGGCGTCGCGCGACTTCGCCCCAGGCGGCATCGCGCTGGGCACTGTTGAGCACCGTGAGGTCATCGAACACGGCGACAAATCCGCCGTCGCTCGGCAGTGCTGCGCCGCGCAGCATGAGCACGCGACGACCGGCCGACGACTCGATCACGATTTCCTCGCGCCACTCGCGCAGCCCGTCACGCATGTGCCGTGAGAGCGGATCGGCGAGCGGGCCGAGTTCTGCGCGGTCGCGCTTGAGGTCACTGAGCGGGCGACCGAGGTAGGCCGCCAGCGACACGCCGAGAATCGCTTCGCTGGCGCGGTTGGCGATGCGCAGCGCGCCACTGCGATCGAAGCCGAGCACGCCGGCGGAGAGTCGTTCGAGCACGGCGCCGAGCCACGCGCGCTGGGTTTCGATTTCCTGCGCGCTGCGCTGCGCACGCGTGCCGGCCAGTTCGAGCTCGCGCGTCATCTGGCTGAATGAGTTGACGAGGAAGCCGAGCTCGTCGTTGCTCGCCACCGGCAACGGCGTGTCATAGCGTCCGGCACCGATCGCGCGGGTCGCATGGATCAGGCGGCCCACCGGTGCCAGCAGGCGGCGCGAGACACCAAACGCGGCGAGCAGCGCGAACAGCACCGACAGCAACAGCACGAATGTCAGGATCAGGCCAAACGTGAGCTTGAGTGATCCACGCAGGAATTTCAGGCGCTGGAAATCGAACGTCGCGTTCTCGATGCGCCGCGTCAGCGGCTGCAACCGGTCGGGCAACGGATAGAGTCCCTGCAGCAGGCGACGCTGCGTGCCGGTAGCACCGGCGCCAATCGGCATGACCACGCGCAGCAACAACGCTTCGCCGACCGGCTCGGCGGCCGCGTAGCGGCCGTCACCGCTGATTCGCACCAGCGTCGTCGCGTCGGGATATTCCGGGTCGAGAAAGCGCGGATCGGAACTCGCCATCGCGAGCACGCGACGGTCGGCATCGAATACGGTGAGCTGGGTGGCACCGAGCACGTCGATCTCGCGGTCGAGGGTCGCCTGCATGTTGCCATCGAACACGCTGACCAGTTCGCTGGCCAGCTCCTCGGTACCGGCGTCGGCACGGCGCAGGTGTTCGTCGACGACGATGCGGCCTATCTCGAGTGAATCGTCGAGCGCCTGCTCGAGGTTGACGTCGAACCAGCTGTCGACCGTGGCATTGAGGAAGCGCAGCGCGAATCCGTAGACGACCACCACCGGCGGCACCGCCAGCAGCACCAGCACGATCAGCAAGCGACGGCTCAGGCGCGCGCCGGGTGCGTCACGGCCGAGATCGCGTCTCAGCCGCCACAGGCGTTGCGCAATCAACGCGATCAGCAAGGTCAGTGCAAGCACCGCCGCGCCGAGTACCCAGGGATAGGCGGCGGTGAAGCCGCTGGCACCACCGGCGGCGTCTTCGGCGAGCTTGAGCGATGCCGCCAGCAGCGCCAGGACGGCGATTGCGGGCAGCAGCCGGCGGCCAATGAAGTTCAGCCAGCCGCGACGGTCCATCGGTACTCCGGAGCGGCCAGACGCCAGGCGGGTTCGAGCAGTGCAGGAAGCCGCAGTGGACCAGGCAGCGCGGCACGATCGAGCGATACGACCACGCTCGCGCGACTGCCGTGCGGGATCGAGGCGAGCGGAATGGCGACCGGCAGGCGCAGCACGGCGAGCGAATCGACCAGTGCGCCGTAGGTCGAGAAGCTGCGCTCCAGGCCTTGCTCGATGTCGCGCAACTGGTAGCGCCGGCTCAATGGAAAATAGCGCAATTCAATATCTCGACGCTCATGCATCGGCCGCGACGGCACATCGACACTGAGCGCAATGCTCAGCGTTATCGGAATGCCGTGCTCGAGTGCGTCGCTCATCGGTCCGTTCAGGCGGCAATCGATCGACAGGTCGAGTTCGGCGCCCTCGGCAACCGCAACCAGCCGCGCGTCCGTGACCAGCAGCGTGCCGGGCGTCTGGTGGCGCAAGGCCTCGCAGCCGGCCACCGCCAGCAGCATCGGCAAGCTAACGAGGATTTTTTTCCACAACTGCATAGTAGAAGCCATCCATTCCGCCGCTGCCCGGCAGGTTCTGCCTGCCGTGTCCGGCCCTGCGTCCGAGTGCGTCCGGCAACAGGTGCGTGCGCGCATCGGCCCTGCGTTCCAGCAACGTCGTCAGCGCGGCTTCGTTTTCCGCACGAAGCACCGAGCATGTCGCGTAGATCAACAGTCCGCCTGGCGCGAGCATAGGCCACGCGGCATCGAGCAGTCTCGCCTGCGTGGAGGCCAGCGCGGCAATATCACTCGCGCGGCGATGCAGCTTGATGTCGGGCTGGCGGCGGATGATGCCGGTCGCCGAGCACGGTGCATCGACGAGGATGCGATCGAACAGCCGGCCATCCCACCACGCGTCGGGCCGCGCGGCATCGCCGTGACGTACGTCAGCGGAGAGTCCGAGTCGCGACAGGCCCTCGCGCATGCGCGGCAGGCGCGCCGCATCGATATCGAGCGCGACGACCTCGACCGCGGCGCGTTCGAGCATGTGCGCGGTCTTGCCACCCGGTGCGGCACACGCATCGAGCACGCGCAGACCATCGCTCAACTGCATCAGGTCGACGATGCGCTGGGCGGCCGCGTCCTGCACCGAGAACAGACCATCGGCAAACCCGGGCAGCCGACTGACATCGGTGCTGTGCGCGAGCACCAGCGCGTCGACGGCATCCTCCGGCGCACACGCCTCGACTCCAGCGGCCTCGAGCAGCACACGCAGCGACTCGCGATCGCCGCGCCGAGGGTTCACGCGCAGGGTCAGAGGCGCCTCGCGATTGTTGGCCTCAAGCATCGCGAGGCTGTCATTCGGCCAGTCCGCGGCCAACCGGTCGATCAGCCAGCGCGGGTGGGCAAAGCGCGTCACTGGATCCTCGTCGAGCGTCCGGCCCAATGCTTCACGTTCGCGCAGGAAACGCCGCAGCACCGCATTGACCAGGCCGGCAAGGCGCGGCTGACCGAGCAATCGCGCGGCATCGACGCAGGCCGCGACGACGGCGTAGTCGGGCATTCCGAGCACGTCGATCTGCACGAAACCGAGCACGAGCAAACTGCGAATCTCGCGCGCCTTCGGCGGCAGCGGCGACTCGAGCAGGCGGGCCAGCGCCGCGTCGAGGCGCAACCACCAGCGCGACGAGGCGAACAGCGTCGCCGAAAGCAGCGCGCGGTCGCGCGGATCGGCACTTCGCGATGCGCGCGCATCGAACGCATTGCGCAGCGATACGCCATCGAGCGCGATGCGCGCGAGTGCACGCGCCGCATCGGCGCGCAGCAGGGCGCCGGCGTTGATGTCATTCACCGCGACGCGCCGGCAGTCGACGATCGCGAAGCGAGCCAGTCGCGAACGCTCAGGCGTCGCGCGCCGTCACGCTGGACCTCGAGCAGACGCAATACGCCATCCGCCGTCGCCACATCGATACCGTGGACATCGATGCGCACGATCGTGCCGGGTGCGGCGTCGACGCTGTCATCGAGCGCGCACGCGGACCAGACACGCAAGCGTTCGCCGGCAACATCCGTCTCGGCCACCGGCCAGGGGTCATACGCGCGCACCGCACGTTCGATGACGCGCGCCGGTTGCCGCCAATCGATCACGGCCTCGCGCTTGTCGAGCTTGTGCGCGTAGACAGCGCCGTCGTCTGATTGTTCGACGGCCACGGGAAGCGACCCGCATGCGAGTCGATCGAGTCCGTCGGCCAGCACCGTTGCACCGAGCGCGGCGAGCCGATCGTGCAACGCCATCGAGGTGTCGTCGTCCCGAATAGCGAGCGATTGCGCCAACAGCACCGGGCCGGTGTCGAGACCGGCGCGCATTTGCATCAGGCAGACGCCGGTTTCTCGATCGCCGGCCAGGATCGCGCGCTGGATCGGTGCCGCACCGCGCCAGCGCGGCAGCAACGAGGCATGCACGTTCCAGCAGCCGTGCGCGGGCATCTCGAGAATCGATCGGGTCAGGATCTGGCCATAGGCGACCACCACGATGAGGTCGGGCCGATACGTGGCCAGACGCCGCCGTGATTCGACAGTGCGCAAGGAGTCCGGCTGCTCGATCGGCACGCCAGCATGGAGCGCCGCCTGCTTGACCGCACTCGGTGACAGTCTGCGACCGCGACCGGCGGGGCGATCCGGTTGGGTGTAGACCGCGACGACATCGACATCGGCGGCGAGGCACGCCTGCAGGCTCGCGACGGCGAACTCCGGCGTCCCCGCAAACACGACGCGCCGACGCTCGATCGCGGCCGGCATCAGGCGTCGGCGGCGGCGGTTTCGGCGTTGCGCCGCTGCTTGGCCAGCTTCTTGCGGACCAGCTCGCGCTTGAGCGGCGACAGGTAGTCGACGAACAGCTTGCCGAGCAGGTGATCCATCTCGTGCTGGATGCACACCGCGAGCAGACCCTCGGCAGCGATCGTGATCGGCTTGCCGTCGACGTCCTGCGCTTCGACGCGGATGCTCTCGGCACGTTCGACGTCGGCGAAGATGCCGGGAACCGACAGGCAGCCTTCCTGATAAACCTGATTGCCGGCCTTGTCGACGATGCGTGGATTGACCAGCACCATCGGCGTTGCTTTTTCCTCGGACACGTCGAGCACCAGCAGTTGCTTGTGGACATCGACCTGGCTCGCTGCCAGACCGATGCCCGGCGCTTCGTACATGGTTTCGAACATGTCGGCGACGAGCTGCTTGAGCTCGGCATCGAACACGCTCACCGGCTGCGCCTTGGTGCGCAGGCGCGGATCGGGGAACTCGATGATTTCTCTGATGGCCATGGGCGGATCCACGCGACGGGCGAGTCGAACTACAGGCGTGTTATCTGGGGTCGGGACGACGCCCGGGCAAGCCGCGCTGCGGTGCGTGATTCTACGCAATTGCGCGGGTTTCGGCGATTGCGGCAGCCGTTCAACCGTCGATTGACCGGCATCCTGGGGGTTTTGCCGGAGCACGCGCAGTGCGACACGGTTCCCGGTTTCGCAAAGTCGGTCATTTTCTCACGTTTAACTTTCCTATACACTCGGCGAGCCATTAGGGGAATCAGGTAATTGGCGGCCATGCTTAAAAAACTACTTTCGCTTTCGGCGGGTCTGCTGTTCACCCTCACGGTGTTCGCCGCGACTCAATGGGCCGAGAATGCCCCGCAGCGCTACGTGGTCCAGAAGGGCGACACGCTCTGGGACATATCCGCGCGGTTTCTGGCCAAACCCTGGCACTGGCCGGAGATCTGGCAACTGAATCCGCAGGTGCGCAATCCGCACCTGATCTACCCTGGTGACGAACTTGTCATCGCGGGTAATGGACTTACCCACGGCGAAGGCTCCTACGGGCCGCGAGCGCGCGAAACCCAGATCGGTGACGCGATCAAGCCGATTGCCTTGTCGGACATCAAGCAGTTCCTCAAGAACTCGCGTGTGGTTGACGAAGAGGCGATCCGCACGGCGCCGCATATCGTCGGCATCGAGGAAAACCGCCTGCGTGGTACGGCTGGCCAACTGGTCTACATCCGTGGGCTCGACGCTGCAGTGGGCGATACGTTTGCGGTGGTTCGCCCAAGCGGTCGCTACTACGACATGCCGCCGGAAGAAGAGGGCGATACACGCGAGGTCTATCGCCAGGATCGCGATGGACGTGACGGTCGCAAGAGCCTGCTCTGGCAGCATGGGCCACACGAGATATCGTTGAAGGGCCGCGTCCGCTTCCTTGGTTACGAGGTTCTCGAGTTCGGCACGCTGCAGGTGACGAGGACCGGCAACCCGTCTTCTGCGCTGGTTACCTATTCCGATTTCGAGGTCAAGGCTGGCGATTACGTGCTGCCGCTCGATCCAACGCCGTACGACGACGAGTTTGTCCCGCACCCGCCGGAGACGGCTCCCGACAACATGCGCGTTGTCGCATTCACCGATGCACTGAATGCGGTGGGCGCGCGCCAGGTCATCGCGATGTCGCGCGGCAGTGCCGACGGCGTCGACAACGGCACCACGTATTCGATCTACGCCGATGGCGAGACCGTGCGCGACCAGACCGACTACCCGACCGGCAAGACGCGCGCCTTCTTCAACCCACGGGATGCCAAGGTCACGCTGCCGCCCGAGTTCATCGGCCACGTGATGGTATTCCGCACGTTCGACCGGGTCAGCTACGGACTGGTTATGGACAGCATTCGTCCGGTCCAGATCGGCGATTTCACCCACGATCCCGACTCGACGCCCTGATTCCCGCTTGTCTGCAACGGCGCGACGGCTTCGGCGGTCGCGCCGTTTGCTTGTGCGGATTCGGTAGACTCTGCATCCATGGAGTCACGACAAGGCAATCAGGATGCCTGGCTGGTGCTGCTGCGCGCACCGGCGCTGGGCGCGGCCACATTGCGTGCCGCCGTTGCCCGACACGGCAGCGCGGTCGGCGCGTTGTCTGCGCTGCGCCGCCAGCCGCTGTCGAGCACCCTCGATCCTGCGACCAGGGCCTGGCTCGACGCGCCGGACGTCGATCGGCTTCATGCCGATGCCGAGTGGCTGGCCGACGAACATCACCATCTGTTCGGCTGGGATGATGCGGACTATCCGTCGCTGTTGCGCGAAATCGGCGGCGCGCCGGCCGCGTTGTTCGTGGTCGGTGACCCGACCCTGCTGTGGATGCCGCAGATGGCGATCGTCGGCAGCCGCAGCGCCAGCGAGAGCGGCCTCGCGATCACTCGGCGTTTCGCGCGCACGCTGGTCACTGCCGGCTTCACGATCACCAGCGGTCTTGCCGACGGCATCGATGGCGCCGCGCACACGGCCGCGCTCGACGCCGGCGGCCGCACCCTCGCTGTCCTCGGTACCGGAGCCGACCTCGTCTACCCACGCAAGCACAAGGCATTGGCGGCGCGTATCGCCGAGTCGGGCGCGCTGGTCAGCGAGTTCCCGCCTTCAACGACCGCGCGGCCCGACCACTTTCCGCGGCGCAACCGCATCATCTCGGGCCTTTCGCTCGGCACGCTGGTGGTCGAGGCGAGCCTGAAGTCCGGCTCGCTGATCACCGCACGCTACGCCTCCGAACAGGGGCGCGACGTCTTCGCGGTTCCGGGGTCGATCAACAATCCGCTTGCGCGCGGCTGCCATCAGCTGATCCGCGACGGCGCCAAGCTTGTCGAAACGGCCGAGGAGATCGTCACCGATCTTGTCGCCGCTGCCGCGTCGATGGGCGAACGCCTGCGCGCACGAATCGACGAGGACGGTCCGGCACCGACGCCGGATCCGGTGCAGGCCGCCGCGCCGGCACGCGATGCGCAGTACCAGCACCTGTTGTCCGCACTCGAGCACGAGCCACAGGCGCTCGACGTCCTCGCCACACGAACCGGCATTGCCGTGGCGTCGCTGTCCTCGATGCTGCTCGTCCTCGAACTCGAAGGCGAGGTTGTTGCTGCTCGCGGCGGCATGTATGTGCGCCGCCATGACGCCTGAGGCGGTGGCGTCGCGGAGATTCCGTCAAGCCCGTGCCGACCGCTCGCCGGCGACGCGATCCGCTATGATCCGCGCCGTGCAGACTTGACAGCCGGCGAACGCCTGTGTCCTTCTGAATAAGGAAGGATGTCCAGAACCACTGACCGGCTGCCCGACAGGCGCCACGCATCAAACGGCGGCAAGGACCGCACCATGGCCAAGAATCTGCTCATCGTCGAATCGCCGGCCAAGGCGAAGACCATCAACAAGTACCTCGGCAAGGACTTTCAGGTCCTCGCCTCGTACGGTCACGTGCGCGACCTGGTGCCGCGCGAGGGTGCCGTGGACACGGCACACGATTTCGCCATGAACTACGAGCTGATCGAGCGCAACGAAAAGCACGTCGATGCCATCGTCAAGGCCGCCAAGCAGGCGCAGTCGCTGTATCTGGCGACCGACCTTGACCGCGAAGGCGAAGCGATTTCGTGGCATATCGCCGAGATCCTGCGCGGACACAAGCTGCTCGAGGGTCGCACGGTTCACCGCGTGGTGTTCTCCGAGATCACGCCCAAGGCGATCAAGGAAGCGGTGGCCAACCCGCGCGTGCTGTCGATGGATCTGGTCAACGCGCAGCAGGCGCGGCGCGCGCTCGACTATCTTGTGGGCTTCAACCTGTCGCCGGTGCTCTGGCGCAAGGTACAACGTGGACTCTCGGCCGGTCGCGTGCAGTCGCCGGCGCTGCGCATGATCGTCGAGCGTGAGGAAGAGATCGAGGCATTCAGAGCTCGCGAGTACTGGAGCGTCGAAGCCGACCTTGCGCATCCCGACCAGCCGTTCAAGGCGCGGTTGCTGCGTCTGAACGGAAAGAAGTTCGAGCAGTTCGACCTGACCAACGAAAGCGATGCGCATGTCGCGCGCGACGCACTCAAGAAGGTCGCACAGGGCCGGCTGGTCGTTGGCGAGGTGCAGTCGAAGGAGCGCAAGCGACGCCCGTCGGCGCCATTCACGACATCCACCATGCAACAGGAAGCGGCGCGCAAGCTTGGCTATGCGACCAGTCGCACGATGCGCCTGGCCCAGCAATTGTATGAGGGGATAGCGATCGGCGACGAAGGCGTGGTCGGCCTGATCACCTACATGCGTACCGATTCGACGCAGATTTCCGTCGATGCGATCAGCGAACTGCGCGACGTCATCGTGCGCGAGTTCGGCCGCAAGGCGCTGCCCGAACAGCCGAACACCTACAAGTCGAAATCGAAGAATGCGCAGGAAGCACATGAGGCGATTCGTCCGACCTCGGCAGCACTGACCCCGCGCAAGGTTGCGGCGTTCCTGTCCCCCGACCATGCCAAGCTGTATGAGCTGATCTGGAAGCGCACGGTCGCGAGCCAAATGGAGCACGCCACGCTCAACACGGTTTCGGTCGATTTTCCGTGCGGTACCGATGCCGCATTCCGCGCCACCGGAACCACCGTCATCGATGCCGGCTTCCTTGCCGTTTATGAGGAAGGCCGCGACCAGAAGACCGCCGACGATGAGGACGACGCGCGCAAGCTGCCGCTGATGAAGGTCGGCGAGGCAGTGCCATTGCGCGAGATCGTGGCCGACCAGCATTTCACCGAACCACCGCCGCGTTTTTCCGAAGCAAGCCTGGTCAAGGCGCTCGAGGAATACGGCATCGGGCGGCCTTCGACCTACGCGAGCATCATCCAGGTGCTGCTCAACCGCGAGTACGTGATCCTCGATTCGCGTCGCTTCAAGCCGACCGATGTTGGTCGTGCCGTCGGCAAGTTCCTGTCCGGGCATTTCGCCAAGTACGTCGATTACGACTTCACGGCGCGGCTCGAAGACGAACTCGATGCGGTCAGCCGGGGTGAGGAAGAGTGGATTCCGCTGCTCGAGCGGTTCTGGAAACCGTTCAAGGCGCAGATCGACGACAAGGTCGAGACGGTCGACAAGTCCGAAGCAAGCGGCAGCCGCGTGCTCGGCGATGATCCGAAGTCGGGCAAGCCGGTGTCGGTACGGCTCGGTCGCTATGGCGCATTCGTGCAGATCGGCACCAAGGACGACGAGGACAAGCCGAAGTTCGCGAGCCTTCGCACCGGCCAGAGCATGCACACGATTTCGCTGCCCGATGCGCTCGAATTGTTCAAGCTGCCGCGCACGCTCGGCGTCACCGAGGCCGGTGAGGACATCACTGTTGGTGTCGGCCGCTTCGGTCCATTCGTCAAGATCGGCACGACCTACGCTTCACTGGCCAAGGAAGACGACCCGTACACGATCGAACTGGCGCGCGCGCTCGACCTCGTGCGCGAGAAGGCCGAAGCCGCTGCGAATCGTCTGATCAAGGATTTCGGCAACGGCATCCAGGTGCTCAATGGCCGCTACGGTCCGTACATCACCGACGGCGAAAAGAACGCGCGCATCCCGAAGGATCGCGAGCCGCCGTCGCTGACTGAAGCGGAATGCGTCGAGTTGCTCGCCGCCGCTCCGGTCCGTCCGAAGCGTGGCAATTTCAAGCGCGGCGCCAAGGGCAAGCCGGCCAGCAAGTCTGCTGCGAAAAAGACCGCGGATACGGCGCCAGCGGCCAAGAAAGCGGCGGTCAAGGTGGCGGCGAAGAAACCTGCAGCAAAGAAGGCCGCTGCGAAAAAGGCCAAGGCCAGGAAGACTGCGGCGCCTCGCGCGCCAGCGAAACGCACAGCTGCCAGCGCCGACGCGTGAGGCCGGGCAATCTCGATGCTGCCGTCGTGGCGCTGCGCCTGGGCGGCGTTATCGCTTACCCGACCGAAGCCGTCTGGGGGCTCGGTTGCGATCCGATGAACGAGGCCGCCGTGGCGCGTCTTTTCGCACTCAAGCAGCGCCCTGATCGCCTCGGCGTCGTGCTGATCGGCGCCAGTCCCGAGCACGTCCTGGCCTACGCGGAACCGTTGCCCGAAGACGCGATGCAGCGTGTCGAGGCGACCTGGCCGGGACCGAATACGTGGGTATTCCCGCGCCGCGCATCGGTGCCGGCGTGGCTGCATGGCGAGCACGCTGGAATCGCACTGCGCGTGACCGGCCACGCGCCGGCCGTTGCGCTGTGCCGCGCGTTCGGTGCGGCGATCGTTTCGACCAGCGCCAATCGGCACGGTCAGCCCGCAGCGCGCACGGGAGCTGAGGTACGCTCCGTATTCGGCGACGAACTCGATGCGATCTTCGATGATGTGCTCGGCGGGCTAGACCGGCCGACGACGATACGTGATGCGATTTCCGGGGAAACGCTGCGCGCGTGAGGGAGGAGTTTCTTGTCTGCCGTTGTTGATTCCTGCGGTTCGTCGCACTTCGCACACCGAGAGACCTTGCTCGCCGGGTTCGCCCGCGATCGGCCAATCGTCTGGCGCGACGGCAAGGCTGTCTGCGTGTCCGCCTTCCTCGCCGATGTGCACGCTGTCGCCGAGACCTTGCCCGTCGGCGGCCATGCGATAAATCTGTGCGAAGACCGGTACGCGTTCATCGCCAGTTTCTGTGCCGTTGCCGCACTCGGACAGACCACCTTGCTGCCATCGTCCCGCGCGCGCCAGGCCATCGATGATGCGCTGGCCCTGCATGCGGATGCCTATGTGATCAGTGATGTCGCACTTGATCCCGCTCCGCGACGGTTGATCGTGCTGCCGGCGTTGACCGGTGAGCGAGAGGATCGTGGCGAGGCTCCGCGCGCGCCCGCTCTTGCACAGACCGTTGCAATCGGATTCACCTCTGGCAGCACGGGCCTGCCCAAGCCGAACGCAAAGACCTGGGCCAGCGTGGCCGCCAGCAGCGCACTCAACGCATCGGTGCTCGCCGAATCGATGCGACTCGCGCCGGGACAGATCGCCTCGATCGTGGCGACTGTTCCGTCGCAGCACATGTACGGCATGGAGATGTCCGTGCTGCTGCCGTTGTTCGGCCCATTTTCCGTACATTCGGCGAAGCCTTTCTTTCCCTCGGACATTGCCCGCGCATTGTCGGAGATGCCGGCGCCGCGTCTGCTCGTGACAACGCCGGTGCATCTGCGCAACCTGCTCAGGGACGAGACCGAACTGCCTCCGATTGCGGCGATCGTATCGGCAACCGCGCCGCTCGATGCCGCCCTCGCGCAGCTGGCCGAGCAACGCTTCGGTGCACCGATGATCGAGTTGTTCGGATCGACCGAAACCTGTGTGATCGCGCACCGGCGAACTGCAGTCGACAGCGCGTGGCAACTGCATGCGGGAATCGAGCTGAGGCCCCAGCCTGATGGCACGCTCGTCAGTGCCGCCCATCTCGGTGCGGGGGTGCATCTGCAGGATGTCGTTGAACTGGTTGGCACCGACCGCTTTCATCTGCGTGGACGTAACGCGGATCTGCTCGACATTGCCGGCAAACGCGCTTCCCTTGCGGATTTGACGCGACGCCTGCTCGGGCTCCCCGGTGTGGTCGATGGCGTCGTGTTCCAGCTCGAAGAGGCGGGTGCCTGTGGAGTTCGCCGCATTGCCGCGCTCGTCGTGGCGCCCGGGCACTCGTCGGGCGAGCTCCTCTGCGCCTTGCGCGAGCAGATCGATCCGGTATTCCTTCCGCGGCCGTTGCGCTGCGTCGAGACACTGCCGCGCAACGAGACCGGCAAGCTGCCGCGTTCAGCGCTGATCGCGTTGATCAGCGGCGTCAAGGCGTCGTCGGCGGGCTGAGAAAAACCGGATCCCCCAAGAAAAATTGCCCCGAGGGCTAGGGGGAGCCCTCGGGGCGGGGTCGAAAACCGGTCTGGGGAGGGACCGATCTCCGGGGATTCATCCAGGGAGGTGGATGAATCCGGGGGTGCCGTTGCGTGCACCCGGACAAATAGACGTCCGTCGGTGCAGAAAAGTTTCAGCGCGTTCGATACCGCCAGGGAATGATTTATCGCGCATTCACTTTCGCGGCGATGATCGATTAGTGGGCCTCATCCCAGTTCGCGCCGACGCCGATGTCGACGACCAGAGGTACGGCCAGTTGCGCCGCCTGCGACATCCTTTCGCGGATACCGTCGCGCAGCGAGTCGACGCTGTCTTCGCGAATCTCGAAGACCAGCTCGTCGTGCACCTGCAGCAGCATGCGCGCCTGATCCTGGCGATCCAGCAGCCACGCATCGACCGCGAGCATCGCCCGCTTGATGATGTCGGCGGCGGTGCCCTGCATCGGCGCATTGATCGCGGCGCGCTCGGCACCGGCCCGCTGCGCCGGGTTGCGCGAGTGGATGTAGTCGAGATGCAGGCGGCGGCCGAACACGGTTTCGACATAGCCGTCACGGTGCGCCAGCCCGCGGACGCGATCCATGTAATCGCGCACGCCCGGGTAGCGCTGGAAGTAGCGCGCGATGTAGTCCTGCGCTTCGCCGCGGCTGATGTCCAGCTGGCGCGCCAGGCCGAACGCGCCCATGCCATACATTAGGCCGAAGTTGATCGCCTTGGCGGCGCGACGCTGGTTGCCGTCCACGGCCTCGAGCGGCACGCCGAACACTTCGGCAGCAGTGGCGCGGTGGACGTCGAGGTTGCCCTTGAACGCGGCCAGCAGACTGGTGTCACCGGAAAGGTGCGCCATGATGCGCAGCTCGATCTGCGAATAGTCGGCGGCGAGCACTTTCCAGCCTGGCGGCGCGATGAACGCCTGACGGATGCGCCGGCCCTCCTCGGTACGGACAGGAATGTTCTGCAGATTGGGATCCGACGACGACAGGCGCCCGGTAGCTGCCGTGGCCTGGTGGTAGCTGGTGTGCACGCGACCGGTTTTCGGGTTGACGATCTCGGCCAGCTTTTCGGTGTAGGTCGAGCGCAGCTTGGCCAGCCCGCGGTACTCGAGAATCACTCGCGGCAATTCGTGCTCGTGGGCGATCGCCTCGAGCGCTTCCTCGTTGGTCGACGGCTGGCCGGTAGGCGTCTTCAACACCGCGCGCAGCTTCAGCTCGTCGAACAGCAGCGCCTGCAACTGCTTGGGCGAATCGAGACTGAAGGCGTGGCCGGCCAGCCCATGCGCCTGGATGGTCAGCTCATGCATGCGTTTCGCCAGCTCATGGCTCTGCAAGCGCAACGCGGCCCCATCGACGAGAATCCCCGCCTGCTCCATGCGCGCGAGCACCGGCACCAGCGGAATCTCGATCTCGGCGTAGACCGCTTTCAGACCCGGCGTCGCCTCGAGCTGCGCGGACAGAACGCGATGCAGGCGCAAGGTGATATCGGCGTCCTCGGCGGCATAGCGCGTGGCGGTGTCGAGATCGACCTGCGAAAACGCGATCTGTCGTGCACCCTTGCCGGCAACCTGCTCGTAGGTGATCGTCTCGACGCCGAGGTGACGTTTGGCCAGGGTGTCCATATCGTGTCGCGACGCGGTCGAGTTGAGCACGTAGGACTCGAGCATGCTGTCATGGGCGACGCCACGCATCGTGATGCCGGCACCGGCGAACACGTTGATATCGTACTTTGCGTGCTGACCGAGTTTGGCCTTGGCCGGATCTTCAAGCCATGGCCTCAGTGCGGCCAGGACCATCGCGCGATCGAGCTGCGCTGGGACGCCGGCGTAATCGTGGGCCAGCGGCACATAGGCGGCGCGCTTCGGCTCGACGGCGAACGAGATGCCGACGATTTCCGCTCGCATCGAATCGATCGACGTCGTTTCGGTATCGATGCAGACCAGCGATGCGTTCTCGATCAGGCCGAGCCAATGGTCGAAGCGGGCCTGGTCGAGAATCTGCTCGTACTCGCCGGGCCCGCTCCACTCGCCGATAGCCGGTGGCGCCGCCGCGGCAGGCGACAGTGCCTCGCCGGGCTCTGAGGAATCGATGCGATCGAGCTCTTTCAGCGCTGCATTGAATTCGTAACGGCGATAGAGTTCGCGCAAGGCCGCCACATCCGGTTCGCGCAACGCCAGATCGGTCGGGCCAGCCGACAGCGCGACGTCGGTCTTGATCGTCACCAGGTCGCGCGACAGCGGCAGGTGCGCGAGCGCTGCACGCAGGTTCTCGCCGATCTTGCCACCAATGCTCTCTGCACTCGCGATGACACCGCTGAGCGAACCGTATTCGGCGATCCATTTCGCCGCCGTCTTCGGCCCGCATTTCTGCACGCCAGGCACATTGTCGATCGAATCGCCCATCAGGGCGAGGAAATCGACGATGCGCTCGGGCGCAACACCGAATTTCTCGACAACGCCGGCACTGTCCATCGCCGTGTTGGTCATCGTGTTGACCAGTGTGATGTGCGGCGACACAAGTTGTGCGAAATCCTTGTCACTGGTCGAGATGAGCACGTCGATGTCGCGCAACTCGGCCTGGCGCGCGAGCGTACCGATCACATCGTCGGCCTCGACGCCGTCGACGCGCAGGATCGGGAATCCGAGTGCGGCGACGATCTCGAGCATCGGCGCGATCTGTTGCCTGAGGTCATCGGGGGTCGGCGCACGATTGGCCTTGTACTCGACGTACATCGCATCGCGAAACGTCGGCCCGCTCGCGTCGAGCACGAAGGCCACGTAGTCCGGCTTCGACTTCAGCGTCGAGCGCAGCATGTTGACGACACCGAACAGTGCGCCAGTCGGCTCACCGGATGCGTTGGTCAGCGGCGGCAGCGCGTGGTACGCGCGAAACAGGTAGGAGGAGCCATCGATCAGGACGAGGCGTGGGCGTGGCGGGGACATGACGGCTCACGGCGACAACGGCCCCGAAGCTTGGCCTGCATGCCCGGCGTTTGCAATGTGGCGCGGCACCCTCGGCTGTCGTTTCAACAGCCGCTTGCCGTCGGCGTCACCGTGCAGATGTCGAGCGTCAGCAGGTTGTCCTCGAATGGCGCACGGAACACCACATCGTTATTGACGAGCACCGGTACGGACGGATAAGCGACGACGCCGACGTCGGGATTCACGCGGAAACGGATCGAGGTGTTGCCAGGCTGCACCGTTGTTGCGCGCAAGGGAATGAGCAACTCGAGAAAGAAGCCCGCGGCCATGCCCCAGCCGCCGCCCGCGCCACCCTGCGGCGGCGATACGCGCAGCCCTTCGAGACCCTGCGAAAAGCTTTGCGGACAGCCGTAGCCGATGTCGGAACCGAGATTGATCAGGAGCGGAAACGGCCGTTGCGGATTCGGCGGCGTGCGTGCGAAGCAGAACGCGGGATCGGCCGAGGACGCTGCCGTCACGATACCGGCTGGCAGCATCAACTCGATGCCGACCGCACTGCCGGTGCAGGGATTGCCAGGGTGGCTAAGCACGAGATGCGTGTAGAAGATTTCACCGACGGCTGGCGTGAAGTTGGGTGGCACCAGTGTCCAGCCGACATAGCCCTGAACGCGGATCTCGACGAACGGTGGGTCGCTCAGGCAGGCAACATTCGATCCGATGTTGCTGATCACCCCGTTGTACCAGGGAAGGATCGCGTCCTGCTCCGGGTCCGCGGCATGCGCGCTCGCGACTGACAGCGCGAATGCAGCAACGCGGCAACACGTCGAAAGGCGCCGTGTTCTTCGATGAGTCCACAGTGTGGTTTTGGTGCGCATGGCGAGCATTCTCCGTGTGTCGGGATGATGTGTGCGCACTTCTGTCGTGCGGCTGGTTGCCGGCAAGTCGGTACGCAAGCCCTTCTACGCAGAAGGGCGCGCAATACCACAACCCTGTTGGCATCGACATTCGGTGGATGCCTGTGCCGGATACACTGTTGCCGGATAATCACCATCGCGGAGTGCGGCGCGCCGATGTCCGAACCGATCGACCACGAGGTGACCCGGCTGATCATCGCGTGGCGTGGTGGCGATACCGATGCGCGCGAACAATTGATCCGGCGTGTCTACGACAACGTCCGTGCGATTGCTGCACAGTCGCTGCGCGGCGCCCCGAACGCGACGCTCGGCGCCACCGACCTCGCCCATGAGGCGCTGATCCGCCTGCTCGGGACGGGCGCGGACTGGGAGAACCGCAAACACTTCTTCCATGTTGCCGCCCAGGCCACGCGCCAGGTTCTCGTCGATTCCGCGCGCAAGCGACTGGCCGCGAAACGCGGCGGGGGCGCCGAGTGCGTCGATATCGATGCGGTCGGCGATTCGATCGACCGTGCCAATGATGCGCAACTGATGCGCGTCGATGCGGCCCTGCACGATCTCGCAGCCAGCGACGGGCGCCGTGCACAGATCGTCGAACTCGTGTACTTCGGCGGACTGAGCCGTGCCGAAGTGGCGGCAACGCTCAATGTTTCGGAAGGCACCGTCGATCGCGACCTGCGTCTTGCCCGCGCCTGGCTGAAGGCGGAACTGCAGGCGTGAACGGCGCTTCACTCGACGAGCTTTCCGTCATCTTCGATCGTCTGGTCGGCTTGCCGGACGAACAACGCGCGGCTCAACTTGCGCACCTGCCTCTTGACCCGCGTGATCTGCAACGTCTCGAACGCATGCTTTCGGCGGATGCAGACGAGGACGATCCGCTCGGCCGGATCATTGCGGCGAGTGCAGCCTGCATCGGCTCAGGCAAAGGCGATCGACTCGGTGCATGGCGACTCATCCGCGAGATCGGCGCGGGCGGCATGGGCACGGTGTTTCTCGCCGAACGTGCAGATGGCGGGTTTTCGCAGCAGGTTGCGATCAAGTTGCTGCGCGGGTTCCCGACGCGCGATGGCATTCGTCGCCTGCGCCAGGAACGCCAGATCCTCGCCAGTCTC
>JBBSOU010000035.1:0-28246 GCA_038259445.1 Lysobacterales bacterium | reverse complement strand
GTAAATGCCCTCCACGTTGGTGTCGTCAAGGTTCTCGACACGGCGTCGATAGTTGATCTTCGCCGCACGTGTCTGTTCCTCGCCCATCCAGTAATCGGAATACACCGGCAGTCCGGTGGCGGCCATCGTCGACGCGTTGAAGTCGCGGATCTCGCCGAAGCGCTGGCCGAGGTCCAGACCTTCGTTCTCGAAATAGCGATAGCTGTTGGCGCTGCCGCCGACCAGCTCGTTGTGGTACTCCCAAAGGCGTGGCTCGCGGATCGTCATCGCGAAGGCAGCAACATAAAGGGCGGCAACCGCCACCATTGATGCGCGCGACCGGCGCTGCCAGGCGAATGCCACGGCAGCGCCGGACAGCACCGAACCGGCCGCCAGTACCGGCAAGGCATGGCGCACGCCACCCCACACGCCGCCCGAACCAACCAGTGCGACCATGTGCAAGGCGCACGCGGCGAGTACGGCGGCGAGGGTCCAGCGCGCACTTGCGGCAAGTCGCATTCGCCACAGCACCAGCGCGCCGAGCAGCACGCTGCCGAGCAATGCCAACGGAATCTTCGACAGCACGATCAGTGGCCAGCTGAACCATGGTGGCGAGCCATGATGGGTGGTGCCCCAGATGAAGTGCATGCCGATGCCGCGCCCTTCGACGCCTGTGCGGACCGTATCGGCAAGTCCCCACAGGTACGCGCGCGGCAATATTTCGAAGTGGTCGGCGAGGGCGATGCCTTTGCGCCAGTGCGGCAGATTCAGTTCGTTGATTTTCTCCGCGATCGGCCGGTTGAATGCATCGCTGCCGTCGCGATTGGCGTGGAAGTGGAAGCCGTACTGCGCCCACAGCACGATGACGGCAAGCACGCCGACGCCGATCGCCTTCAGATGCCGCGCCATTACTTCGCGCCAGCCGCCGCTGCGCCAGCCGAAATGCGCCGCGATGAGCAACACGAGCAGCAGCGCGCCGATACCGGGAATCGCCGAATGCTTGGCACCAAGCGCAAGGCCGATGGCAACACCGCACGCCAATACCCAGCGCCATTGCCAGTACGCGGCGAGCAGGCCCGTGGCCACGGCAGCGACCAGCAAGGTCAGCGCCAGCGGCAAGTCGGTCATGACCACCGGCAGGTGCGCGCCAACGGTCGGCTCGATGGCGAGAAACGCGAGTGTGCCGACTGCCCAGGCAAACCCGCATGCACGCCATAGCAACAATCCGAGGGCGGCCAGCAGCACCGCGTGCAGCGACCACATGCCGATGCGCGCGTGGGACTGCGCGAGCTGCGGATCGTTGTCGTAGTACATGGTTTCTTCGACCCAGTCGCGCTCCTGCGATTTCTCGCTGAGCACGGTCGGCGCCCGCAGCGTGAAGCTGTCCGGCATCTGCGCGCCGACCCACAGCTTGGCCAGCGGCGGATGCTCGGGATTGAGACTGAAATCGCCGCTGCGCGCGTAGGTCGCACCGGCCACCACATGCCACGGTTCGTCGACCGTGAACGTGTCGAGCGCAGTGCCGGCGTGCGAGCGCCAGATCGCCAGGGCGACCAGCATCAGCAACGCAAGACAGCCGAGGATTCGCTGCGCGAGTGTACTCACGGTTTCGCTGCGATCGAGCGTGCATGCGCGTCGCGCACGGCATCGGCGTGGTCGAGCACACGCAGGAAGTTCTCGCCTGCCAGTTTGCGCAAGTCGCCATCGCTCCATCCGCGTCGTGCCAGTTCCTCGAGAAGGCCGGGAAACGTCGACACGTCTTCAAGCCCGGTCGGCGTGAAGTCGATGCCGTCAAAATCGCTGCCGATGCCGACGTAATCGATGCCCGCGACCGTGCGCACGTGCTCGATATGATCAGCGACATCGGCAAGCGTCACGGACGGCTTCGGGTTTTCCTTCTCCCAGGCATCCATCAACGGACCGACCCGTGCCTGGTCATCGTTGTTCTGCTTCATGAGGTCGGACCAACGTGCATCGCCGCGGTCATGCCACTCGGAAAAATCCTTGCGCAGGAACTGCGGCACGAAGGTGACCATGACGATGCCGCCGTTCTTGCGCATTCGCAGCAGTACGTCATCGGGTACGTTGCGCGATACATCGCACAGCGCGGCCGCGGAGGAGTGGCTGAAGATGATCGGTGCGATCGATTGATCGAGCACGTCGCGCATGGTGTCGGCGGCGGCGTGCGAGAGATCGACGAGGATGCCGTTGTGCTGCATCCAGCGCACCATCGCGCTGCCGCGTGGTGAGAGGCCGCCGTGGGTCATGGGACCCGCGTGCCCATCGGCCCACGCGCTCGGTTCGTCGTAGGCAAGCAGGTTCGAACGCAAGCCTTCGGCAGCAAGTCGCTTGACGGATGCTTCGTCGTCGCCAAGGCGGTTCTGGTTCTCGAGCGCGAGCACAATCGCCAGTCGCCCCGACGCCTGCGCTGCACGGATCTCGGTGCTGGTTCTGGCCAGTACCAGTCGATCGGGATAGCGCGCCACCATTTCGCGCGTGAACGCAAAGCCCTTGAGCGTGCCGGCGAGATCCGGCTCCGATTCAATCCAGCCCGAGTTGAGCAGTTGCGCACCGAGGCCGCCCTTTTTCCAGCGCGCGAGATCGGTGTGGCCCTTCACATTCCCGCTGATGTCGTAAGCATCGAGTCCGCGCGGACAGTCCTCGCAGTCACGGTAGTGGATGATCAGGTCGTTGTGACCATCGACCATCGGCGTGTCGCGAAGGATCTTCGCAACCCGCGCCTGCGCAGCCTCGGCGTCGCTACGCGGCGACACGCCATGACACGCGCTCAGCGCAATGATCAGAGCGGTAAGCACGGGCAGACGCGTGCACCGAAGGTTTGTGGAATGTTTACATGTGAGGAGAGGCGAATATCGCTGCACGGAAGGTTCCTCTCGGACCGGTTTCATGAGGCATCGTTGACACTGATCGAAGTGCGCTCTTACCCGTATCCACGCGAAATCGTGCGATCGTGGGCCACGGTCTTGTCATCGCGCCACGCCAGTCAATCCTGTTCGGTATGGTGTTCGTTCGACCCGAGCACAGGCCTGCACGCCATGCGCCCCGCGCGCATCGCGCTTCCAAGTACGTATCGTTGACAGTGGAAATCGGCGCGCTCGATCGCGTTGGCAGTTCTAAGCCATCGGCTGCAATCGGACGGCGCCGGTTGCGTCGCGAAAATCCGTCGAGACGCTCGAATCTTTGCATCGCGTCTTTGCGTCGCGCGATAGCGCGCGATCTCGCTCGATTGCACACGGTTCATCCGCCGACGCAGGAGGCCATGTCAAAAAAGGTTCGTTGAACATCCGTTTGTCGGTGGCAGCAAGAAGAGCTGCCGATTCGACAGGAAGACGGTCGACACCTCTGCGCGACTCACCGTGTCGTGAACACTGGCGTCAGCTGGAAGGAATCCACAGGCGATGGGCGTGGTCCGTCGCCGTTTTAGTCAACGCACTCCCCTGGATCGAAGCCGTCTTTCAACATTTGATCGCCCGCCGCAGCAAGGCCTGGACCCTGCAACGGCACCGACACGAGCTCCGCCGTTTCGTCGTCGGCGTCGTAGCGGATGCGAAATGCATCGGACGCGATGCCCGTGCCCAACGGTCGCAGCGAGATATCGGCAGTGCAACTGCTGCCGGGTGGAACGGTTTGCCCCGCGCAGTCGCTATGCACGATGGTGAACCACGACGGAGTGCTGACCGTTGTGGCACTCGTTATCGTGATGGGCAGCGTACCCGTATTGGCCATGCGTAGCCTTACCGGTGCCGAAGCTGCACCGACGGGCGTCGGCACAAACCTGCACGTGCGAGGCTGCGGCTCGACGCGCGAGAACGCACCTTCAGGCACGCCGGCGCCTCGCAGTTCGGCAAAGAAATAGGGACCCACGCTTGTCTGCGCAGCATCGGTGAAATGGAGTCGGATTTCACTGTTGACCGGCAAACTGGTTGAGAGGGGCCGGTAGACGACGTCGGCCGTGCACGTGGCGGATGGCGCCAGTGTCTGTCCGCTGCACGTTTCAGCAATGATCGGAAACAGGCTGTTGCTGACGAGTGCGCCCATGGTGATCTGGCCCGGCATCAGATTCGTCAGCGTGAATCGTTGCGTCGCGCTTTGCGTACCGACAACGACATCACCGAAGTCGAAAGGATTCGGACTCAGGGCGGCAGTTTGTGCGTCGGAAGGCTGTACGAACTGCGCGACATTCAACGACACGCAATCAACTCCGCCGACGTAGGTACTCCGGTGCTGGTAGCGGCGCGAAGGACCATACAGTGGTGTCAATGGCATGCGCCGGATGTCCCAGAGACCTGGTCCATTGCTGCCACGCCCATGGCCCATCACCGGGACACTGTTGCCAGCCCACATCAGCAGCCCGTCGTGCAGATACCCGCGATACCTTAGTGAGCGCTCCGTACTGCTCGCCCCGTCAGGCTTGGCATACCAGCGCAGTTCACCGTCAGAAAGGCTCGACTGGCCATCGGACATGTGCAGGATCGCTTCAACCGCGCCACCGTTGTAGTCCAGTGCGAAGTTGAACGGCAATCCTCCGGCACTCTGCGTGCTCTGCAGCCCTTCGTAGTGCGTGACATGTCGATCGTTGAGTGGATTGCCGTCGTCAAAATAGACAATCATCGAGAGTCCATTGGCGCTGTGTCCCGGACGGCTCGCCAAGCCCGAGAACGCGTATTCACCATCACCGCGCGCACGAACCAGTTCGGTCACGTCGGCGCGAAACAGTGCGGTACTGTCCGGTCCCGGCGGCTGCGGCCAGCAGTCGTTGCTGCTGAACCGTGCGATGCGCGTGCCGGAGATGTCGTGGCCATCGAAGCGAATGTCGGGCTGGTCGTAATCGGCGTCACCGCCCGTGAACCCCTCGGCTGGCCATGCCAGATCGAGTCCGTTCCAGTAGAGGAGTGCCAACGTCACCGTACCGGAGACACCGGCCAGCGTGACGGTACCCGCGCCACCTTCTTCAGCGAGCGGCGCGCCGATACCGCCCACGCCGGCTACCGCGTAGTCGGTACGCTCCAGTTCAATGTACCGCTGCATCGGCGTGTTGGCCTGCACATCGGATGATGGACAGGAAAACAACGCTATGCAGGCCCATGCGATCGTTGCGAGAGTCTGCCTGCCCATGTTTCTTTCTCGAGATGCGTTCGTCTGTCCGCTCCACGTGGAATCGCGACAACGCGGGCCAACGTCGATGCCGAGGATAGACGGCCGCTACTGTTTGGCCTCAGCGCAGCTAGGGATACTCTTGGTCAGAGCATCCCTATTCGAATCCGTCGACGAAGATCCGTTCGAGACCGCCGACCTCGACCGCACCGATGTCGCAGTCGGTCCCCGCCTGGCGCAGATAGCCACGCTGGTCGCGTGGCGTGCATTCAAGGTCGGTCCATTCGTAGTCGACAGCCACGCTGTTCGCGGCCGGCGCGTAGGTCAACGTGCGGCCGCCGTTGTCGGCCAGCGTTCCGAGTGCCACGTTGGCGATACTGACCGCGACCCGGTTGCGGCTGGGCGACAACGTACAGGTATTGCCAATGCTTTCGATATTGCCGATACCGGTATCGAGCAGGCCGGCGTCGAGCCGACACGTGCCGCGCAAGAGACTGTTGTAGATCGTGATCATCGATTGCGCGTCACTGCCGCGCGCGCCGATCGTGGTGCCATCGATGCCGCCGAGAGCGAACGTTGGCTGCACGATCGTCACGTGACGCATGCGCAACGTCGCGCCGAGTGGCCCACCGCGCACGCCGATTGCAGCGCCGCGAGGGCTCCCTGCGGCGGCGTCAGCGGTGAAACTGTTGGCCGAGAACGTGCTGTTGTCGATGTCGAGACTGGCGCCGCCTTCGACCAGTACGGCACCGCCGGTATCACCGTTGCCACGGTTGCCGATAAAGCTGCTGCTGCTGACCGTCCAGGTGCTGCCGCTGTTGACCAGCAATGCGCCGGGTGATTCGGAGTCGCTCGTGTTGTCGCTGAATTCGCTGTCGATCACGGACACCTCGGTAGCCTCCGTTACCGACACGGGTTGCGCATTGTCGAGATAGCGCAGGCGGCGCAGCTGCACTGACAGCGGCGTCCCGGACTGGATCAGCAACCCTTGCGATGTGCTGGCAATTTCCGTGTCGTCGATGACGATGCTGCCGGATGTCTCGATGATCATTCCCGACGCCAGATCGGGTGCCAGATCGAGCGTGAAATTCGAGCGCTCGACGCGGACCCCGCCAGGCGCGAGGGTACCCAACTCCGCATATTGCAGGGCACTGTCTCTGATACGGATGGTCGCGCTCGACTGACTCGCGACCACAGCCGCGATCACGCTCCGGTCGATCGTCAGCTCGCCGGGTGCATTGTCGCCATTGGTAAACACGTAGCCTGCAGTGATGGAAACCAGCACGTCGGTGAGTGCGAGTCGAGAGCAGCGACTGCAAATGATCGCGAAGATCGATCCCCGCGGCCGCTGTTCGCTTCGCGGCGAACGGTTCGGTCCGAGTATCGACAATCCCGTCACTGTCAGGGAAACGCCCAGTTCTGCCCGCAGGACGACGAAAGTGCCGTCGAACATGATGCGGGTGGTATTTCTCCCCGTGCCGATTATCGTCACAGCGTCCGTCACCAGGAGCTCGCCGATCGTGAGGCTGAACTGGCCGTCGGGAAGTTCGATCACGTCTGCCCCGGCATTGGCGTTCGCCGCCAGCACCGCTTCGCGCAGCGAGCAACTCGCCACCGTGCAGGAAGCCGGGTTCGGGTCATCGACGCGAGTGACCACGAATGTCGCCGCATGGGTCATCGACATTCCGACGGCCGACAGCGCAAGGGCGATGACGAGCGCGCCCAGGCGTGAACGGGAAGACGGCATAGGTGACTCCTGGATGAGGGCGATCCACTGATCCACGTGATGTGGCGTCGCCGGGGGCCATGCGAGAAAAACTCCTGTCGGTGCACCGTTGCGCTCTCACGCTCGGCCCGCACATGGCGCTATGCTCGGGAGGGACAGGGGAGGGGATAATGGCAAGAACAGCGCTTGTGGATCTGTTGCGTCGTGCCGCAGCGATTGCGGCTACGGCCCGTGCCAGCGGTGAACCGCTCGACGAGGCGATTGCGCGTGAGCGCGAGTTGCGCTCAGGCAATGCGCGGCGCCGCTTCCTGCAGCAGTCGGTCGGCGCGTCGGCCGGCCTGATGCTCGCCGCCTGCGCGCCGCTACCGCGAAAAGCACCCAGCAACGCCACCGACGATGTCGTCATCGTCGGCGCCGGCATTGCCGGCCTGACCTGTGCCTGGCGACTGCGCCAGGCTGGCGTGCGCGTGCGTGTTTTCGAGGCGCAGGAGCGCATCGGCGGACGCATGTTGAGCCTGCGCGACCACTTTGCCGATGGCCAGGTCTGCGAACTCGGCGGCGAGCTGATCGACAGTGGGCACGTGCGCATCCGCGCGGTGGCGGCCGAGCTCGGCCTCACGCTTGACGATCTCGCCGCCGATCCGACTGCCGTGTTCGGCGATGTCTGGTTCTGCAATGGCCGCCGATACGGCGAAAGCGAAATCCTCACCGCATTTGCGCCGCTGGCTGCAGCGATTGCGCGCGATGCCGCCACCTTGCCCGATGACGACATCACCTACGCTGCGCCGGGCGGTGCCGAAATACTGGACCGCATGACGATGACCGAATGGCTCGACCGCAACGACGCGTCGGGCTGGCTGCGCACCTTGATCGAAGTGGCCTACACCAGCGAAATGGGGCTCGACTGCGAGGAGCAGTCGGCGCTCAATTTCCTCACTTTCATCGATCCGGAACTCGATCACTTCCGCATCTTCGGCGAGAGCGACGAGCGCTACCACGTGCGCGGCGGCAACGATCTGATCGTGCGCGGACTCGGCAGCAGGCTCGACGATGCCATCGAAACCGGTCATGCGCTCGAAGCGTTGCGTCAATCGAGTGATGGCAGCTTCACGCTGAGCTTCGCCCGCGGTCTCGGCGCGCGCGAGGTGCGTGCGCGAACCGTCGTGCTTGCACTGCCATTCACCACACTGCGTCGCGTGCGCATCGATGTACCGCTGCCACCGGTGAAGCGTCGGGCGATCGCCGAACTCGGCTACGGCACCAATGCCAAGCTCATGATCGGTGTCGCCGAGCGGGTCTGGCACACGCGCCATCAGAGCGCCGGCAGCAGCTTCAGCGACTTGCCTCTGCAGACAACCTGGGAAACCAGCCGCCTGCAAGCGGGCAGCGCCGGCATCCTGACCAACTTCGTCGGCGGCCGACGTGGTGTCGCCCTTGGCGACGGCACGCCGAAGCAGCAGGCCGACATCGTCGCGCGCCAGCTCGATGCGATTTATCCGGGCTTTTCCGCGGCGCGCGGTCAGTCGCGCGAGGCGCGTTTCCACTGGCCATCCAACGCATGGGCCCTCGGCAGCTACGCGTGCTTTCGTCCGGGCCAGTGGACGAGCCTGCGGGGCGCCAACGGCGAGCGCGTCGGCAACCTGCACTTCGCCGGCGAGCACTGTGCGCTCGACAATCAGGGTTTCATGGAAGGCGGTTGCGAAAGTGGCGAGTGGGTGGCGCAGGCGATCGTCGAGGATTCCGCACTGCGCAAGGCTGGTTGACGGTGCGGCGTCAACATCGGTAGAACATCGCGCTCGGCAGCTGCGAACGACAAGGAACAGCAATGCGCAAACGGCTCCGCCGCCTCGGCACGATCGGAGTCGCGCTGTTCGCGACTTACCTGATTGCCGGCAACGTGTTCCTCAACACCGGCCTCGGGCCATGGGCGATCAATCGCAAGCCTGAGCGCTTCGCGCTCGTCTGGTCGCATGGCGTGACCTGGTGGCCCGGCTTCGTCGCCATGTGGAATGTCGAGGCCAAGGGACACATGCGCCATGTGCTGTGGGACGCACAGGCCGCTCGTGCGACCGGACGCATCGCGCTGCTGCCGCTGTTCGCGCGCGAACTGCGGCTCGCCTCGATGGATATCGCCGAAGTCTCCGGCAACGTGACGCGCAGCGACCAGGAAATGCAGCCGCCGCCAGCGCGACCTGGTGGCTGGACGTTGCGCTTCGACCGCATCGCGACGAGCTCGCTTCGCCGTGCGCACGTGCTCGGCATCGATATCGAAACCACCGGCACTGCCGAGTTCGGCTTCATCAAGCAGCTTCGTGGCGGGCCGATCGAAGTGCTGCCCTCACGTGTCGTGCTCGGCGACACCTCGGTGAAGATCGGTGAAACCCTGCTCTTGCGCGAGGCGCGAATCGAATCGGTCTTCGCCATTGCACGGCACGTGCGCGAGGATGCGCCCGGCATCGCCAAGCTGGCACTGACCGACGCCACGCTGCGGATCGACGGCGCGTTGCCCGCGCTCGTACTCGATCTCGATTCGAACGGTCACTGGCACGGTGCGGTAGCCTCGGCCGCGGCAGCTGGCCGGGTCGAGGCCGATCTGGCGCTCACGCAGGGCGTACTGCAGAGCGGCGGAATGCTCGATCTGCGCCTGCCCTTGAAGGCGACGCGCGGCAGCACCGACAGCGACGCGATCGGAACCTTGCGTGTCGACGTGCAGGACCACGGCCTGCACGTCGTCGCACACCTGCCGCCTCCACCCGAAGGAGAAGGCTCGATCGATGCCGATCTCACGATCGCCGGCACCACATTGCTGCCGATCGGCGACGCCCGGGCACTGCTGGCGCGAACCAGTGGCTCGCTCGATCTCGACTGGCATTTCGCTGCCCTCGATTGGCTGACACCGCTGCTCGTGAAGACACCATGGATTGCGCTTGAAGGCGCCGGCACACTCAAGGCCGGACTGAGGATTGCGCAGGGTCAGCTCGAGCCCGGCAGCCGCGTCGATATCCCCCAGGTCGACCTCGCCGCGACCGTTGCCGGTCACCGCTTCCGCGGCAGCGCCGTTGCCGAGGGGAAACTGGTCGACGCCAACGGTGGCCCGCAGGCGCACATCACTCTCGTCGTCGCGCGCTTCGACGCAGTTGCCGACGATGCGCGCGACACGCCGCTTCTGCGCGGCAGCGATTTGCGCATCGACCTGCAGTCCGCCGGCGACGCGCACGATTTACGCGACTCGTTGCGTGCACAAATGCGCTTCGCCAATGCCGAGGTGCCAGACCTCCGCGCAATCAATCCCTACCTGCCGAGCGATTCGTTGCGCCTGCTCGGCGGCAATCTGCGCATCGGCGGCGATCTGGCTCTGGATGCCGGCGGCAGCATCTCGCGCGGCCGTATCGACCTCAACGGACGCGCTGCAAAAACGCAGTTTGGTGCAATCAACCTGACTGCCGACTTCGATCTCGATGCACGTATCGGCGGTACCGATATTGCCGCGCGCTACTTCGACCTCGACCACACCACGCTCAATCTGCGCAATGTGCGCGTCATCGATGACGGGCACACCGCGGGCGAGCAATGGTGGGCCAATGTCGGTTTCCGGCGCGGTCGCGTGGAAGCCACGCGGCCGTTCAAGATCGACGCCGACGCCACCGTGGAGATGCAGAACATCGGACTGTTGCTGGCGCTGTTCACGAAGCAGCGCGACTATCCGAAATGGGCGCTGCGGCTTGCCGATGCCGGCAGCGTCAGCGCCAGCGGCATGCTGCGCATCGATGGCAGGACGCTGGTGTTCGATCGCATCGAAGCGAAGAACGACCGTTTCGACGTCAAGGCGCGCATGCGCATTGCGGGCAAGCAGCCGACCGGTGACCTTCTGCTCAGTTGGGGCGTTCTTTCGCTCGGTGTCGAAGTTGACAAGGGTGGCGCCGATACGCGCGTGATCGGTGCGAAGAAATGGTATGAAGAGCGGCCGCATCTGCTCGATGCGCGTTGAGCATCGCGCATTGACGGTTCGACGTCGCGATGCAGTCGCGGCAATCCCCGCGGGTCGGGTTCCCACAGCCGGAGAGATGAACATGAAGCGAGTGTTGGCCTTCGCGGGCGTTGTGCTGTTGCATGGAGCGGTGTGGGCGAAAGCCCCGCTTGATGCCGAGTCGATGTGGAAGCTGCAGCGCATCGGTTCGCCGACGGTGGCACCCGATGGCAGTCGCGTCGTCGCGCCGGTGACGAAGTTCGATCTCAAGGAGAGCAAGGGCCGCACCATGTTGTGGTCGTTCCCGATCGATGGCGGTGAAGCGCATGCATTGACCGCAGAAGGGACTGATGCGAACGCGCCACTTTTCAGTCCGGACGGTCGCTGGCTCGCGTTCACCGCCAAGCGTGAAGGCGACGATGTCGCGCAGATCTATCTGTTGCCGATCGATGGCGCCGGCGAGGCGCTCCGCGTGACCCGCGTGCCGACCGGCGTCGGCGGGCTCAAGTGGTTCGAGGATTCGAGTCGCATCGCCTTCATCTCGCGCGTCTGGCCCGACAAGGACTGGAAGGCCGCCGGTGAGGAACTGAAAAAACGCAAGGACAGCAAGGTCAGCGCGCGCAGCTGGGACAAGGCGCCGATCCGCCACTGGGATCAGTGGCTCGATGATCGCGAAGCGCACGTCTACAGCATCGCCGTGGCCGGCGGCGAACCGCAGGCACTGACGCTGCCCGGTGGTCGCCCGCTGCCGCCGCAGGAACCCGGTGCGGGTTCCTATGACATTTCACCCGATGGAAAGTCGATCGCGTTCGTGTCGAACACGACGCGCGACGAAGTCGATGCGAACCCTGATATCTGGTGGCTGCCGATCGGCAGTCGTGAACCGCGCAACCTGACGACCGACAATCCGGGCAACGACATGCGCCCGCTGTTCAGCCCGGACGGCAAGCGCATTGCATTCGCCCGACAGACCATCAAGGGCTTCTACGGCGACACACAACGGCTCGTGCTGCACGACCTCGCCGCCGGCAGCAATCGTGTCGTCAGCGCGAACTGGGATCGTTCTCTCGGAACGGCCATCTGGAACACCGACGGCAAGTCGCTGCTTGCCGCAATCGACGACGCCGGAACCTCGCGTATCCACGAGATTCCACTGGACGGCAAGGCTCCGCGTGCGATCACCGGCGAGACCGACTTCGGTGCGCTCGACCTGTCGCGCAACGGCACCCTTGTCGCACTGAACATGAGTTTCGTGTCGCCACCGCGGCTCGTGCGCGTCGATCGTCGCAACGGCAAGGTGACGACGCTCGACCGCATCAACGATGCGGCGCTCGCCGAGATCGACTGGGGCACCTACGAGAGCGTGACCTACACCGGAGCGCATGGTGCACCCGTGCAGATGTGGGTCAACTATCCGCCAGGATTCGACCGTACGAAAAAGTATCCGCTGTTCGTGATCATCCACGGCGGTCCGCACAACGGCGTCACCAACGCGTTCGCCTGGCGCTGGAATGCACAGGTCTTCAGTGCATGGGGCTATGTCACTGCGTGGCCGAACTTCCACGGCTCGAGCGGTTTCGGCCAGGCATTCACCGACGCGATCAATCCCGACCAGGACGTGCTGCCGTATGAGGATGTCATCAAGGCCACGGCATCACTGAGCACGCAGCCGTACATCGACAGCTCGCGCATGGTCGCTGGTGGCGGCAGCTACGGCGGTTACCTCACATCGATCATTCTCGGTCGCGAGCATCCTTTCAAGGCGCTGGTCGCGCACGCGGCGGTGTACAACTGGTACACCCAGTTCGCCGCCGACTACGGCGCCTCGTCGCGACGCGACGACGGCGAGTTCTGGAAATCTCCCGAGCTGTATCAGAAGAGCTCGCCGCATTTCGGCGCCGCCAACTTCGCTACGCCGACGCTGGTGATCCATGGCGAGCAGGATTTCCGCGTGCCGGTCAATCACGGCGTCGAATTGTTCAACACGCTGCAGAACCGTGGCGTCGACAGCCGATTGATCTATTTCCCCGACGAGAACCACTGGATATTGAAGCCAGCCAACTCACTGTACTGGTATGAAGAGGTACGCAAGTGGATTGATCGGTATGCCAATCCGGCGGCGCCGAAGGACACCGCCGCGGTCATCGACTGACCTGCATCGAGCGAGCAGGATGAGCGGTGCTGGAGAAGCGTGACTGGCGATCCCGGCGCACCAGATTCGTTGCCATCGCAGCTTTCCACAATCGGAGAAACGTACAATGAAGTGGATCGTTGCCGTTGCGGCAAGTTTGCTCATGCACAACGCGGTGATGGCAAAGTCCGCCATTGATGCCGAGTCGATGTGGCGTCTGCAGCGCATCGGTGCGCCGACCATCGCGCCCGATGGCAGTCATGTGGTCGCGGCAGTCACCAGGTTCGACCTCAAGGAGAACAAGGGTCGCACCATGTTGTGGTCGTTCCCGATCGATGGCGGCGAAGCGCGCGCACTTACAGCGGAAGGCAGCGACGCCAATTCTCCACTGTTCAGTCCGGACGGTCGCTGGCTGGCGTTCACCGCCAGGCGCGAAGGCGATGAGGTCGCGCAGATCTACCTGTTGCCGATCGACGGCGCCGGCGAGGCGCGTCGCTTGACCCGCGTGCCGACCGGCGTCGGCGGGCTCAAGTGGTTCGGAGATTCGAGCCGCATCGCCTTCATCTCGCGTGTGTGGCCCGACAAGGACTGGAAGGCGGCCGGCGAAGAACTGAAGAAGCGCAAGGACAGCAAGGTCAGCGCGCGCAGCTGGGACAAGGCGCCGATCCGCCACTGGGACCAGTGGCTGGACGATCGTGATCCGCATGTCTACAGCATTTCGATTGCCGGCGGAGAGCCGCAGGCACTGACTCTGCCGGGCGGTCGCGCACTGCCGCCACAGGAGCCCGGAGCAGGTTCCTATGATATTTCGCCCGACGGGACGCTGATCGCGTTCGTGTCGAACACGACGCGCAGCGAGGTCGATGCCAATCGCGATATCTGGTTGCTGCCGATCGGCGCTCGCGAACCGCGCAACCTGACGACCGACAACTCCGCCGCCGATGGGGCCCCGATGTTCAGCCCGGATGGCAAGCGCATCGCCTTTCTGCGCACGGCCATCAAGCGCTTCAATGCCGACACGCGTCGCCTGGCGCTGCATGATCTCGCCACCGGCTCCAATCGCCTCGTCAACGCCGACTGGGACCGTTCGCTCGGCACGGCTGTGTGGAACAGCAATGGCAAGTCGCTGCTTGCCGCCATCGACGACGCCGGAACTTTCCGCATCCACGAGATTCCACTGGACGGCAAGACCCCGCGCGCGATCACCGGCGAGACTGACTTCGGCGCGCTGGACCTGTCGCGCAACGGCACGCTTGTCGCGCTGACCGAGAGCTTCGTTTCACCACCGCGGCTCGTGCGTGTCGACCTTCGCAGCGGCAAGGTGACGCCGCTCGACCGCGTCAACGACGCGGCGCTCGCCAAAATCAATTGGGGCACGTACGAGAGCGTCACCTATACCGGTGCGCGCGGCGAGCCGGTGCAGATGTGGGTCAACTATCCACCCGGTTTCGATCGTTCGAAAACCTATCCTTTGTTCATGCTCATCCACGGCGGCCCGCACAATGGTGTGACCAACCGATTCGCCTGGTACTGGAATGCACAGGTGTTCAGTGGTTGGGGCTATGTGACTGCGTGGCCGAACTTCCACGGCTCGAGCGGCTTCGGACAGGCGTTCGCAGACTCCATCAATCCCGATCAGGACGTGCTGCCGTACGAGGACGTCATCAAGGCGACCGCATCGCTGAGCGCGCAACCGTGGATCGACAGCACACGCATGGTCGCCGGTGGCCCAAGCTACGGGGGTTACCTGACCACGATCATTCTCGGTCGCGAACATCCGTTCAAGGCGCTGGTCGCGCATGCGCCCGTGTACAACTCGTACACGCAGGTCGCCAGCGACCACGGCGCCACGCTGCGTCGCAATGATGGCGAGCACTGGCAATCGCCCGAAATGTTCCAGAAAAGCTCGCCGCACTTCGGCGCAGCAAACTTCAACACGCCAACGCTTGTGACCCACGGCCAGCAGGATTTCCGCGTGCCGGTCAATCACGGCATCGAACTGTTCAACACGTTGCAGAACCGTGGCGTCGAAAGCCGCCTGGTCTATTTCCCTGACGAGAATCATGGGATAGGGAGGCCGGCCAACTCGATCCACTGGAACGCGGAGGTGCGCAAGTGGATCGATCGGTATGCCCAGCCGGCAGCACCGAAGGACACCGCTGCAATCGTCGACTGACGAAGCCAATGTTCTGATTCTGCTCGCGTCGAGCGAGCGGATCGGTCGCCGGGTGCGGGCAAGGATGGTCGACTAAGAAGCGCGCGTTGCCTGATTGGCGTCGCCATGCTGCACCGCGGCGTGGCAAATCGGCCCGAATCATTAGAATTGCGTTATCGAGAGACACGTCTCGTGGGGAGGGAGAACCCGCCGCGGCAGCAATGTCCGGCGGGTTTTTTTATGACCGCCATTGCTGGCTGATGGCGGGAACTCGAGGTGCGGCGTGGCACACCGGCTTCGGCGTTCGTGGGAAGCGCCGCCAGGCGCGATGCTCTTCGGCACGCCGCCTTGCGCCTCTCTTTCCAATCTGCACGGGCGAGTTCAACTCTGAAATGCACCGCGTTTGATGGTTTTCGAATGTTGCTTGATTGAAGGCTTTCACTCGCCTTCGGCGAGCGAGTGCCATGAATCGAGCACCGTGTAAAATCCATCCAGGGTGACGAAGAGCAACACGCCTGAAGGCGTTTCCTGCAACAGCCGGCAAACGCACGAAGATTTCGATTCGTGCGAAGCGGAAAGTGAGGTGCACAGCCACCTGCCGAAGTGCATCTCGCCTGCCGGCGCTTCCCACGACAGCCGTCAGAATGCGCGACGACTCGGCACGTGCAGATTCGAGCGTGAGGCGCGTGGTCGCGTGCGGAAGATCATCGCGCCTGATGGCGCTTCCCACGACGGCAACGGAGACACGCGGCGCGCGAGCGCATGGCTTGTTCGTCAAAGGCGAGTGAACCGCGAGTCGCTTTCTGCGGGCAGAGCCCGGACACTCGCCAGCAACGCCGGCTTGCTGCCAGAATCGGCGCATGCCATTCCCCGCCCGTTCCTCCGAAGTTTCCCACTTCCTTGATCAGCGCCTGAGCAGACTCGAAACGGTCGCGCGTGATGCGGGTGTTGCGTTCTACGACGATGCCGGCGTCGACAGCCATCTCGAGTGCGTGCTGCTGGCCAGCGATTACGCGTTCGAGAGTTTCCACCAGGATCCGCAGCTGCTCGGGCCGGAGCTGGTTCGGCTGATGAACGATCCGCGCCACGCCGACGCGCGCGCGACGCCGGTGATGTCGCCGCTCGACGATGCAGAGTTCCGTGCGGAACTGCGCCGCTTTCGTCGCCGCGAATCACTGCGGCTGATCTGGCGAGACGTCAGCAATGTGGATCGTGTCGAAACCACTCTGCACGGTTCGAGCGTACTCGCCGAGATCTGCCTCGAGGCTGCGCTGCGTCACGCCGAACGGCAAATCGCGGTTCGTCATGGCGTCATCCGCATGGCCGATGGCGAGGTGCAGCGACTGGTCGTGCTCGCGCTCGGCAAGCTCGGTGGCAGCGAGCTCAATTTCTCCTCCGATGTCGATCTTGTGCTCGCCTATGCAGAGTCGGGCACCAGCGACGGTGCGCGACCGCTCGACGCCGATGCGTGGTACTCCAAGCTCAGCCAGCACGTGATCTCGGCTTTGGCCGACCGCACGCCGGATGGCTTCGTCTATCGCGTCGATCTGCGCTTGCGCCCGTTTGGCAATGTCGGTCGCGTCGCGTTGTCGTTCTCGGCGATGGAACAGTACTACCAGCGCGAGGGTCGCGACTGGGAGCGCTATGCCTGGATCAAGGCGCGCCCGGTGGCTGGCGATCGTGCCGCTGGCGTGCGTCTGCTCGACATGCTGCGGCCATTCGTGTTCCGTCGCTATCTCGACTACACCGCGTACGCCGGCCTGCGCGAGATGAAGACGCTGATCGATGCCGAAGTTGCGCGCAAGGATCGCGCCGATCACCTCAAGCTCGGACCCGGCGGCATTCGCGAAATCGAGTTCATCGTGCAGCTCATGCAACTGATCCGCGGTGGTCGCGAGCCGGCGTTGCGCGTGTGCGGCCTGATGCCGGCGCTGCGTGCCTGCGAGCAGCTCGGGCTGATCCCGGCAGCGCGCGCCAAACGTCTCGGCGATGCGTACTGCTTTCTGCGGCGACTCGAAAACCGCGTGCAGATGTTTGCCGACCAGCAGACCCATGACCTTCCCGCGGACGCCTTCGTGCGCGAGCGCCTCGCGCTGTCGCTCGGTTATCGCGACTGGCCCGCACTGATCGGTCAGCTCGACCTGCATCGCGGTGTCGTCAGCGACGAGTTCAACACGGTCATGGCGCCGGAGCGGCGCGCGCGCAGCACGGCGCAGAATGCCGAGTGGATGACGCTGTGGGCGCGCTTCGTCGAAGAGGGTGTCGACCAGGCGCCGCTGGTGGCAGCGGGCTTCGAACCGGTCGAGCCGGTGGTGACGGCGCTGGAGGGGTTGCTCAACAGCCCGATCCTGCGTGCTGCTTCGGTTCGTGCACGCGAGCGACTCGACCGCGTACTGCCGGCGCTGTTCGCATCGGCGGCCGGCAGCACGGCGCCATCCGCCTGCATGGTGCGACTGATCGGACTCGTGCACGCAGTGGCGCGTCGCTCGGCGTATCTGTCCCTGCTCGACGAACAGCCGGCCGCAATGCGGCGACTGACTGCGGTATTCGCGGCGAGTGCGCTGCTGGCCAAACGCGTGATCGCCCATCCGCTGCTGCTCGACGAACTGTTCGAGGATCGCAGCGACGGCCCGCCTCCGGACCGAGACGTGATCGAGGCGGAAATCACGCGTCGCCTGGCCGGCCTGCATGGCGAGGGTCTCGAGCGCGAAATCGAACTGGTGCAGGAGCAGCGGCTTGCTGCACAGTTCCGCATCGGACTCGCGTTTCTCGGTCAACGAATGGATGCCGTGCAGGCGGCGCGTGCACTGGCCGCTGTTGCCGAAGCCGTGCTCGCGACGGTGCTGCGCATCGCCGAGCGCGACCTGTTCACCGCGCACGGTCGTCTCGCCGGAGCGGCCAGCGAGAGCGCCGGCATGGCCGTCATCGGCTACGGCAGTCTCGGCGGAACCGAACTCGGTTTCGGGTCGGATCTCGATCTGGTGTTCGTCTACGACGGTGCAATGGCGAATGCACAGGACGAGTCCGATGGCGCCAAGCCGCTCGACGGCGCGCGCTATTACGCCAGGCTTGCCCAACGCTTCGTGCATCTGCTGACGACCATGACGCGCTCGGGTCGCCTCTACGAGATCGACATCCGCCTGCGCCCCGATGGCGGCAAGGGCCTGCTGGTGACGAGCATTGAATCGTATGTCGCCTACCAGAAGGATCGTGCCTGGACCTGGGAGCGCCAGGCGCTCGTGCGCGCGCGCGCGGTCGCCGGTGATGTCGGCCTCGGCAGACGCTTTGGCGAGGTGCGCGCATCGGCGCTGCAGGCCCGCCTCGATGCGGATGACCTGCGCCGACAGATCGTGGAAATGCGCACGCGCTGGCGCGACGAGCGAGATCGCTCGACCGAGACACTGCTCGATCTCAAGCAGGGTTTTGGCGCGCTCGTCGATATCGAGTTCCTGATCCAGGCGCTCGTGCTCGAACACGGCGAGCGCCAGCCACGCCTGCTCGGCAGCAGCAACACGGTCGAACTGATCACGATCGCGGCGGACGCGGGCATTCTCGGTGAAACCGATGCGCGCCAGCTGCGCGACGCGCACGAGCGGCTGTTGTCACGCTCGCTCGCAGCCAAGCTCGATGCACGCGTGCGCGTGGTCGCGCGTGATGAGGAACTTGATGCGGCCTGCGCCCACGTGATCCGGATCGCGCGCGCGGCTGGAATCGACTTCGAGCCGAACGCCTGAGGCATGCCCTGGTCAAGCGGGCGGAGTGTCGGTATCAGCCGAGATTCCTTGACCGTCGTTCGTGAGCCAGCGCGCGCGGATTTTCGCTGCAACGGCCGCGGTTTCACGCAACGGCATCGGGCGCGGGCGCACGTTGGTATCGCCGAGGTCGAGCAGATGGCCGCCGTCGCGCAGTGCTGCGTGAAAGTCGGCGAGCTTTCCGTGCAACGGTTGCGGGGCGTAGGTGTGGACGGGTTTGCCGGTGGCGCAGGCTTCCGAAAGCATGTTGACCGAATCGGGTGTGACGACGATGCGGTCGGCCCAGGCGAGCATGCGCGCATACGGATTCGCAGTGTTCTCATCAGGTGACCAGAACACTCCGGGCCACGCGCTGAACGCCTCGCGCAGGTGCTGCACGAGCTCCGCTGGTGTGCGCCGCGAGGTGCTGACCAGAAAACTTCCGCCGTCGCGCGCATGCAGTTTTCCCAGGGCGGCAAGCCAACCGGCCACATGCGCTCCGTCGAGTTGCAGGGCGGGGTGGCTGGCGCCGACCAGCACGGTCGTTCGCGGCCCCGGCAATGCTGCGAACGGATCGCTGTGCGACTTCGCTTTGGTCAGCCGTTTGGCATCGATGGCGTTGAGTGCACCGATCGTCTCGATCACGTTGTCGCCGCGCAGTCGATCGTGGCGTGGGGCGACGACCACATCGAAGGCGCTGGTGGCGATGCGCGGATCGAGAATCTGTACCGTGAGGCAGGCCCGCGCACTCCAGAGGCGCAACGCGCGCACGAGCAGCGCGGCGCGGCGGCCGCAGCCGATTGCGATCGATGGCCATGGCGGGTCGATGGCGCCACCCTGGCGGTCATGAATGGCATGCCGCGCACCGATCAGCAGCCGTGGTGCCAGCCAACGCCACGGCGCATCGACATCGATGCGCATGACGCGCGGTGACAGGTCGAGTGCCGCGGACAAGGCCAGCGCCTGGCGTTCGTTGCCAGCCGCGCCATCGCTGACGACCCAGGCGCTGCGCGCGGGCTCAGTCACGGATGGCAACCGCGGAGAGGTCGAAAAACAATCTGATGGCGCGCATTCTTCGCGGTTCCGGGTCCATGTTTCCGCCATTGTCCACCAGCGGGCAGCAATGAGTTGTCGATCCGACGGTTGATTGTGCGGCTGCTGACCCTAGACTGGGAGTTCGGTCCGCAAGGACGGGTGACGGAGTATCGATGAGCAACTGCATCAGTGACAGCGCGCTCGACCAGATCTTCCGCGAGGCGCGCACGTATCGAGGCTCCGCGCAGGCCTGGCTCGACCGGCCGGTCGATGACGATCTGCTGCGCCAGGCCTACGACCTGGCGAAGTTCGCACCGACCAGTGCCAACTGCCAACCGTTGCGGGTCGTGTTCGTGCGCTCAGCCGAAGCGAAGGAAAAACTTCGTTCGGTGCTGAGCCCGGACAACATCGAGCAGACCGTGGCGGCACCGGTGACGGCGATCGTCGCGGCCGATCGTGCGTTTGTCGATTACCTGCCGCGACTGTACAAGGAGACCGACGCCGTGCCGTGGTTCGCCGGCAAGCCGGCCGCGATCGAGGCCACCGCGTCGCGCAACGGCACCTTGCAGGGCGCGTACCTGCTGCTTGCGCTGCGCGCTGTCGGCCTCGACTGCGGGGCGATGTCGGGGTTCGACAATGCCCGGCTCGACCAGGCGTTCTTCGCCGGCACGCAAATCAGGTCCGACTTCCTCATCAACATCGGCTACGGCAATCCTGCCGTACTGAATCCGCGCGACGAGCGCTTTGCCTTCGACGAAACCTGCCGAATCGTCTGAGCACCCCATCCCCAAGGAGATCCATCATGTTGCGTCGTACCCTGTTCGCCAGTGCCCTTGCGCTTGCTTCGGCGTCTGGCATCGCCGCACCGGTCACCTACACGATCGACCCGGGCCATACCCAGACGATCTTCTCGTGGAGCCATTTCGGGTATTCGAACCCGACCGCCAACTTCGACAAGATCGAAGGTACGCTCACCTACGATCCGACCGATGCGTCGAAGTCGTCGGTTGACGTGACCATCGCAATCGACAGCATCAACAGCCACGTCACGAAGTTCGACGATCATCTGAAGTCCGATGATTTCTTCGACGTCGCCAAGTTCCCGACTGCGACGTTCAAGAGCAGCAAGGTCGAGAAGGGCTCGGCGCAGGGCAGCTACAAGGTCTCGGGCGATCTGACCATCCGCGGCATCACCAAGGCGGTCACGCTCGACGCGAGGCTCAATGCCATGAGCGAGCATCCGATGAAGAAGGTGCCAGCCATCGGATTCGACGGTACGGTCACGATCAAGCGAAGTGATTTCGACCTCGGCAAGTTTGTGCCGAACGTCAGCGACGACGTCTTGATCCGCATCACTACCGAAGCGACGGTGCCGAAGCCCGCCGCCTGATCTCGTGCAGTGCATGCCGACGTTCCTTGCCGGCGGCGAGGAGCGTCGGTTCGACGGCTGCCATCACCTTGCCGTGACTGCGATGACGCATCCGAACAGGGAAGGTAGATGATAGCCGTCCGCCCGGCCGCCGCTCGCGGTTGCAGTGACATGCCGCGGGTGCGCACGCTGCACAGTTTCTCCTGCGCCGGATACTACGATCCGGCCCACATGGGCTTCGGTCCGCTGCGCGCGATCAACGAAATCGCGCTCGAGGCGGGCGCGTCGATCGCCGCTGAGCCGCGCGCCAATATCGACGTGCTGACATGGGTGATCGACGGTGGCGTCACCTGCGGTGCACGCGAGCAGGTGCTCGCGCCCGGTGAGCTTGACGTGTTCTCGGCGGGCCATGGCGCACTCGACGGACTCGCCAACGCCTCGAAGGAGTTGCCGGCGCGCGTCGTGCAGATCTGGATCCAGCCCGAGCGCCTCAACGCGACCCCTCGGAGCGGCGCTTGCCGTCCCGATGCGGGTTCGGGTGTGCATGCTCTGCCGGCCTGCGAAGGGGGTTCTGCCGCGGCGATCCTGCGCGGCGATATGCGTGCGTCACTGCTACGCTGGCATGGCGGAGACCGACTGGCGCAGACGTTGTGTCTCGGCAGGCGCGCGTGGCTGCAGATGGTTCGTGGAAGCGTGCGCGTCAACGGTGCGCTGCTGTCCGCCGGAGACGGCGCGGCGACGATGCACGAGGTGCGGCTCGAATTCCGCGCCGTCGAAGACGGCGAGTTGCTGTTTTTCGAACTGCCGGCGTACTGAAGATGCCGCGATCAGCCGCGCTTGACGCCCTTGTCCTTGAGCGCCTCGAGGCCGGCGAGATCGAGTGACGTCAGCGCGGATTTGAGGATGTTGACGTCGAGGCCTTCGCCATTGCCGCTCAGCTTTACCGAGAAGCGATCGCCGAGAATGATGCCGAACTCGCCGCTGCGGCTGCTGTTGTCCCACTGCTCGTGGATCAAGCGGCCGCCCTGATTGTAGGTCTTTTCGTAACCGTATTCGGTCTGCCGTTCCTGTTCGATGCCGGCGAAACCGGCCAGCGCCATGATGCCCTTGGCGCCACCCATGTCGGTGATCTCCAGTTGCAGGCGGCTGCCATTGGCATCGACATAGCTGGCCTGGCCGGTGCTGACCTGCACGCCCATCGCCGCATTGCGTTCGGTCGACATCGACTCGCGCTTGAAGCCACCGAGACGCTCCGGCAGGAACGGCTTGATCGCCTCGGGCGGCAGTGCTTCGACCTGATCGCCACCACCAAGCACGGCGCCGAGCATCTGGCTCGCCGCGGCTGCCTGCGCTTCGGTATCGCCGCTGCGCTGCGCCGCTTCGATCTTCTTCGTCTGCTTTTCGATGTTTTCGCCCATCGCGGCGAGCTTGCCGAAGGCGCTGTCGCGATCAATGCTGACGCTGTTGGAGGCACTGCCGAGTGCGGCGCCAGTCGCCATCGTGCCGACCGCGGTGATACCGCCAACGATGGCACCAACGATCAGGCTGAGAATGAAGCCGATGATCACGGTCACTGCGGTATAGCCGACCGCCTTGTCGCTCGGACTGCGCATCGTGTGCGGCAAGCCGAGGAACAGCAAGTAGATGCCATAAATCGCTCCGGCCAATGCGATCAGCCAGCCGATGAACGGGATGATCGTGGCGATGCTCGCCACCCAGCTTGCCGTATAGGCGTAGGCCGAGGCCTTCAACGCCTGCACCTGGTTTTTCTCGCCACCGAAACTCGGCGCGAGTGCGTCGATGATGATGGCGAGCAGGAACACGACGCCAAGCGTCAGTGCGTAAGCAATCAGCATGCCGGCAATGCCGCTGCCGATCGGCGTGCGCATGGTCACGCCGAACAAGGTGTAGCCGATCAGGCTGCCCTTGATGAATCCGGCGATGGCCGGAATCGCTGCGAGCACGAGGATGTAGTTCTTGTACAGGCTGGCGACGGTAGCGGGCTCGGCGGCGATTACCGGCCACTCGGTTTTCGGCGTCAGCAGGATGGCTTGGACGCGGGCGATCAGTCTCGGGAAATCCATGGGGCGCTCCTGTAGTCGGCGATGGGCGATGGGTAAACAAGCGATGCAGCAGGCGGTCATTCTAGGCGCTGGTCGTCCGCGATGTGTGACGGGCGGTTTGCAGGCACGAGGTGCGCCGCTCGTGCATGCGCGTGTGATCCAGTTGGCACATTCCATGCTGCTAGACTCGTGGGCTGATCCGATCCGATGGAGCACCACGCATGTCGTCCCGCAATCCGGCCGCCGAGTCGCGCCTTCCGGCCAACGCCGAGAATCGCTACGCGGTCACGCGCGCAGACCTTCCGCTGAGCTGTCCGACGCCGGCAATGGCGCTGTGGAACTCGCATCCGAAGGTGTATCTGCCGATCGAGGAAGACGGCGGAACGTCGAAGTGTCCGTATTGCGGCGCGCTTTTCGTCTTGCAGGTCTGATCTTCCGTTTTCCCATCGTCGGCGCGAGCCGATCGCGCCCAATCGTCCGCGCAGGGTCTCAAATTGACACAGCAGCGCATGACCGTCGTCCAGCTCGTGCCGGCCCTTGATGCCGGCGGTGCCGAGCGTTCGGCACTCGAGATCGGCCGCGCGCTGGTTGCCGAGGGGCATTTTTCGATCGTGGTCTCGGCCGGTGGTCGGCTCGTGTCGAGGCTCAAGGAAGAGGGCAGTGAGCACATCGAGCTGGCGATCGGCCGCAAGAGCCTGACGACGTTGTCGATGGTGCCGCGCCTGCGTGCGATCCTGTCCGAGGTCGGTGCGAGCATCGTGCATGCGCGCTCGCGTCTGCCGGCGTGGATCGGCTGGCGCGCGCTGCAGGGCATGCCAGAACCGCGGCCACACTTCGTCACCACCGTGCACGGCCTCAACTCGCCGGGTTGGTACAGCGCCATCATGGCGCGTGGCGAACGCATCATCTGCGTATCCAACCTGGTCCGTGATTACGTGCTGCGTCACTACCCGCGAACCGATCCGTCGCGCCTCGTGCTGATCCCGCGCGGTGTCGAGCCGGCCGAGTTTCCTTACGGCTACCAACCGGACGACGAATGGCGCGCGCGGTTTTTCGCCACCTATCCGCATCTCGACGGCGCACCGCTGCTGACGCTGCCGGGTCGCGGCACGCGGCTGAAGGGTCACACCGACGCGATCGAGTTGCTCGCCGACCTGATCCGTCGCGGCATCGACTGTCGCCTGCTGCTGCTCGGTGCGCGCGAGCCGGGTCGCGAGGCCTACATCGCCGAGCTTGAAAGGCTCGCCGCACGTCTCGGCATGACCGATCGCATTGCCATCACCGAGGCACGCGCCGACGTGCGTGATGTGATGGCCATTTCGACCCTTGTCCTGCAGCTGAGCACACATCCCGAATCGTTCGGGCGTACGGTCATCGAAGCATTGTCGCTGTGCCGGCCCGTACTCGGTTACGCCCACGGCGGTGTCGATGAGCTGTTGACCGACCTGTACCCGGCCGGTCGCGTGCCGGTCGGTGATCGCGCCCGCCTGGCCGAACGAGCCGCAGAACTTATCCGCCTCGCGCCACCGATCCAGCCGTTGACACGATATCGACTTGCCGACATGCAGGCGGCGACGCTGGCACTGTACGCCGAGCTTTCGGCAACGCGGTCGGCCGGCTGAGCGTGCAAGGCGTCGCCGCGAGTCGCACGGAGGCGCTGGCAGCGCTGCTCGTGCTGGCCGTGCTTGCGCTGCTGCCGATTGGTCGCAGCGCCGAGCTGCCGATCGCGATCGGCGCGCTGTGCGGGTTGGTCATGATCGCGCGAAGGCGTATCGACTGGCATGCGCACGGCGCCGCGCGATTGGCGCTGATGCTGTTCGCGTGCTACTGGTTGCCCGCGCTGTTTTCGCTGGCCGGTGCGGTGGCGCCGGAGAAGTCCGCCTCGACCGTGGCCTCGATGCTGCGCTTTCTGCCGTTCGCCTGTTTCGTCGGCGTTGCACTCGGCGCGCCGGCCACGTGGCCGCGAAGCGTCGTCGCGGTGGCCGCGATCAGCGCGTTGTGGTTGCTCGACGCCTGGGTGCAGTACACGACCGGGTTCGGTATCGCTGGCGCACCCGAGATCGAGCGACTTTCCGGCATTTTCGGCGCAGACAACCTCAAGTTCGGTCCGGTGCTGGCGACGCTGTCGCCGTTCGTGTTGCTGGTCGCGCGCGATCTCGGCGGACGCACGGGCCTTCTGCTCGCGTTCCTTCTCGTGCTGGTGCCGATCCTGCTCTCGGGATCGCGCGCGGCGTGGCTGTCGTATGCCGTCGTTTGCGTGATCTTCGCCTGGCGCGAAGCCGGTAGCTTGCGTCGCTTCGCGCCGCTACTGATCGGCATCGCGATTGCGATCGGCGCGGCGCTGGTCGGCGTAGAGCGCGTTTCCCCGGCGTTGCAGGCGCGCCTCGACCGCAGTCTGCTCGCATTGGCCGGAACCGAACAGGCAATCGATGAGGCGTCGGCTGGGCGACTGACGATCTGGCGCACGTCCGTTGCGATGATCGAAGCGCATCCGCTGACCGGCGTCGGCGTGCGCGGTTATCGCCACGACTACATCGCACACGCAGGGCCGGGCGACCGGTTTGCACCGACGGGCGCGCGCGAGGGTGCAGCCCACCCGCACCAGATCGTGCTCGAAGTGCTCAGCGAAACCGGGTGGATTGGCTTGCTGTTCTGGATTCTCGGCAGCGTCGTGGCGGTGCATGCGTGGTGGCGCGCCGGCAGCGAGCGACGTGCGCGGGCATTCGCGCCGGCCGTCGCACTGATCGCAATGTGTTTTCCGCTGAATTCCCACTTCGCGTTCTACTCCGCGTGGTGGGGTCTGCTGTTCTGGTGGCTGCTCGCGCTTTACTGTGCCGCCATCGGCGAGCGTCGCGACGAGCAGCGCTCAGCGTTTTCCGCGTAACAGGCTGAGCGCGATCGCGCTGACCAGCGCCGCGGCGCCGATCAGCACGCCCCACAGCAGCCAGCGTCGCCAGGCACGCGGATCGGCCGGCGTGGCAATGGCCGCTGCACCTGCCGCTGACTGCGCAGTGCCGAGCGTGGCCAGCGGCGGCTGCCACTGCGGCCCTAGCGTGGCGCGCAATGCCGACATCGCGACGCCGAGATCGGCATCGGTTCGACGCACACTGGCGTGTCCGGCGGCAATCACGAAAGGTCCTCGCCCTTCAGCGAGAAACGCGATTCGCGACGGGCGCCAACCGACCTCGACGCGTGGCGCGCGCGAAATCGGTGCGCTCGCTTCGAGTCGCAGCGAACGCACACGTGGCGTGGTGTCGAGTACCAGGTCGCCACTGTCGATCACCGAACCGTCCAGACGCAAACGATAGGCGACGAGATTCGCCAGCGGTTTCCAGGCCGGCTCGCCGTTGCGCGACGTGGCGGGCGCCGACAGCACCAGCTGGGCGAGCGCGTTGTCACTGGGCAGGTCGATGCGCAGCGCGGCGACCGGGACGCCGGCTGCCAGTGCATAGTCGAAGCGGCGGCTGTTCGCTGCCACTGGCGCGTCAACGACCGGTTCGGCAGAGAACCAACGCAACACAGCGCGTGCGCCCGGTTCACGCTGCTGGCGAATCGCATCGATGCGCAATCCGTCCAGCGCCGTACCGGCATCGAGTCGTCGCACCCGAAGGTATGCCGAAGGCGTGCCGTCCAGCTCGATCTGGCGACGCTCGATGCGAGCGCCGTCCTGCTGCAGCAGCAGGATCGAAGCGTCGTCGCGCACGCTGCGCCAACGCTGCAGGTCGTCGCTTGCTTCGATCGCAAAGCGCGCGATCACGTCGGTTTGCGGCGTTGTCCAATTGAAATGCAGGCGATCGATGCCGCGAGTGAACGCGGCAACATCGAGCAGCCAGTCGCGCGAGGCGACGGGCTCCGGCGCGGTGGCGTTGCCGGCTTCGATCCGGCGCAGACGGCCGTCGGCGTCGCGTTCGACGAGGACGCGCAGATCCTCGTGTGCAGGCCTTGCCGGCGAGGCCGGCAGAGCCAGCACAGGTACCTCGGCACGCTGTTCGCTGACTACGTCGGCTGCACGCGCCGGATTCCACGCCTGCATCGGCACGGCCATGCCGTCAGCGTTGAAAACCAGCACGTCGCGCAGGTCCTGATCCTGCGACCACGTGTAGACGGCCTGGTCGAGTTCGACCTGCCAGGCTGCACTTTCCGCTCCGGTTTCGATCGGCATGATGATTGCGAATTCCGCCGGCACCGTGGCGCGTGCGGATAGTGCGATGACGCCGAAGGCGAGCGCGGCGATGCGCCTCACGCGGCACGCTCGGCAGGTTCATCGCCGGCACGCGGCGGTGCCGGCGCCAGATAGCCGATCAGCGTGCACAGCAGGCCGTAGGCAATGAACGAAGCGATGCCGAAGATGTTGCCGAGGTGCTGGCGATCGAACAGCAGCAACTTCGCCAGCACTACCGCCATGAGCACGGCTGCGGCCATCCACAGGGCTCGATTGCCGCGGCGCGAGCCGATGACCCAGCCGACCACGCCGAGCAGACTCCAGACCACGGCGAGACCCGTTTGCGACACGTTCGAGGTGATCACGGTCTCGTTCCACGGCAAGCCGGCAAGATGATGGCTTGCACGCAGGGTGGCGGAGGTGACGAACGCGAATCCGGCAGCGGCCAGCAGCAACGGCCGCAGGCGGCGGACGTCATGTGGTGCATCGACGTCGCTGCACCACAGTCCGAACACGACCAGTGCAGTCAGCTGGATCAGTTCGAGCGGATTGAGTACTGGCACGAACGGCAGGGGTTGACTGCCCCCCGAAACGAACAGGCTGTTGACGAAGCCGATCACGAGCAGGCTGGCCAGCGACAGCACGAAGGCGCCGCGGTGGTGCGCAAATTCGGCCGCCAAGGGTGGCGCGATCACGCGCGGCGCACGCAGCGCAAGCAGCAGCATGGCGATCAACGGCAGGCCGAGCGCGGCGATGCGCCAACCGTCGCCCAGGCCGAGCTCGATCGCCAGTGCGCGCAGCGCGACCATCGCC
>JBBSOU010000034.1:0-28442 GCA_038259445.1 Lysobacterales bacterium | reverse complement strand
GTTACGTCAAACGCCCATGCTGCGCAGGGGAAGGGAACAAGCACGACGTGTGCATGCCGCTCGTTACGTCAAACGCCCATGCTGCGCACGGGAAGGGAACGAGCACGACGTGTCCATGCCGCGCGTTACGCTCAAACGCCCCCGCTGCGCGGGGGCAGGAGAACGTGCGATGCCATCGTGCATTGGAGCGGTTCACTCCGTTTCCCGTCCTTGAGTAGCGACATCGGATCGACAGGAACACGCCGCGCGTTTTTCTTCCCGTGCGCAGTACGAAAAGGTTGGCACGATCGCCTTTTTTGCAGCGCAAGCTAGCCGAAGCTAAAGCGGCCTTGCCTTCCCACTGCCTAGCGGAGGAAGGTGCCCGCCCGCAAGACGTCTTCCCTTCCCCTGCGCAGCGGGGGAAGGTGCCCGGAGGGCGGAAGGGGGCGCTTGAGATGACCATGCCAGCGCTGGAGCGCTCGCCCGTGCAGCTGTCGCGGAACAGTGACGGTGACGTCCGCCAACACGTATGTGACGGGCGAGCCGTTGCACGTATCGACGTGCTGCTGTTGAAACGTTGGCCGCTGCCAGCAATTGGCTTGCACAGTGCTTATGATCCATGGTTGCCTTCCGGAACAATTATCCGGCTGGCGTTTCGCATTTCAATTTTGGAGACCATCACAGGATGAAGACTCGAGCCGCCGTTGCCTGGGAAAAAGGCCAACCCCTGTCCGTCGAGGAAATCGATCTGGCCGGTCCGAAAGCGGGCGAGGTGCTGGTACGCATCGTCGCCACCGGTGTCTGCCACACGGATGCGTTCACGTTGTCCGGCGACGATCCGGAAGGCCTGTTCCCGGCCATCCTCGGTCACGAGGGTGGTGGCATCGTCGAGGATGTCGGCGCCGGCGTGACCAGCGTGAAACCTGGCGACCACGTCATTCCGCTGTACACGCCGGAATGCGGCGTGTGCAAGTTCTGCCTGTCCGGCAAGACCAACCTGTGCCAGGCGATCCGGCTGACCCAGGGCAAGGGACTGCTGCCCGACGGCACCACGCGTTTCTCGAAGAACGGCAAGCCGATCCTGCACTACATGGGTTGCAGCACGTTCTCCGAGTACACCGTCGTGCCGGAAATCGCCCTGGCCAGGATCAATCCGCTGGCGCCGCTCGAGATGGTCTGCCTGCTCGGCTGCGGCGTCACCACCGGCATCGGCGCCGTGCTCAACACGGCCAAGGCGCAACCGGGCTCCACGATCGCCGTGTTCGGCCTCGGCGGCATCGGCATGTCGGTGATCCAGGGCGCGGTCATGTCTAGGGCCAGCCGCATCATCGCGATCGACATGAACCCCGACAAGTTCGTCATGGCCAAGGCACTCGGTGCGACCGACTTCATCAACCCGAAAGACTATCCCGATACGCCGATCCAGCAGGTCATCGTCGACCTCACCGACGGCGGCGTTGACTACTCGTTCGAGTGCATCGGCAACGTCAAGGTCATGCGCGCGGCGCTCGAGTGCTGCCACAAGGGCTGGGGCGAGTCGATCATCATCGGTGTTGCCGGCGCCGGCCAGGAAATCTCGACGCGCCCGTTCCAGCTTGTCACCGGTCGAGTCTGGCGCGGCTCGGCGTTCGGCGGCGTCAAGGGCCGCTCGCAGTTGCCCGGCTACGTCGATCGCTACATGGCCGGCGAATTCAAGATCGACGAGTTCGTCACCGAAATTCTGCCGCTCGACCAGATCAACCATGCGTTCGATCTCATGCACGAAGGCAAGGTGATCCGCTCGGTCATCAAGTACTGATCCTCCGCGATCAAACCGGAAACAGGTGTGGCGCTGACTACGCAGCGCCGGATCCCCGGAAGGCGTTTGCGCAGGCCGTGCGCGTACGCGATCAGCGTTTCCCCGCTGCGGCGGGTGTCGCGTACAGCGTGCGGCAGTGTTCGCCGGGATAGACTGTCGGCGACTGCCCACCGGGCGGCAGACGGGGAAACGACACATGGGTAACGTTGGCATGTTCGCGCTGGGTGCGCTGTTGCTGCTGCTCGGCACCGACTCGCTGGTCAAGGGAATCGTTGCCGCAACGGCGTCGCCAGGACGCGGCGGATTCGTGTCCGCGCTCGGCATGACCGTGCTCAATGCGCTGATCCCGGCTGCACTGGTGTGTGCGATGGCGATCTCGCTTGGACACGCCGGACTTGCCCTCGGCAGCCTGGTCGGCGGTGCCATGGCGCAACTCGCGTTCGTGCTCGGCATTGCCGCGGTGGTCGCGCCTCTGGTCGTGCGTCTCAAGGTCTTCACGTGGATCAACCCGGCGCTGCTCGCTGCAGTCGTGCTGGTCGGTGCGCTCGCTTTCGACCGCCAACTCGGCGTCATCGACGGCGTCGTCCTGCTCGCCGCGTTCGCGGTCGTGGCCGTGCTCGTGGTGCGTGCGGCACGCAGCGAACGCGTTGCCGCGCGCGCCCAGTTCAGCGACGCCTTGCGCGTGGTCGGACCGGCGCTGCTCGCGCTGCGCATCGTGCTTGGTGCGGCGATGGCAGGGTACGGCGCGTGGAGCCTCGTGCTCGGCAGCGTCGGCATCGCCGCGGCGAAGATGGTCAACCCGCTGATTGTCGGCCTCATCGGGCTCGGCACGGTGACTGCGCTTGCGAGCCTGCCGGCGGCAATCAGCGCGGCGCGGCGTGGCCACGGCGAGTTCGCCGTTGGCCAGGCCCTGCTCGGCGCGCTGTGCAATGTCCTGCTGCTTGCCGGTGTGCTCGCGATCGCGATGACGCCGGCAGTCGAACCGTCGCTGTTGCGCTTCGAGTTGCCGGCGTTGTTGGCGCTCGCGCTGGCGATCTATCCGATGATGCTCAGTGACGGCCAGCTGTCCTCGCGCGAGGGTATCGTCCTGATCATCGCCGGTGTCGCCTACGTCGCTGCAGAGCTCTGGCTCAGCGCGAGCTGAGGCCTGCGTCTATATACTTCTCGCGGGTTTACGGAATCACTGTATGCAATGGATTGGCTGGGTCATCGCTATTGTTGCCGCGCTCGGCGCGGGGCTGCTGTTCGTGCGGCTACGCGATGAACGGCGCGTGGTTCGGCGCATGCGTGAGGATCTTCTCGATTCGGTCGCCGAGATCGAGCAGTTGCAGGCCACTCGACAACGTCTCGCCGGCGCCGCACAGTCGGCCACGCTCGGTCAGCTCGCCGGCAGTGTGGCCAGCACGGTCGAGTCGCCACTCGCATCCGCACGCAGCAACGTCGCCGTTGCCGCCGAGTTGATCGAGGATTACCGCAAGCTCGTCAAGGGCTACGACGCCGCCGTGCAGCACTGTCTGCAGCCGGTCGAAATGATGTTCGGCGCAGACAAGGCCGGCCTCGACCAGCTGGTCAAGCATGTCGAGGAAGCACGCCGCAAACTGTTCATCGCGCGTGTCGCACTCGAGAAGAGTTCGGCTCTCGGCGAATCCAGACAGCTGCTCGCCGATGCCGTCGACGGCCTGTCGCGTTCGACCGATCTGGTCGAGGGACTTCGACGCGTCGCGCCCAGCGGGCAGGAGCAGGTGCAGCCGGTCGATGTCAACGAAATCGTCGCCGCGGTGCTCGGTCTGGTCGGCACACAGTGGGGTGAGCGCATCGAAATCGTGCGCGAGTTCGGCGAGTTGCCGAAGATCCGCGCCGTGCCGGGTCAACTCGCCCGCGCGTTCGTGCAGCTCGCGATCAACGCCGGCCACGCGATGCCTGATACGGGGCGCCTGATCGTGCAGACGCGCATGCATGGGCCGCGCAGCGTCGAGGTGAATGTCACCGACAGTGGCGGCGGCATCGCCGATGAGGTGCTGCCGTTGATCTTCGAACCATATTTCTCGACCCGCGCCTCGGCGCTCGGACTCGGCCTCGCCAGCGTGCGCGGCATCGTCAAGGCGCACGGCGGTTCGGTCAACGTGCGCACGACCGCCGACGTCGGTTCGACCTTTTCGCTGACGCTGCCTCTCGAGGCCTCGCCTGCAGCCGCATCGTCGGCCGACGGTTACTCGCAGTTCTGAATCGTGCAGGTGATGCGCGCTACTGCAACGGGTGCCTGCCTCGTGCTCGGTGCCAGCGGCCAGATCGGACGCTACCTTGTGCCTCGCCTGCTGCATGACGGCCAGGTCGTGCATGCGCCGAGTCGCTCGGCGCGCTCGTCGGCGCATCCGCGCCTGCACTGGTTCGAGGCGGATCTGTTCGCCGGGCTGCCGGCATTGCCCGCGTTCGATGCGATCTTCAGTCTCGGGCCGCTCGACGGATTCGCGCATTGGCTTGAGCACGCGGTCATCGACGGCACGCCGCAGCTGATCGCATTCGGTTCGATGAGCGCGGTCAGCAAGCGCGATTCCATCGATGAGGCCGAGCGTGCACTGGCCGCGCGATTGCTCGACAGCGAACGCCGCGTGATCGAAGCAGCCGGCGCGCGTGGCCTTCCTTGGACGTTGTTCCGTCCGACCATGATCTACGGCGCCGGCATCGACCGCAGTCTGAGCATGCTGGCGCGCCGCGGTTGCGCCCTGCGCGTGTTTCCGCGCCTGCGTGGCGCGCTTGGGTTGCGCCAGCCGGTGCATGCCGAGGATCTTGCCGACGCCTGCATGCTCGCCGTCAACAACGCGCGCGCATACGACATGACATTCGAGCTCGGCGGCGGCGAGCGCCTAACGGTCGCGACGATGCTCGAACGCGTGCGCGAGGCAATGCCGTTGCGCGCGTTGGCGTTGCCGATCCCGATGGCGGCGATCGATGCGCTCTCGCGGCTGTGCGCGCGCGTGCCATCCTTGCGCGCGCTCGGGCCGGCGATTGCGCGGCGATTGCGCGAGGATCTCGTCGCCGATATCACGATCGCCGGTGAGCAACTCGACTGGCATCCGCGCGCGTTCCTGCCGAATGCCGCCACATGGGTGCCGCCACCGGTGCCTTGAGTACCTGCCAGTACACCATTCCATGGCGTATGGTGCAGCGCAACATATTGATGCGGTTAATTATTTTCCGTTAAGCGGACGTTGCCAACGTCCGTTTGAACGGCCTAAGATGCGGCGCGGTTCCAACAGAAAGCACACCATTTCATGAAGGGGATTCACATGCAGGCCCGATTGATCGCGGCAGCGTTGCTGCCGTCACTGTTCCTCGCCGCCTGCGGCGGAGGTGGCAGCAATAGTCCGCGCGCGGTTGACCCGACGGTCCCCACGAACAACGACGGCTCGCCGATCACCGCGATCATTACCGCGCGCTTCGATCCGACCAACAGCGTGATTCCGTTCCCGAACAATCTTTTGTTGTCGGGCACGACCGATCTGACGCTGAACATCCCGGTGCCGAATCCGGCCGATTTCAGCAACCCGCGCGTCGCGCTCAATGCGCAGGATGGCTGGAGCACCTCGGCGCCGATGTCGACGCTGTTCTCGGCGCCGATCCGCGCGACCAGCGTCGCCGCCGGCGCCAGCGTGCGCGTGTTCCAGGTCTCGCTGACCGGTCCCGGTGGTGGCGTCACCGGCATCACGCGCGAACTGCAGGCCAACGTCGACTTCGTCGCCGCGCTGGCACCGTCCGATAGTTCGGGCCGCACGCTTGCCGTGGTCCCGACCAGGCCGTTGCAGCAGTTGACGTCGTACATGGTGATCGTCACCAACGGCATCACCGACACCAACGGCAACGACGCGACGCCGGATCAGACCTACTTTCTGGCCAAGCGCACCACGCCGTTGTGCGTCGGCGGCGTCTCGCAGGAACCTTTGCTGCCGAATGCCACCGCATGCGCGCTCGAGCCGCTGCGCCAGTTGACCAACTCGCAGCTCGCCGCCGCCAATGCAGCAGGCATCCCACGCGATCGCGTGGTGGTCTCGTGGGTCGCCACGACGCAGAGCATCACGCCGGTGCTCAACGCCGTGCAGGCGCGCACGGTCGCGTCGCCCGCTGCCGCCACCGCGATTGCGCCGACCGGTCTCAACCTGTCACAGCTCAATCCAGCACTGCCGCCGATCGCGGATGTCTATATCGGCACGCTCGACCTGCCGTATTACCTTGGCACGCCGAGTGCTGCCGCGCCGACCGTGCCGTTGACCGCATTCTGGCGCGCCGCGCCCGGCGCCTACGTGCCGCCGGTCGCTGGGGCGCTCGATCCGACGTCGACCTTCGTCACGTTCGCCAATCCACTGCCGGTAGCGACCTCGACGCAGAAGGTGCCGCTCGTACTGACGATTCCGAACGCAAATTCGGGACGCACCAAGCCGGCGGCCGGTTGGCCGATCGTGATCTACCAGCACGGCATCACGCGCGATCGCAGCGATGCGTTCGCGGTTGCCGGCACGCTGGCCTCGCAAGGCTTCGCAGTGATTGCGATCGATGCGCCGCTGCATGGCATCACCAGCACCACGAGCCCGCTCAACATCGCCAACACGCCGTTCGCGGCAGCGGGCGCGCGTGAGCGCACGTTCAACCTTGACCTGTCGAACAACACCACCGGCGCCTCCGGCCCCGATGGCGTGATCGATGGCTCGGGCACGTACTTCATCAACCTGACCAGCCTGCTGACCTCGCGCGACAACATCCGTCAGGCGGTTGCCGACCTGCTCGTGCTGTCGAAAGCGATCCCGTCGATGCGTTACACGCAGAGCGGCACCGATTTCGACGGCGCGCGCATCAGCTTCGTCGGACAGTCGCTTGGCGGCATCATCGGCACCGTGTTCATGGGCATCCAGCCGGATGTTCGTGTTGCCCTGCTCAACGTTCCGGGCGGCGGCATTGCACGCCTGCTTGAAGCGTCGCCGACGTTTGGTCCGCGCATCCGCGCCGGTCTCGCGGCGAGCGCCGGGCTGCAGCCGGGCACGCCCGACTACGACTCGTTCTTCGGCGCGGCACAGACGGCGATCGATTCGGCCGATCCGATCAACTGGGCGCTGCCGGCGAACAACTCGCTGTTGCCGTCGAAGAGCCTGTTGATCCAGGAGGTGGTCGGCGGTGGCAGCGTATTGCCCGATCAGGTCATTCCGAATGCGGTTCCCGGCGCGCCGCTGAGCGGCACCGAGCCGTTGATCCGCATCCTCGGCCTGGCCAGCATCACGCAGACCACGCAGTCCGCGAGCGGCATTCGCGGCGCGGTGCGCTTCATCGTCGGTGACCACGGCTCGCTGCTGAGCCCGGTGGCATCGCCTGCGGCAACCGCCGAGATGCAGGGCGAAATGGCCAGCCTGATCGTCAGCGGCGGCACGGCGGTGCAGATCGCCAATCCGTCCGTCATCCGTACGCAATAACCGACCGGCCCAGGGGAAACCATCATGACCAACACCACAACGATCCCGGCCGGTTCGCGTTCGCGCAGACCCGCACGCAAGCTGCTCTGTCTGGCCACCGCGATTGCGCTGGCCGGTTTCGGTGCGCAGGCGCAGGCGTTCCAGTTCGGCGACCAGGACGGCTTCAACGGCACCATCAACACCACTGTCGGCTACGGCATCGGCTGGCGTACCGAAGATGCGTCCGATGATCTGATCGGCAAGGCCCAGTTCAATCCGCTGGTCAGCGCGCTCGGCCTCGGTTCGGCGGCGCAGCGTGTCGCGCAGGGACGCTACTCGGTCAATGGCGATGACGGCGATCTGGCCTACGACAAGTGGTCGCCGATCACCAATGCGGTCACTGCCACGGTCGAGCTGACGCTCAACTATGGCCCCGACTGGGGTGCGTTCATCCGCGGGTACGGTTTCTACGATTTCGAGAACAACGATCGTGACAACCTTTCCAACGCGGCCAAGAACCGCGTCGGTACGCAGTCGCGCATCCTCGATGCGTTTGTCTTCCACAACTTCACGATTGCCGATCGCGAGGCCACCGTGCGTCTCGGCCAGCAGGTCGTGAGCTGGGGCGAGAGCACGTTCATCCAGGGCGGCATCAACGCGATCAACCCGGTTGACGTGTCGAAGCTGCGCGTCGCCGGCGCCGAACTCAAGCAGGCGTTCCTGCCGGTGCACATGCTCTGGACGTCCTACACCTTCACCGACAACTTCTCGGCCGAAGCGTTGTACATGCTCGACTTCCGCAGCACCGATCCGGATCCGGTCGGGGCGTTCTTTTCGACCAACGACTTCGCCGTGATCGGTGGGCGTTACGTGATGCTCAACTTCGGCACGGTGCCGCAGCCCGTCATCAACAGTGACCTGTTCGATGAAGTCTGCCGACAGGGCAACTTCGCTGCCAGCGACACCGGTCTGCCGGCCAATCTGGTCGCCGCCGGCTGCAGCGCGGCGTTCCCGCGTGCACCCACGCGTGATCCGAAGAAAAGCGGCCAGGGCGGTTTCGCGCTGCGCTATCTCGCCACCGGACTCAACAACACCGAGTTCGGTTTCTACGCACTGAACTATCACAGCCGCGTGCCGCTGATCAGCGGTATCGCCGTGACCAGTTCGGCGGTGACGTCAGGCGCGTACTTCACCGAGTACCCGGAAGACATCCACCTGTTCGGCGTCAGCTTCAACACGCAGCTCGAAGCGACCGGTATCGCGCTGCAGGGCGAGTTGAGCTATCGCCCGAACCAGCCGTTCCAGGTCGATGACGTCGAACTGCTGTTCGCCGGACTATCACCGCTCAATGCGATCATTCCGCAGCCGTACCTGCGCTTCAACAGCCAGCTGGGCCAGTTCGGGCCGGGCGAGGAGATCCGCGGTTACGAGCGCCACAAGCTGACCCAGTTGCAGTTCACCGCGACCAAGGTGTTCGGACCAGGCAACCTGCTCGGCTCTGACCAGCTCGCGCTGGTTGGCGAAACCGCCTTCACCCAGGTCGACCTCGCCGACAACCTGCGTTACAACGGTGACGGCACCGATACCGGCGGCGGCGGCGACGTCAACAGCGGCGTCGGTCGCAACCCGATCACGCAGGTCGGTGGGTTCCCGACGCGTTTCTCGTGGGGCTATCGTCTGGCCATGCGCGCCGACTACAACAACTTCCTCGGCACACCGGTCAACCTGTCACCGCGCATCGCGTTCAACCACGACGTCAATGGCACCTCGCCGGGCCCCGGCGGCAACTTCGTCGAGGATCGCAAGTCGGTCACGCTCGGTGCCGAGGCGAACTACCTGAGTCAGTGGGTGTTCGATATCGCCTACACCAACTTCTTTGGTGCTGGTTCCTTCAATCTGATCAATGACCGCGATTTCGTGCAGATTGCCGCACGCTATTCGTTCTGAGGGGGACGAGACCATGACAACCATGAAACAAGCGGCACTCGCGGCAACCATCGCCGCGGCAATGTTCGCCAACGCGTCCTTCGCCAAGGTCGATGCCTCGGAAGCGGCCAAACTCGGCGTCAGCGGCACGCCGTTGACCCCGCTGGGTGCGGAACGCGTCGGCAACGCAGAGGGCACGATTCCAGCCTGGACCGGCGGCATCACGCAGCCACCGTCCGGCTACAAGGCCGGCATGCACCATCCCGATCCATTTCCTGGCGACAAGCCGACGATGACGATCACCGCCGCGAACCACAAGGAACACGCGGCCAAGCTGACCGCCGGCCAGATCGCGATGTTCGAAAAGTATCCGGACTGGAAGATGGTTGTGTATCCGACGCGGCGCACCTCCTCGAGCCCGGCGCGCATCTACGAAATGACGATCAAGAACGCGACCACCGGTGAACTGGTCGGTGGCGGCAACGGCGTGACCAATGTCGCCGAGGGCATTCCGTTCCCGATCCTCAGCAAGGACCCGGCCATGGCCGGTGCCGAGGCGATCTGGAACCACAAGCTCAAGTACAAGGGCGTTTCGCTGCAGCGCTGGGCCAACCAGGCGCCGGTTACCGCAGGGGGTCAGTACGTCATGGTGCGCATCAAGGAAGAGCTGCTCGGCCTGTACTACAAGCAGGGCGCGACGCTCTCCGACATCAACAACATCCTTGTGTACTTCTATCAGGAAGTGGTTTCACCGCCGCGTCTGGCCGGCCAGGTGCTGCTCGTGCACGAGTCGCTCAATTCGGAGACCGGACCGCGTCAGGCATGGGTCTACAACCCGGGCCAGCGTCGTGTGCGTCGCGCACCGAACATCGCCTATGACAATCCGGGCACGGCTGCCGACAACCTGCGCACGACCGACATGACCGACATGTACAACGGCGCGCTCGACCGCTTCGACTGGAAGCTGGTCGGCAAGCAGGAAACCTACGTGCCGTACAACTCGTACAAGGCGCACAGCAACGAAAGCAAGATCGCCGACATGGTCAAGCCGGGCTACATCAATCCGGATTACCTGCGCTACGAGTTGCACCGAACGTATGTGGTCGAAGCAACCGTCAAGGCGGGTCAGCGCCACATCAATCCGAAGCGCACGTTCTATCTCGATGAGGACAGCTGGCAGATCCTCGTCGTCGATCACTACGATGGGCAGGGCAACCTGTGGCGCTACTCGGAAGCGCCGAGCGTGAACTACTACGAGGTTCCGGTGGTGTGGTCGACGATGGAGAACCATCATGACCTCAAGTCCGGCCGCTACATTTCGGTTGGTCTCGACAACGAGGACCGGATGTACGACTTCTCGTTCCAGACCACCCCGGACATGTTCTCGCCACAGTCGTTGCGCCAGCGCGGCATCCAGTAGCGCAGGCGCGCATCCGGCAGTCCGAGCCAGCGGCCGCACGTTCGCACGTGCGGCCGCTCGCGTCACGATGAACCGGCACGGTGCGTCGTTGCCTGTGCCGACTCAGGATATCCCCATGCAGCCACTGCGCCATCGAGCCCTAGCCGCAGCATCGATCCTGATCGCTTCGGTCGTTGCCGTTTCCGTAATCGCCGAGGACAAGGCCGCGACTGACGGCGATCCGATGGCGCGTGTTGCCGAGACGATGCCGCTCGCGAGCCAGTCTCTGATGCTCGACATCACGCGTGTCGGCGAGCGCATGGTGGCTGTTGGTGAGCGTGGTCAGATCCTGGTGTCCGCTGATGGCACTACGTGGACGCAGGGCAATGTGCCGTTGCGCAGCACGTTCACCGCGGTGTCGGCGATCGGCGACAAGGTGTGGGTGGTCGGCCACGACGGCGTGATCCTGCACAGCAGCGATGGCGGCGACAAATGGACAGTCCAGCGACGTGACCCGTGGACGCCCGCGCCGGATGGCGAAGACCACGACCTGCGCCAGGGCGTGCCATTGCTCGACGTGCTGTTCACCGATGCCGACAACGGCATTGCCATCGGCGCCTACAGCCTGATGCTGACCACCAGCGACGGCGGTGCAACCTGGAACGGCTCGCGCATCAACGAGGTCGGAAACGTGGAAGCAGCCGCCGTTGAATTGGTCGACGGCGAGTCACTCGATGACGCCCTCGTCGTCGAAGAGGACAGCGACCTGTTCAGCGCCGACGAACTCAGAATCGGCCAGGAAACGGATCCGCACCTGAACGGCATCGCGCGCACCGGTAGCGGTGCGCTGCTCGTCGTCGGCGAGCGCGGCGCGATTTTTCGTTCGCGCGACAACGGCGCGAGCTGGGAGCGCTCGCAGCTTCCCTACGACGGCTCGATGTTCGGCGCGATCGGGTACGACGGTGATCGCGTGCTGGCATTCGGTCTGCGCGGACATGTGTTCGAGACGAACGATCTCGGCGCCAGCTGGATCGAGCTGCCGACTTCGACCGAGTTGAGCCTGATGGGCGGCGTCGCGCTCGCTGATGGCGGCGCAGTGATCGTCGGCGCCAACGGCACCGTACTCAAGCGCGCCAGTGGCAACGAACCGCTGCGCATCTCCACGTTCAACGCCGCCGGCGTGATTGCCGGCGTGGTGCCGGCGTCGCCTGATGGTGCTCTGCTGGTAGCCGGTGAAAACGGCCTCAGCCGCTTCCAGCCAAAGTGATGGGGTTCCAATGAGCGCAGGCAGTACCGGCAACCGTCCCCCGAACGCGTTCCATCGCGCCGCCGAAACCGTCGTCTTCGGCAATCGCCCGCTGGTACTGATCCTGTTCGCGATCGTCACCGTGGTGCTGACATTCTTCGCCTCGCAACTGCGCGTCGATGCCGGGTTCAAGAAACAGATCCCGCTCAAGCACGAGTACATGCGCACGTTCATCGACTACGAGCAGGAGTTCGGCGGAGCCAACCGCGTGCTCATCGCGGTGATGGACAAGAACAACGACATGTTCAACCTGCCGTTCTTCAAGACCATGGAGAACATCACGCAGGACGCCAAGACGATCGAAAGCGTTGACGAGGCACGCGTGCGTTCGATCTTCACGCCGAACGTGCGTTTCGTCGAAGTGGTCGAGGACGGCTTCGCCGGCGGCACCGTGATCCCGCAGGAGTTCACGCCGAACAGCGAGGGCTTCGATGCGTCGCCCGAACAGTTCGCGACGATAAAGGCCAACATCGAAAAGGCCGGCATCGTCGGCAGGCTCGTCGCCAAGGATTTTTCCGGCGCGATGATCTGGGTTGACCTCGTCCCGGAGAACCCTGAGCAGGGCGTCAAGGTCGACTACAACAAGATCGCGTTGCAACTCGACGAGATCCGCGCCAAGTACGAAAACGAGAACACCACGGTCGCAATCATCGGCTTCGCCAAGATGGTCGGCGACATCACTGCCGGCGCGCAGTCGGTGATCTGGTTCTTCTTCATCACGATCGCGTTCACGTGGTTGTTGCTGTTCATCTATTCGTCGTCGGTCAAGCTGGCCACCTTGACCGTGCTCTGTGCGCTCGTGTCGGTGCTATGGATGCTCGGCGCGTTGCGTCTGCTCGGTTTCGGCATCGACCCGATGAACATGCTGACGCCGTTCCTGATCTTCGCCATCGCGGTCAGCCATGGCGAGCAAATGATCAACCGATTTCGCGGCGAGATCTTTTTCGGCGGCCTCGAGGAAGGTACGCCCGAGGAGCTCGCCACCCGCACCGGCGTCGATCCGCTGACCGCCGCACGCAGTGCATTCCGCGCGATGCTCGTGCCGGGCTCGGTAGCACTCGTCGCCGGCTGCATCGGCTTCGCCGCGATCCTCGTCATTCCGATCCGCATCATCTTCGAACTGGCAATCACGGCGACGATCGGCGTTGCGCTGACCGTGCTGACCGATCTCGTTCTGCTGCCGGTGCTGCTGTCGTACACGAAGCTGCGCAACCTGCCACGCAAGCGCGCCTATCGCCTGCGCCAGCTGACCCAGTTCGACAAGATCTGGACCGTGCTCGCGCACTTCAGCCGCCCGAAACCGGCCGCGATCATCCTTGTCAGCGGTGCGATCCTGTTCGTCGTCGCCGCGATCTACGGCAATCGGGTCATGATCGGCGACGCGCAGGAAGGCGTCGCCGAACTGCGACCCGACGCGCGCTACAACCAGGATGCCGTGCTGATCAGCGACAAGTTCGCGCTCGGCGTGGACATGATCAACGTGATCGCCGAGGCCGCACCGTCGGCGTGCACATCGAGTTATCCGACCATGGAACTGGTTGACCGCTTCGCCTGGCATCTGCGCAATGTTGAAGGCGTGGCACAGGTGATGACGTTGCCGGTGGCCGCCAAGATCGTCAACGCGGGCTGGAACGAGGGCAACGCGCGTTGGCGCGTGTTGCCGCGCGACGCCGATACGCTGCGCCTCGCCACGCAAGGCTTCGAAACCGATACCGGATTGCTCAACGCGGACTGCAGCGCGATTCCGATCATCGCGTTCCTGACCGATCACCGCGCCACGACGATCGATCGCGTCGTCGCGGAAGTAAAGAAATTCCGCGTCGACAACAATGCCTGGGCCGGTCCGGACGCGAACCTGCGCGAAGACCTCGCGGCACAGGTGGCGAGCGGAGAACCACCCGCTGCCGGCGCGCCGTTCGTCAACCTGCGTCTCGCCACCGGCAACGTCGGCGTCATGGCCGCGATCAACGACGAGGTGCGCGAGGTCAAGCGGCTGATCCTCTACATGCTCTACGCCGCCGTGTTCCTGATGTGCCTGCTGAGTTTCCGCAGCGCGAGGTCGGCGTTGTGCATCGTCCTGCCGCTCGTGCTGGTCACCGAGCTCGGTCACGCACTGATGGTGTATCTGGACATCGGCATGAAGGTCAACACGTTGACCGTGGTCGCCCTCGGCGTTGGCATCGGCGTCGACTACGGCATCTACATCTTCGCGCGCATGCGCGAATCGCTGCTGGCCGGCAAGCCGCTCACCGAAGCGTATTTCGCCTCGCTCAAGACCACCGGCATCGCGATCTTCTACACCGCGCTGACGCTCGCGGTCGGCGTATTCACCTGGGTTTTCTCGGAGCTCAAGTTCCAGGCCGACATGGGCGTCATGCTGACCTTCATGTTTGTCGTCAACATGGTCGCTGCAATCGTGTTCCTGCCGGCGCTATGCCGTTGGCTGCTGCGTCCGAACGAACGCGTGGCCTGACCGTCACGCCGCACTTTCCGCTTTTTGTCGGTGCGAATGCGCGGCGTGCGTCAGCGCGTCAGCGGGCCACGGAACCTCGTGCCGAATCGTGGGATTGTGCGACGTTGTGATGCACGAAAACATGCCGGTAACGGCGATCGCCGAACAGCGCGCCGCCGCTGGTGCGAATGCCGACCGGTGTCTGGATCCCGCTCGACGACCTGGCATCCAGGTCGCCCAGCCCATGCAGTGCGCGGTACCGGTGTTCCCTGGCAGCACGCTGCCGACCGCAGCGGTCCTCTCGCATCGCCTTCTCACCGATACGGATTGTCGGCCGGCTGCCCGAAAAGAGCGATCCACCGATCCTCGGTCAGTGATCGGTCGCGTACGCAGATGCGATCGTGGTCCGGGTAGGTACATCGATCGTTCTGCGCGCGCGTGCCGACCACGAGGCACCGCGTCGGTGCCGAACTGCGATTCTCGAGCGTGTGGCCGACGGCGACACCGGCCTTGAATGTCGCCGCATCACCGGCGTGCAGCAGTGTCTCGGTGGTGCCTTCGATCACGGTGATTTCGCCATCGAGCACGTACACGAGTTCGTCTTCGTCGCTGTGCCAATGCCTGATCGACGAGCGGCAACCGGGCTGCAGTACATCGATCAACGCACCGAACTGCGTCAGTGCGCCAGCCTCGCTGATCCACAACGATTCATTCGGCGCATCAGAGCCTTCGACGGGCGTCGTCTCGCGGACGAATTGTGCAGGCGTGAACACGGGCATGCGCAGGTCTCCGTGGGGTTTCGCGCAGCATAATCTCCGGTGCGGCTCGCCGCGACAGCCGGCCGGAGCCACGGCGCGGCATGCGGGGGGAAAAAGCTATTGCTCTTTCGCCTCCGCGCCGAGTTGCTGCGCGACCGTATCGCGCAAACCCTTGAGGCCCCAGCGTTCGCCTTCGGCAATGGCCTGCTGCGGGGTCGCGCCGTGAAGCCATGCGGCGCGCAGCGCGACGAGCGCGCCGACACGATTGGCCGATGCGCAATGGACCAGCGTGGTGTCTTCACCCGCAGCAGACAGCAGCGCATCGAACGCGCGCACGTTCTCGCGTGTGAGCCCGTCTTTGCCGTCGATCGGAAGCGACGCGTAGGTCATTCCGGCTCGTTCGATCAGCTCGCGCCCATTGAACCCGGGCGTCTCGTTGGCTGTGGTCAGGTCGATCACGTGGCGAACACCGGCGTCGGCCAATGTCTTGATGTCCTCGGCACGAAGGGTGCCCGCTGCGTATCGCGTGGCACCGGGCTTCTTCGCATGGGGCACGCTGGCGAGCACGGCATCGGACGTGTCCGCCCATGCAACGGATCCGGCGAAGGCGAACGAGACCAGCAGCGACATCCAGAATTGCGGCACGACACCCAGCAGCGAATGGCTCGAGAAGCGTTCGAATGAGCGATTGCCCATGGTCGAAACCGCGTCGGGATCGGCTTCGCACTCAAGCACCTGCAGCGGTGAAGCGCCGGACGCGCAGGACACCGCCGATGGAGCAGGCAAGGGCGTACGCAACGGAACCTCCAGACGACGATCGATGCGGTTGAGGGCAACCCGGGAGAATCCATGATTTCATGCTTTCGACAGCCATGTCACCATGATCGACCCAGGTCCAGCCGGAGCGTCGGAGTGCAAAGCGTGCCGAAATCGATCCTGCCCGTCGTGTCGGTGAACAGGCACGGTCGTCGGATGCCGGAGCCCTGCGCGAACGGCGTGCATTCCCTCACACTGCCGGTGGACGTCCCGTGACGCCGCTGCTCACGGGCTGGGCCTGGTGGTACCCGCTGCTCGGCGGCGCATTGATCGGCACGTCGGCTGGCGTCTATCTGCTGATGACAGGGCGAGTTGCCGGCATCTCGGGGATGGCGGCGAATGCCGTTGGCCTCGAAGCCTCCGGTTCGCGATCACTGTCGGCGACGTTCCTGGTCGGGCTTGTACTCGCCGCGGCATTGGCGAGCAGCCTGCTGCGCTCGCCGGCAATCGAGATCACGACGGACTGGCCGGCGCTCGTACTCGGCGGACTGCTCGTGGGTTTCGGCACGCGGCTCGGTTCCGGCTGCACCAGCGGCCACGGCATTTGCGGCATGGCGCGACTGTCACGACGGTCGATCGCCGCAACCTGCGTGTTCATGCTCAGCGCGATGCTCACCGTCTACGTGACGCATCACATGATTGGCTTGCCCGCATGAAGGCGCTGCTCGCTGCTCTCGCCTGCGGCGCGTTTTTCGGCGCGGGTCTGGTTGTGTCTGACATGATCAACCCCGCCCGCGTGCTCGCCTTCCTCGACGTGACCGGTGCCTGGGACCCGTCACTCGCGCTGGTCATGATCGGAGCGCTGCTGCCATCAGCATTCGCGTACGTGTACAGCCGTCGTCTGCGCAAGCCGATCGTTGCAGAAAACTTCCTCGTGCCACGGTCAGCGCCAATTGACCGCAGACTGCTCAGCGGCGCGGCGCTGTTCGGCATCGGCTGGGGCATCGTCGGGCTGTGTCCCGGTCCCGCACTCGCGGCGATCACGACGGCGAGATGGCCGGTGGCTCTCTTCGTGCTCTCGATGCTGGCCGGAATGACGTTGCATCGATTCGTTGTCGCGCGCGCCTGAAACGCCTGCAATACCCTGGAACCACCATGAATCTTCGCATGCTGGATGAACACTGCAATGTCAGCTTGCAGCTTCATTGGTTGACGCCACTGCCCGGCAACTCGAACGGAATGCCAGTGGCATCCAGCGCAGCAAGTGCAACACGCTCGGCCTCTGCACCCGCTATGCCCGGGAGCGACTCGTTCCCGTGGCCAGTCAAGCCCCGGCTCCGCCATTCTGCGAGCGCGTTGAAGAACAGGCGTTCGGCAGCAGCGGTCTCTTGCGTCAAAGCGATCGTTCGAAAATTCACGTTGTCCGCAGCGAAAACATCGCAGTAGTTCCTGAGTGGCCGGGAAAGGTTCTTCGCCTTTCCGTCGCGCAACCAACCATTGCGGACAAAGTCTGCTTTGAAGATCGTCGCGCGGAATCGCCTACATCCGAGCACACACCACGGCGAAGTCGACATGGATGTGCTCATCGTGGCGAACCCATGCCGGCTTGGTCGAGAACTCGACGGATTTCCTCAGTGCGGCACCATGCGATGTGGTCCATAAGTGCCGCTGCAGTGGAACTTCGAAGATCACCCGCGTGATGCCAATGTCGCGTGCGTTCGCGGAGAGGTGCAGTTGGTGGATCAGTTCCGCGAGTGCATCGAAGTCGATCGTGAAGTCGGCGTACTTGCCATCGTCGTCGAACTCGATGTCGTAGCCGAACCGATTGAGCGCGCTACCGGGCAAAGGGACGGATTGGCCGCCGCGCAGCACAGGCACCATGAGATCGACGGAAAGTCCATTTTGATGGGTCTTGTGCGGCTTGAACGAACCACCATTCTTCAAACCGGTCTCGCCGTAGACGAACACCTTGTTCGGCGCCGTCGTCTCGAGTTGCGCATAGGCTGCGAGTACGACATCGCGGACCCGGCTGTGCACGAACGCGCGGCCAACACCCCAGCCGATACTGCTGTACGCAGCGAAGTTCCGTCCGCTCAACGGAAGGCTGACGCCATTTTCGAGTCGCCCGCTGGCGGTCGTGCCGAAACACTGGCTGGAGGCTGAAGCACTAGCTGCGACAGCGAGTAACATCGCCGGCACGAAGAGTTGGTGAGCGACGCTGCGCATTCGGAACGGTTGATCGCGACGGCTGTCTACGCACGCTGCCAACGTGTCTGGAAAGCCTGCATTGCCAGCGGATTGCCGGGCCATCCATCGACTCCCATCACATCGAGAATTGCTCGTAGACGTTACGCTGCCACGTCGACGTATTCGACCTTGCTGGCGCCGTCCGGAACGGGAAGCCCATCTTCACGAAGTCCTTCGACGTGGAAAATGATCGCCTCGCGAATTTCCGATTCAACATCTGCGATCGTGGCTCCCGTGGCCACGCAGCCGGGGAGATCGGGCACATAGGCGGAGTAGTTCGTTTCGGCTTTTTCAATGACGATCGCGTAGCGCATGGGGCCTCACAGATTCAAGCCTGCTTGCTTCTGGATACTGTTCAATGTGCCGGGCGCGAGGTGATCGCTGGGCTTTCCGGGCACTTTCACTCTTCCTGGCTTGCTAGGGTGTCTGAATTGACGATTCCTACCGCGAGTCGCAAAGAGGGCCAAGCAAGCCGTCAGCTTGCAACGCTCTGAGGACTTCTCCGAGCTGCATGGCTGAAGGATAGCAAAGCGAAGCCGTGGGCGAATCGGACGCCTTACAGCCTTCGCGCTCCCATCATTCCGAATCCTTCACCAGCCACTTCTGCTGATACAGATCGTGTCGACGGTCCTTGAGGTTCTGCACGGTGCCTTCGTTGCGGGCGCGAGCGAGATCTTCGAGGCGCAGGTCGGCCCAAAGCACCATCTCGGTGTTCGGCGTGGAGTCGGCGGCGATGCCGTCGCGCGCGAACGGGAAGTCACACGGAGTGAGAATGCAGCTTTGCGCGTACTGGATGTCGAAGTTGTTGACGCCGGGCAAGTTGCCGACGTTGCCGGACAGCACCACGTAGCACTGGTTCTCGACCGCGCGCGCCTGGCTGCAGTAGCGCACGCGCAGATAGCTCGCGCGCTCGTCGGTGCAGAACGGCACGAACAGGATCAACGCGCCCTGATCGGTCAGATGGCGCGCGAGCTCGGGAAATTCCGAGTCGTAGCAGATCAGCACTCCGATAGGTCCACAGTCGGTCTGGATCGCGGCGGCGCGGCTGCCGCCCTTGATGCCCCACCACGTGCGCTCGTTCGGTGTCGGGTGGATCTTGTGCTGCAGGTGCACCGAGCCGTCGCGCAGGCAGACATAGCAGACGTTGCGCATGATGCCGTCGACCAGAGTCGGGTGTGAGCCGCCGATGATGTTGACGTTGTAGCGCACCGCGAGTTCGCTGAACATCGTGCGCACGCGGTCGGTGTAGTCGGTGATGCGCCGGATCGATTCGACCGACGGCAGCCGTGCGTTCTCGATCGACAGCAGCTGCAGTGTGACCATCTCCGGAAACACGACGAAATCGGACTCGTAGTTGGCGGCGATGTCGACGAAGTACTCGATCTGCGTGGCGAATTCCTCGAATGACGTGATGCGCCGCTGCTGGTACTGGATGGTCGCCACGCGCACGCGATCGGGCATCCCACCGCTGTGTTTCGGATTCGGTGTCTTCGGCTGGTCGTGGCGTGCAGGATTGCGCCAGACCAGATGAGCGGCGTAACCGAGTGACTCGCTGTCGCTCGGCACGTAGCGCGGCAGCAGGCCGATCAGCTCGAAGCCGTTGCGCAACTGGAAGCTCAGGGTACCGTCGCGCTGACGGCCTTCGCGCACCGCATCGATGTAGGCATCGACCGTACCGTAGTGCTTTATTCGCTTGCCGAGGCCGGGCATGCGTCCGCCGAAGACGATGCCGCGCAGGCCGAGCTTCTGGCAGATGTTCTTGCGCGCGGCGTACAGACGTCGGCCGATGCGCAGGCCACGGAACTCGGGATCGACGCAAACCTCCATGCCGTACAGCCAGTCGCCATTCGGATCATGCCGCGAGGCGAAGCCGCCGCCGGTGATCTCGCTCCAGGTGTGCGTCGCCATTGCCGCCGCTTCGCTGATGCGGAACGTTGCGCAGAAACCGACCACCTTGCCTTCATGCACGGCGACGAACTGACCTTCCGGGAAATGTGCCTGCTGGCCGCGCAGCATGTCGGCCGAATGGCCCCACTCCTCGCCGTAGATGCGTGCGGTCAGCGCGAACAGCGCGTCGATGTCGGTGGCGCGCGCGTTGCGCACCTCGAGGGTGGCCTTGCTGTCACGTGTCATGCGTGTGGACTCTTGGTGCGGCGGGAAAGGTATGCGCGCATATCGTAAGGCTTCGCGTGATTGGTTGCGTCACCGATCGATGACATCGGCGATCGTGGCCGGCATCATGCAGGCTTGTCCTGATTCTTCGGGAACGCTTCGATGGCCGCTCGCCTGTTCATGCTGGCCCTGTTGACCCTGTTCACGCTGCCGTCGCACGCGGCGGGTGCCAGCGACACGTTTCGCGTGGTGACGCTGAACCTGTGGCACGACAAGGCCGATTGGCCGCGCCGTGAGGCGGTCATTGCGGCGACGCTGAAGTCCCTGCAACCCGATGTGATCGTGTTGCAGGAAGTCCTCCAGCACGCGCAGCTGCGCAACCAGGCACAGACGCTCGGCGACGCGATCGGTTACAGATGGCGGTTTTTTTCGGCGGATGCAGCCGACGCCGATCGACGCTATGGCAACGCCATCCTGACCCGACATGCGATCCGCGCCGAAAGCTGGCGCGCATTGCGACCGCTCGATGACCATCGCAGCGCGGCGCATGTGCGCATCGCCGTCGGCGCGCGTTTGGTCGACGTGTTCGCCACGCACCTGCACTACACGCCCGAAGGCGTGGCGATACGGCGCGAACAGATTGCCGATCTGATCGCCTATGTGCGCGACACGTCGGGCCCGGGCCCGGTGATCGTCGCCGGCGATTTCAATGCACCGGTCGATGCGCCGGAGATGTCGCCCCTGCTCGAATCGTGGAAGAGCGCCTACGACGTCGCGCGACCGCGGGCGCTGGCTGATGCCGTCGCGCACAGCACGTTGAATCCCGCGTTCCATCCGCCGTTGCGGGTCGACCATGTATTGCTTGATCCGCGCGCGTTCGCGGTTGGTGATTCGGAGCGCCTGTTCGTCGCGCAGAGTGAGGGCGTGTGGGCATCGGACCATTTTGGTGTGATGGCGACGTTGCGGTTCGTGCACGCTGCCCCGGTTTCTCCGGTTTCTCCGGTGTTGCCGTGTTCAGGCGTGATGCCTGCTGCTGTCGTGGGAAGCGCCGCCAGGCGCGATGCTGTTCGTCAAGCCATCGGGATTTTCGATGCCTCTTTTCCGGCTGTCGAAGGAAACGCCTTCAGGCGTGATGCTTTCCGTCACGCTGCGCGATCTGATCTCCCGTCTGCATTTCTGTCCAAGAGTTTCACTCGCATGCGGCGAGCGAGCGCATTGAATAGCGCAGTTTGCAGTTCCACGAAACGAACCGAAGGGCATCATGCCGAACGCGGTTGCCACGACAGCCCGCGAAGTCTCGATGATCTCGATGCTTGCGGACCGAAAAGTGAGGCGCGGGATCCCGTGCCGAAGTACATCGCGCCTGATCGCGCTGCCCACCAAAGGACCCGAGGCCGACTTCCATTGAACACCGCAGCTGCAGTGGCGCTCCGGCCGGGACACATCGTGCGGGCTCGGCTAGGATGGCGGCCTTTCGTCATCACAGCGGACATTTCGTGACATCGATCATATCGGTCAACGGCCTCGGCAAGACCTATGCCTCGGGCTTCGAGGCGCTGAAGAACATTGATCTCGAAATTCGCCGTGGCGAGATCCTCGCATTGCTGGGTCCGAATGGTGCCGGCAAGACGACGCTGATCGGCATCATCTGCGGTCTCGTCAACGCAACTCGCGGCACGGTGACTGTAGACGCACACGACATCGTGCGCGACTACCGCGCGGCGCGTGACCTGATCGGCCTGGTGCCGCAGGAGCTGCACACCGATGCGTTCGAATCGGTGTGGGCAACGGTCAAGTTCAGTCGCGGCCTGTTCGGCAAGTCGCCTGATCCGACCTACCTTGAGAGGGTCCTGCGCGAGCTGTCACTGTGGGACAAGCGCGACGCCAGGATCATGACGCTGTCCGGCGGCATGAAGCGCCGCGTGATGATTGCCAAGGCGCTCTCGCACGAACCGAAGATCCTGTTTCTCGACGAACCGAGCGCGGGCGTCGATGTCGAGTTGCGTCACGACATGTGGCAGATGGTGCGCCGCCTGCGCGAGAACGGCACGACCATCATCCTGACCACGCACTACATCGAGGAGGCCGAGGAAATGGCCGACCGCATCGGCGTGATCAACAAGGGCGAGCTCGTGCTGGTCGAGGAAAAGGACGTGCTGATGCGCAAGCTCGGTCGCAAGCAGTTGACGCTGACCCTGCAGCAACCGCTCGCACGCATTCCCGACGCGCTCGCCACGTTGCCGCTCGAGCTGTCGGACGATGGCCTGTCGCTGGTCTACACGTTCGACACGCAGACCGAGGAAACCGGCATCGCGGCGCTGTTGCGCACGCTCGGCGAGCGCGGCATCGACTTCAAGGACCTGCGCTCGAGCGAGAGCTCGCTTGAGGAGATCTTCGTCAGCCTCGTGCATGCGCCGAAGGAGAAGCGCACGTGAATTTCCATGCAATCAAAGCGATCTACCGTTTCGAGATGGCGCGCACGTTCCGCACGTTGACCCAAAGCATCGCCTCGCCGGTGCTGTCGACATCGCTCTACTTTATCGTGTTCGGTACCGCGATCGGCGCGCGCATGGGCGACATCGATGGCGTCAGCTACGGTGCCTTCATCATTCCCGGCCTGATCATGCTCGCGCTGCTGACCGAGAGCATTTCGAATGCGTCGTTCGGCATCTACATGCCGAAATGGGCCGGCACGATCTACGAACTGCTCTCGGCTCCGGTGTCGTGGATCGAAGTGGTGATCGGCTATGTCGGCGCGGCAGCCAGCAAGTCGGTGATCCTCGGCCTGCTGATCCTGGTCACCGCGCGATTCTTCGTGCCGTACGAGATCGCGCATCCGGTCTGGATGCTCTGCTTCCTCGTGCTCACGGCGGTCACCTTCAGCCTGTTCGGATTCATCATCGGCCTGTGGGCAGACGACTTCCAGAAGCTGCAGGTGATCCCGCTGATGGTGGTCACGCCGCTCACATTCCTCGGCGGCGCGTTCTACTCGATCAACATGCTGCCGCCGTTCTGGCAGAAGGTCACGCTGTTCAACCCGGTGGTGTATCTGATCAGCGGGTTCCGCTGGGCGTTCTACGGTGTCGCTGACGTGCACATTGCGGTCAGCACGGCGATGACGCTCGGTTTCCTCGCGGTCTGCCTCGCGTTCGTCTGGTGGGTGTTCCGGACAGGCTGGAAGCTGCGGCGCTGAAACCAGTGTCAGCGGTGCGCAGTCGAACGGCGTGGCCCCGGCAGGTGCGATCCTGCGTGGTTGATCAGGGACATCACCACGAGGGCAAACGCGATGAACGCAATTCGATGGATAGCGGGTCTGATGCTGTTGATGGCCTTGATGCTGGCGCAGGCAGCGGAGCCTGCTGGCAAGGGACAGCCACTGCCCGGGGACGGAGGCGAGCCTGGCAAGGTGGTGCTGGCCCTGATGGCGGCGCAGAGAAGTGGCGACTTCGAGCAATGGAAGTCCTTGATGCATCCGCGCGTATGGCAGGGTAAGGAAGACGCACTTCGATCGATGCTTGATCGCGGAAAGAAACACTCACCGACCGCCGAGCGTATCCTCGGTGGAACGATTGACGGTGACCACGCCACCATCAAGATAGAGGCAAGTTTTCCAGGCGCGTCTCGGACCACCGAAGCGGACCTCGAGAAGTACGAGGGCACGTGGCGCGTGACACGGATCTGAGCCCTGCCTAGTCGACGACCGCAGCGCGCGGAATCAACAGCACCGCGCGCTGCCGTCCGTCGATGTAGCGGAAGGTCTTGCCATCGAAGAGGCCGTCTTCCTCGAGCATGATGCGGATGTCCTTTTTCCACTCGGGGATCTCGCTCGAGCTGTTGAGTTCGATCGAATAGACCGTATTGGCGAACATCGGGTAGTCGCCGCTGCCTGGCACCGTGCCTTGCTGGTCCCACATGCCGATGGTCGGGCCGGCGGCGTGACCGTGCGAACCGAGCGGATGCGTGTAGATCACCGCCTTGATGCGCTCGCGCCGCGCGCGTTCGAGTGCAGCGGCGAGGATTTCGTTGCCGCTGCGGCCGACGGCGAACTCGGTCGTGAGAATGTCCTGCACGCGGTTCGAACGCGCGAAGGCCTTGCCGATGCTGGCCGGCAGCGCGCCTTCGCCGGCGCGCAGCACGTAGGCGTGGCGCTGCACGTCGGTGTTGAGGCGCAGGTAGGTGATGCCGAAATCGACATGCAGCAGGTCGCCTTCGCGGATCGTCGCATCCGCCGGTCGTTTGCTGAAATCGCTGTTGCTGCCGTCATCACCGTCGTCGCGCTGGATCGACACGCTCGGATGAAACCAGGTGTCGAGGCCGAGTGAGCGAACCTTCTCGCGCAGCCACCAGACCACATCATCGGTGCGGGTGATGCCGGGTGTGATGACCGCTTCGGAGAACGCCTCGTCGATGATCGCGTGGGTGATGCGACCGAGCTGCGGATAGATCTGCATCTCGCGCGCGGTGCGCGTTTCGAGCCAGCCTACAGCGAGGTTCTGCGCCGAGACGATGCGCGCCTTGTAGCGCTCGGGCAGGGCGCGCATCAGTTCGAGATGATCGGTATGGACAAGGCCGTCGGCATGTCCGAAGTCGGTGGAGATGTTGATGGCAATGCGCGCCGGATCGCGTGTAGTGACGATATCCGCAAGCGCGTCCCACTGCTGCGGGAACTTCGCCAGATCCCATGCCGCCGTGATGTGCTCGCCGACGCTGTAGCGCGCGACCGCGAGCTTTTCGATCGTTCCTTCGGGCGGCTGATGGAACACGAGGATCGTGCGGCGGCGCGCGTTGAGCCAGGTCGCCGGCAGCATCGTACGCAGCACCGGGTCTTCGTTGTACTCGCGCGACACGAGGATCCACATGTCGATGCGCTCGCGCTTCATCAGCGCCGGCAGCACAGTATCGAAACGCTCACCGAGGATCTCGTCGATCACGCGCGCCTGCTCGCGCAGCGGCAGGATTTCCGCGTGCGCGGGCACCGCGGCAAACATCATGAAGACAGCAAACAGGATGGTCCGGATGGTCATGCGCAGGACTCGCGACAAGGGGGAAGAATCGTCGACGCCTCGGCATTCTGCGCCGCGCCCGGGATCATCGCCAGCCTGCCCGGGCTTCGCTGAAAACGTCCGTTGCCGTGCAGACGTGGTCAACGCAACCCTAGTCCATCGTCAGCGTCATGAGGATGTCGGCATACCAGGCGCAGTTGAGGCCGAGGGCCTCGTCGAGCTTGAGATCGCGTGAGCCGACGTCGAGCCGCGACGAATGCACGCCGAGCAGTTTCCACGGCAGGTCGCCACCGCTCGTGCCCTGCACGCGCATGACCACCGATGCGCCACTGGTACCGCGATGCGTGCGCGCATCGGTCAGGAAATACCCTTGCGACTGGAAGCGCAGTCCGAACGACGAGGCGACCACGGCCTGGCGCACGACCGGCAGGTGATGCACGGTGTCGTGGAAGCCCAGTGGAAATCCGATCACCAGCAGCGAGCTGCCAACTTCGACGCGCTCCTGTTGCTGGTGCAGGTGTTGCGGCATGAACGCGCGATGGATTGCGGTCGCCGGCAAGGCACTGCGCTCGATCTCGATCGCGGCGACGTCGATCTCGCCACCGGAGTCGGTGCCCTGTCGCCACAGGCTCTTGCCGTCGCGATAAAGCGGAATCGAAAAACCGATCGAACGCGTCAGGTTCTGCGCATCGATGTTGAGTTCGACTTCGATGCGATCGGGAAAATGCTTGCTCGGAGCATCGATCAACACGTGCCGGCTGGTGACCAGGAACAGGCGCCCGTCGCGCTCGAAGTAGAAGCCGCTGGCATTGGTGCGCAGGCGTGGCCCCTCGAACGTGCAGATGCGTGCAGCGGTGAGCAGGATCGGTTCGATCATCGGCATGCAGTGTGCCTCGCGCAGCGGCGCCTGTCGCCGGGTTGCGCGCGCGGCGGGCGGCTGCGCACCCTTTATGCGCTTCGTTCAGCTACGCTTGATGCTTCCGTTGCAGGAGTACGTCGATGCGTTCGTGGATCGTTGCTGCTTTCGTCCTCTGCAGCCTGACGGCGCACGCGCAGACACCGCCCGTCGACCAGCCGACTCCTGCAATCGCACCTGTCGACGCCGCGCCACCTGAGCTCGAATGGCTGCGCCGCGCAACCATCGAACCGGTCGTCTGTCCGTTCCGCGGCACGATCGACTACAAGCCCGGCGAGATCGAATGCGGCCTGATCGTGGTCCCGGAAAATCGCGAGGTTGCCGGCAGTCGCTCGATCGAACTCAACTACGCGCTGATCCGCGCCAAGGGCAAGGACACGGACGGCAACGCCGTCGACAAGCGCGCTGATCCGGTGGTCTACCTGACTGGCGGACCCGGCGTCGGCATCGACACCTACGTCAAGCGGCTGAAGGATCATCGCCTGGTCGAACAGCGCGACTTGTATGTGCTCGAACAGCGCGGCATCGGCAACTCGACCACGTTCTGCCCGTTTTTCGCGACACGCAACCGGGCCGCCCAGATCACCGCCGATTTCGAAGAATCGCAGCGCACGCTGCTCGCCTCGATCGTGTCGTGCGCCGATCTCGCGCGCGCGCAGGGAGTGGATCTGCGCGGCTACAACACGTTCGAGAACTCGCGCGACGTGCGCGCATTGCGCATGGCACTCGGCTTCGAATCGTGGAACGTCTGGGGAATCTCCTACGGTTCCGTGCTGGGCCAGGCCTTGCTGAAGACCGACCCTGCTGGGATTCGCGCGATGGTGCTCGACGGCATCGTGCCGATCGATATCGGCGATCTCATGCGAGTTTCGCGCTGGTACATGCGTGACCTCGACAAGCTGTTCGCGGCATGCGCGACGCAACCGGCGTGCGCGGCGGCGTATCCGGACCAGAAGCGGCGTTACCTCGCGGCGATTGCGGCGGTGCTCGAGAAACCATTCGAAATCGAGGTCACGCCGTCGGAAATGTACCCGGGCGGCAAGGCCTACGTGTTCGCCGACATCGTCGCCGGCTTGCCGTTCTCGTTGTTCTACGAACAAACCAACCACCCGCTGATTCCTGCGGTGATCGAAGGCCTGATCCGCGCGGTCGAAACGCGCGATGCGACGCTGTTCAAGGCAATTGCCACGGTCGCCGGCAGCGGCTTCCCCGACATCAGCATGGGCATGGCGGTCGCGATCCAGTGCCAGGACGGCTACGTCGACGGCTGGGTCAAGGCGATGGCGGGTGAGCAGGCCGAAAATCCCGAGATCAGCGCAGCGTTCAACTCGCCCGCTGCGATTGCAGACATGCCGCAGGTGTGCGCGCGCAGCGGCATGCCGTCGCGCGACCCGACACGCTACGCGCCAGTCACCAGTGCGCTGCCGATTGTCGTCGCCAATGGCGCCTGGGATCCGGTCACGCCGACGCCGCTGGCCGAATCCATCATGCCCGGCCTGAGCAATGCGCGGCTTGTTGAGTTCCCGCATGCAGGTCACGGACCGACGCGCTCGCTCGATTGCGGCGGCGCGTTCCTCAATGCGTTCTTCAACGATCCGAGTGCGCCACTCGACATGCAATGCGTGGAAGATGGCGAGAAAGCGGCCGTATTCATTGCGCCGTACTTCGCCACGGGCATGCTGCCGCGCGCGGCGGCGCTGTTCGATGTCGACAAGAAGACGTTGCTGCCGCACGGAATCTGGATCGGCGTGTCGGCGCTGATCGTGGTGGTTGGATTGTTCGCGTTCGTGTCCGGCTGGCTCGCGCGCATGATCAGCGGCGAGACGCGCACGCGTGCTCTTGGCACGCGCTGGCTGGCCGGCCTCGCAGCGCTTGCGGCGGTAGCGCATCTCGCTGGCCTCGGCGCCGCCTTCGGGCTGGTGGCCGAGGCGACGCCGGCGATGCTGCTGTTCGGCACCTACGGCTGGGCCAGTACCTTCGCGTGGCTCGCACCGATCGCCGGCATGCTTGGGATCATTGCGGTCACCGCTGCGCTGACCGCACGTTCGCTGCGCCGCGCCAGCCGTATCGGCTTCACGCTGGTCGGCCTCGCCGCGATCAGTGTGTCGGCCTTCGCGTGGTACTGGGACCTGTGGCCGTTCGGGTGAGGGCTGGTGCGTAAAAAAGTCTTGTCCAACTCGCGCGAAAGGAACCGGGACTGAAGTCCCTCGCACAATAGTCCGCGACGCTGTGGGCTTGTGTGGGAACAACGTCTCTCCCACAAGAATCAGCGACGCTGCCTGCTTGTATGGGAGCGACTTCCCTGTCACATCAAGTGGGCGAGTCGCTGCCACGATGCTGACGTTCCACTAGCGC